>JBKPBS010000157.1:0-14427 GCA_046726915.1 Actinomycetota bacterium
CCGAGCGTCAGGAGCAGTGGTGACTGCGCATATGCGGTGATGAGCGTGCCGGCGGCGCCGGTGAGCATGGGAGCCGCCAGCCCCCTCCCGCGGCGCGAGGCGACGATCATCGCCACCGTCGCAAACCCGAACGGAATGGCCGCGAGCACGCCCACCTCGAAGTCCGTGTAGCCGGTGCGGTCCTGGACGAGGTCCGGCACGAAGAACGTGAGGCCGAACCCGGCGGCGAGCAGGACGAAGTTCACGAGCCCGAACAGCCAGACCCGCCTGCTCCCGAGCGCATCGCGAACCCGCTGGCCCCCGAGCCGCTCTGTCAGCGCGCGCTCGCGCTCGACCTCGGCGGCGAGGAACTTCCGCTCGCCAGCCTCCAGCCAGTCGGCGTCCTCCGGCCGCTCGTCGAGATAGCGCAAGGTGACGATCCCGAGCGCGATCGCCGGGAGCCCTTCGATCAGGAACAGCCACTGCCAGCCGTCGAGCCCCGCGAAGCTGTCCAGCTCGAGGAGGCCGCCCGAGATCGGCCCGCCGAACACGTACGCAACCGACACGGCCGTGAAGAACAGAGCGAGCACGGGTGTGCGCTCGCGCTCGGGGAACCACCAGGTGAGGAAGAGGATGATCCCCGGGAAGAAGCCGGCCTCGGCCGCGCCGAGGAGGAAGCGCAGCACGTAGAAGCTGGCGGCGCCGTCGATCAGCATCATCGACGCGGAGATCACGCCCCAGACGATCATGATCGTGGCGAGCCAGCGCCGGGCGCCGAAGCGCGCCAGCGCGAGGTTGCTCGGCACCCCGAAGATCACGTAGCCGAGCGAGAAGATCCCCGCCCCGATTCCAAAGATCGTGTCGCTGAAGCCGAGGTCGTCCTCGAGCTGGAGCTGAGCGAAGCTCACGTTCACGCGGTCGAGGTACGCGACCACGTAGATGAGGAAGAGGAACGGGATGAGCCGGCGCGTGGCCTTCCGGAAGGCGCGTTCCTCGAGGGTCACGCGCCGACTCTAACCCCGGGCTACTTCACGACCAGCTTGAACGCCGACTTCAGGTCGCCGCCGTCACCCGACGTGCCGCCCACGAGCGCGCTCAGTGGCTCGAGGTACGGCTTCGCGTCCTGCCAGTCGGCATCGCCGGCAGCGCTTGTCGAGTCGACGAGGTCGAGGATCGGCTGCGTCAGCACGTACAACGAGACGTCGTAGTCCCCCAGGGAGTCGCGCGCGGCCGTGAACTCCGGCGAGTCGCCGAGCTTGTCGCGCGCGTCGACCGCATCCGTCGCCGCGGCATCGCCGTACGCGAACACCACGCGCCCGCTCCGCTGGAAGACGTGGATCGGCTTCGGGATCCCCGCGCCCTGCGCGGTGAAGCCCTTGCCGCCGCCCGGCGCCGTGAGCGGGCCGATCCGCACCTCGCCTCCCGCCTGGCTCTTCGCGAGGCGCTCGAGCGCGGCGATGAAGCGCCCGGACGCGGCCTCGTCCGAGGTCTCGATGACGAGCGCACCGTCGAGCTTCGACACGCTTGTGCCGCGCACGAAGACACCGAAGTCGCCCATCCAGTCGATCACGTCCTTCTGGAGGTCGAGCCCGGTCGCTGCATGGAGCTCCTGCTCGATGGCGTCGCGTCCGCCGGCCAGCCCGGCGAACGCGTCGACGTAGAAGTCGAGGAGCTTGCCGAAGTTGGTCTGCCCTAGCGCGAGCCAGGAATCCGCGGGCATGTCGGTAAGCAGGTCGCTGCCCTGGCCGAAGAACGCGAACGCCGTCGCGAGATCCTCGGGAATCGTCGCTTCGAAGAGGACGCCGTCGTCGTCGGCGTCGAGTGTGGCGACGAACGGCTCCTGGAGGAACTGCTTGAACGAGTCCGGCAGCGGCGTCCCCGCCCGCTGGATGGTCTTCAGGAGCTCCGGCGAGTTGAGGTAGAAGAGCCCGAGCCGGTCGTCGGCGGCACCCTCGAGCGCGTTCTTGAAGCCCTCGTCGTCGGAGAGCTTCGAATCGCCCTTGCTCGCGTCGATCGCGGCTTTCACCCCGGGCTGGCTTCCGAGCACGAGGAAGCCGTCGAACACCGCACCGGCCTCGGCCTCCCCCTGGGACTCATCGGTCAGGTACTCGACGTCGTTGTAGGTCTTTCGCGTGATCTTGCCCTCGGCCGACTTCTCGAGCGCCTCCTGGGCTTTGTCCTCGTCCTCGGTCGCCACCAGCAGGGCCGCGGCCTTGAAGTCGCCGCTCGCGTCCATCCCGCTGGCGAAGAACGCCGCCTCGTCGCCGAGCCACGGCTCGATGTCGTCCTTGAAGGTGATCCCGGCGTCCGACTCCCGGAGGCCCTTGTCGATCAGCTCCTTGAGCTTGTCGCCGGCCTGCCCGCCGCCGGGGAACTTGGCGAGGATGGAGTCGACCGCCTGCTTCTGGTCGCCCTCCGGCTTGAGGGTGGCCTCGCCGTACATTGCCGCGCCCGCCGGAGCGAGCTCGGAGGCGCTGGAGGCGGCCTCCTCGTCGCCGCCGCAGCCGGCCACGGGAAGAGCGGTCAAGGACAGGACGGCAATGGTGAGAAACAGTTTGCGCATTGGGCCTCGAGGTCGTGGATTGCTCACAGCCGGACGGTGTCCGCACGCACGCGCCCGGCACGGTGGGCCTCGATCAACGCGAGGCAGAGCGCGAGGTCCTGGATCGCCAGTCCCGTGGAGTCGAACAGAGTAACCCCCTCCGGAGCGGAACGCCCTGGATGAGAACCCGTGAGTACTGCGCCGAGCTCCGCGACCTGGTCCCGGGTCACCAGGCCCGCCTCGACGGCTCCGGTGAGCTCGCCGCCGTGGCTCGCCTGTTCCCACTCGTCACAGAACAGCTGGGCGCGTGCCACGGCCGCGGGCTCGGCCTCCGCCTTGCCAGGGCCGTCGGCGCCGAGCATGTTGAGGTGCACCCCCGGCCTCAGATCGCCGGCGCGCACGACCGGCTCGTTTCCGGGCGTCACGCAGGTCACGACATCGCAGGCGAGCGCGTCCTCACGCGTGCCGGCCTCCCACCCGAGCTCGCCGGCGAGCTGGCCGGCGGCCTCGGGATCCGGGTCGAAGCAGATGCCCGGCCCGTACTCCGCCGCCGCGAGGCAGCGCGCCGCCCAGGTGCCATGTAGGCCGCAGCCGATCATGCCCACGGTGCGCGCGTCCTCGCGGGCCAGCTCCTGCGCTGCCACGGCGGCAACCGCTCCGGTTCGAAGCGCCGTGACCGCCCGGACGTCCACGAGCGCGAGCGGCTCGCCGTCGGCCGCCGAGGACACGCAGATCATCCCCATCACCACCGGCAGCCCCGCCTCGGGATTGCGGGGGAAGGAGGTGACCCACTTGAGGATCGCCAGGCCCGCGCCCTTGGCCGGCATGGCTCGAAAGTCCCCATTCGGCGAAGCGTCGAGATACACCTTGGGCGGCATCTGCCACTCGTTGCCGGCGTACTCGACGAACCCATCCCGCACCCGCTCAATCGCCTCAGCCGGCTCGATCGCGCGAAGAACGGTCTCCTGCGGGAAGACGAGGAGGTCGGGCATCAGCGATTACGCTAACCCTCAACCACCCTCAAGGGGTCTGACCCCGTAGTTTGTTGTTATGGGCCGCAACGGCAAGCAGAGTCCCGCCAGGCCTCGCATCGAGGTGCGCCAGCCGGCGTCCCCCGAGGAGGCGGCGGCGATCGCCGCGGCGATCGAGCAGTTCATTCGTGACACCGCTCCGCCTCCGGCGCGGCCCGGGCCCGAGCTCAGCGCCTGGCTCCGGGCCGGGTTGCTCGAGGGCACGAAGCGCAGTCCCGGCGACTCGCCCTGGCGCTACGGCTTCTCGCCGCGGTAGTAGTCGACCTCGGGCTCGGAGATGTTCAAGGGCGGCATGCCCCAAATACTCGACGATCCGTACAGTGCTCGGATGGCCGACGCAGCGATTGCCGTGGAGGGACTTCGCAAGCGCTTCGGCGACGTTCAGGCGCTCTGCGGCATCGACCTGAGCGCCCCGCCCGGCACGATCCTCGGGCTGCTCGGCCCGAACGGCGCCGGCAAGACCACGGCGGTGCGCATCCTCACCACGCTGCTCCCGCCCGACGGCGGCACCGCGCGGGTGGCCGGGCTCGACGTCGTGCGCGACGCCGCCGCCCTGCGCGCGCAGATCGGGCTCGCCGGCCAGTACGCGGCCGTGGACGAGAACCTCACCGGATTCGAGAACCTCGACATGGTCGGGCGTCTCTACCACCTCGGCCGCGGGCCCTCGCGCGAGCGCGCGCATGAGCTGCTCGAGCGCTTCTCGCTCACGGACGCCGCGGACCGCCTCGCGAAGACCTATTCGGGCGGCATGCGGCGCCGGCTCGACCTGGCCGCGGCGCTCGTGGCGCGCCCGCCGGTGCTGTTCCTCGACGAGCCCACGACCGGCCTCGACCCGCGCAGCCGCCTCCAGCTCTGGGAGACGATCGAGGCTCGCGTGGCGGCGGGCACGACCGTCCTGCTCACCACGCAGTACCTCGACGAGGCCGACCGGCTCGCGGACCGCATCGCCGTGATCGACCACGGGACCGTGATCGCGGAGGGCACGCCCAACGAGTTGAAGGACCGCGTTGGAGGCGAGCGGCTCGAGGTCACGCTCAAGACCTACGACCATGAGCCGGCTGCGATCGAGGCGCTCGCGCCGCTCGCGGACGAGCGGCCGAAGTGCGAGCACGGCATCCTCGTGATGCCGCTGGACAAGTCCCGCGGCGACATCGCGGAGGCGGTGCGGCGACTCGACGCCGCCAGTGTCGGGATCGCCGACATCGCCGTGCGGCGGCCCACGCTCGACGACGTCTTCATCTCCCTCACGGGCCACGCGGCCGAGCCGGACGAGGAAGAGGAGGAGGAGGAGGTCAAGGAGCGCGAGGAGGCGGCGGCGTGAGCGGCCTGGCGTACGCGGTGGCGGACACGGCGGTCGTCGCGAAGCGCAACCTCCTGCGGATCCCGCGCCAGCCCGACCTCTGGGTCTCCTTCACGATCCAGCCGATCATGTTCGTGGTGCTGTTCGTGTACGTCTTCGGCGGGGCGATCAGCACGCCGGGCTACGACGACTACGTGGACTTCCTGATGCCGGGGATCATCGTCCAGACGATGTCGTTCGGCGGCTTCGTCACGGCCATCGGCCTGTCGGACGACCTGCGCAAGGGCCTCATCGACCGCTTCCGCTCCCTGCCGATGGCACGCTCGGCAGTGCTCGCGGGCCGCACGCTGGCGGACGTGGCCACGAACACCGTGTCGCTTGTCGTGATGGTGGTCGTGGGCCTGCTCGTGGGCTTCAACTTCACCTCCAGCCCGCTGGAGGTACTCGCCGGCTTCGGCCTGCTGCTCCTGTTCGGCTACGCGTTCTCCTGGGCGTTCGCATTTGTCGCGCTGGTCTCGAAGTCGGCCGAGGGCGCGCAGGCGCTCGGGTTCATCGTGATCTTCCCGCTGACGTTCGCGTCATCCGCCTTCGTGCCGCCGGAGTCGATGCCCGCGGCCATCGAGGCATTCGCCAAGGCCAACCCCTTCAGCACGGTCGTGGACGCCACCCGAGCCCTGTTCGTGGACGCCCCGGCCGGCAACAACGTCTGGGAGGCGGTGCTCTGGTGTCTGGGCCTGATCGCGCTCTTCGCGCTGCTTTCCGTCCACCGTTACAGGCGCGCGGTCAGTACCTGAAGCCGGCCTGCCGATAAAAGGCAGGAATTCCGACTGGCTTTTGGTACTTTCCCATCATGGAACCGGTTTCCGCGCCGCCGGCTGGCGCTAAGCGCAAGGGCAAGCAGGGGTCCCTGGACAACCCGGAGGTATACGAGAACGTCCCGGGCCACGTCATTCCGATCCTCGAGCGGGAGTTCGACGACTTCGACAACGAGGCCGAGAAGTTCCTCGAAGGCGAGACGCCCGAGGACCAGTTCATCGGCTTCCGGCTGAAGCAGGGCGTCTACGGACAGCGCCAGGCCGACGTCCAGATGATCCGCGTGAAGCTGCCCTTCGGCGGCATCACGCCGGAGCAGATGGAGGCGTTCGCGGACGTCGTGGAGAAGTACGCGCCCCTCAACAAGGGCCACATCACCACGCGCCAGAACATCCAGCTTCACCACATCCCGCTGCGCGACGCCGCCAAGGCGATCCGCGAGCTGTCCGACTCGGGCCTCTCGAGCCGCGAGGGCTGCGGCAACACCGTCCGCAACGTGACCGGCGACCCGTGGGCCGGCGTATGCGAGGGCGAGCTCTTCGACCCCACCCCCTACGTGGGCGCCTACGTGCGCTACTTCGTGCGCCACCCCACGACGCAGCTGATGCCGCGCAAGGTGAAGACGGCATTCACCGCGACCGACGAGGACCGGGCGATCACCGGCATCCACGACATCGCCTACATCCCGCGCATCCGCGATGGGGTGAAGGGCTTCGAGCTGCGCGTGGGCGGCGGCACGTCGATCATGCCGCGCGTCGCGCCGACCCTGCGCGAATTCGTGAGCGCGGACGACGGCGAGTACCTGAAGGTCGCCGAGGCCGTGTTCCGGATATTCGACCGCCAGGAGTGGCTCCGGGCCAACCGCGCGCGTGCGCGCATCAAGGTCTTCGTCGACAAGTACGGGATCGAGGAGCTGGCCCGCCAGGTGGACGAGGAGCTGAAGGGAGATTGGGTCGCGGAGCGCGACTTCGATCCCCAGCCGCTCCTCTTCATCGACGACGAGGAGGCCGGCGCCCCGGCCGCGCTCGCGACCTACGCGAGCCCGAACGGCGACGGCGGCGAGTTCGAGCGCTGGCGCTCCACGAGCGTGGTCCCCCAGCGCCAGACGGGCTTCTCGACCGTGCAGATCAAGGTGATCCGCGGCGACCTCACGCCCGAGCAGTTCCGCGGGCTCGCCGAGATCATGCGCAGGTACTCGGGCGGCTACGCCCGCACCACGGTGCACCAGAACCTGGTGCTGCGCTGGGTCCGGAACGAATCGGTCTACGAGGTCTGGCAGGCGCTGTCCCAGCTCGGCCTCGGCGACGCCGGCGCCGACGAGATCAACGACGTCGTGAGCTGCCCGGGCACAGACTCGTGCAAGCTCGGCATCACGAGCTCGATGGGCCTGAATCACGCGGTGCGCGAGCGCATCGAGTCGATGGGCATCGAGGACGAGCTCACGAAGCGCATCCACATCAAGATGTCCGGCTGCCCGAACGGCTGCAGCCAGCACCACATCGCAAACATCGGGTTCTACGGCGCGTCGATCAAGGTCGGCGAGCACACGATCCCCGCGTACGTCGCCCACATCGGCGGCAACTACGAGGGCGGCGAGGTGATCTACGGCACGCGCCTGAAGGTCCGCCTCCCGGCGAAGCGCGTGCCGGACGCCGTCGAGCGCTGGGTCCGGATGTACGAGGCCGAGCGCCAGGACGGCGAGGTGTTCAACGACTTCGCCGAGCGCGTCGGCCAGACGCGCTTCGAGGACGAGGTCCGCGACCTCTCGATGCCGGTCGAGTTCAGCCTGAACAACATGCAGTTCTTCATGGACTGGCAGCGCAAGGAGCCCTTCCAGGTCATCCGGGGTGAGGGCGAATGCGCGGTGTAAACGGAAAGCGCGCCGCGGGCACCGCCCGCGGCGTGCCGAACGTCGTCGACACGGCAGAGGAGACGCTCCGCACCGCCATCGAGCGGCATCATCCCTCGCTCGTCATGGCCTGCTCCTTCCAGAAGGAGGAGTCGGTGCTGATCGACATGCTCATGCAGATCGAGCCTTCCGCGCGTGTGTTCACGATCGACACCGGCGTGCTCTTCCCCGAGACCTACGAGGTCTGGCGGAAGGTCGAGGACCGCTACGGACTGCGCGTGGAGGTCGTGGACGCCACGCCGCAGAACGGCACGCCGTGGAGCGCGTCGACCTGCTGCGGCGCCCGCAAGGTCGACGCTCTCGAGCGCGCGCTCCAGGGCGCGCAGGCCTGGATAACGGGCATCAGGCGCGAGCAGTCGCCCACCCGGGCGGACGCCGAACAGGTCGAATGGGACGAGTCGCGCGGCGTCTGGAAGTTCAATCCGCTCGCCGAGTGGACCGACCGTGACGTGTGGAGTTACGTCCACCACCACGATCTGCCCTACCATCCGCTACACGATCGGGGTTACGAGTCGATCGGCTGCGCTCCGTGCACGCTTCCAGGGAACGGCCGCGAGGGCCGCTGGGCCGGGCAGGACAAGACTGAGTGCGGCCTGCACGTTTGACCTACGAAATCTCACATCTCCGCGCCCTCGAGTCAGAGGCAATCCATGTCATCCGCGAGGTCGCGGCTGAGCTCGAGCGCGCGGTGCTGCTCTTCTCGGGCGGCAAGGACAGCGCGGTCCTGCTCCATCTCGCCCGCAAGGCATTCCACCCCGGCGGCCTGCCGTTCCCGGTCATGCACGTGGACACGGGCCACAACTTCCCCGAGGTGATCGAGTACCGCGACCGGCTCGTCAAGGAGATGGGCGCGCGGCTGATCGTCGCGTCCGTGCAGGAGTCGATCGACAACGGCCGCGTCGTCGAGGAGACCGGGCCGCGCGCCTCGCGTAACCGGCTCCAGTCGGTGACGCTGCTCGACGCGATCGAGAAGCACGGCTTCAGGGCGGCCTTCGGCGGCGCCCGCCGCGACGAGGAGCGCGCCCGCGCGAAGGAGCGCATCCTCTCGTTCCGCGACCACTTCGGCCAGTGGGACCCGAAGGGCCAGCGGCCCGAGCTCTGGAACATCTACAACGGGTTCGTGAAGCCCGGCGAGCACGTGCGCGTGTTCCCGCTCTCGAACTGGACCGAGCTCGACGTGTGGCAGTACATCGCCGAGGAGGAGCTCGAGCTGCCCTGCATCTACTTCGCGCACGAGCGCGAGGTCTTCAGGCGCGATGGGATGCTGTACGCGGTGTCAGACCACGTTGAGCTGTTGCCGGGCGAGGAGCCGTTCAAGAAGTGGGTGCGCTTCCGGACCGTCGGCGACATGAGCTGCACGGGCGCGGTGGCCTCGGAGGCGAAGTCGCTCGAGGACGTGGTCGCGGAGATCGCGGCGACGCGGATCACCGAGCGCGGCGAGACCCGCGCCGACGACCGCATCTCGGAGGCGGCGATGGAGGACCGCAAGAAGGAGGGCTACTTCTAATGCGGCCCGTCCAGTCGCTCAAGTCCGGCCTGGCGGCTGCGAACCTCCGCCTGGCGGCGTCCTCGGTCACCGAAATAGCCTCCGGCTATTCCGGCTCCCTGCGTCCTTGCCAGTCGGGGTTCTCGCTCGCCAGCCCGGCCCTGAGCTCCCGGAGGAACCGCTAGCCATGCCCGGCGCGGCGACCAACGGGCGGCCCATGGCCATCCGCACCTCCGAGCTCGTCCGCTTCGCGACGGCCGGCTCGGTCGACGACGGCAAGTCGACGCTGATAGGCCGGCTGCTGTTCGACACCAAGTCGATCTTCGAGGACCAGCTCGAGCACGTGGAGGAGACCTCGAAGCGGCGCGGCGACGGCTACGTGAACCTCGCGCTGCTCACCGACGGCCTGCGTGCCGAGCGTGAGCAGGGCATCACGATCGACGTGGCCTACCGCTACTTCCACACGCCACGGCGCAAGTTCATCATCGCGGACACGCCCGGCCACGAGCAGTACACGCGCAACATGGTCACGGGGGCCTCGACGGCCGACCTCGCGCTGATCCTCATCGACGCGCGCAAGGGTGTGCTGGAGCAGTCGCGCCGGCACGCGTTCATCGCGTCGCTGCTCCGGATCCCGCACCTGGTCGTGTGCGTGAACAAGATGGACCTCGTGGACTGGGACCAGGAGGTCTTCGACCGGATCTCCTCCGAGTTCAGCGGCTGGGCCGCGAAGCTCGACGTGCAGGACGTGACCTTCATCCCGATCTCGGCCCTGCACGGGGACAACGTGGTCGAGCGCTCACAGAACATGACCTGGTACGAGGGACCGTCGCTGCTCTACCACCTCGAGCACGTGCACGTGGCCTCCGACCGGAACCTCCGGGATGCCCGCTTCCCCGTCCAGTGGGTCACTCGCCCGATGTCGGACGAGCTGCACGACTACCGCGGCTACGCCGGCGAGGTCGCCTCGGGCGTCTTCCGCAAGGGCGACGAGGTCGTCGTGCTGCCGTCGGGCCGCACGACCCGCATCGCCGGCATCGACACCTACGACGGCAAGCTCGACGAGGCCTACCCGCCGCTGTCGGTGACGCTGCGCCTCGAGGACGACATCGACGTCTCCCGCGGCGACATGATCTGCCGCCCGGCGAACCGGCCGAAGGAGGCGAGGGACATCGACGCGATGGTCTGCTGGATGTCCGAGCGCCCGCTGTCGCCGACCGGCCGCTACCGGATCAAGCACACGAGCCGCACTGCTCTGGCCAAGGTCGATCAGCTGATCTACCGCATCGACGTGAACTCGCTCCATCGCGACGAGGATGCGAACGGGCTCGAGCTGAACGAGATCGGCAAGCTGCGCCTGCGGCTGTCGACGCCGCTGCTCGTGGACGAGTACCGGCGCAACCGCGCCACCGGCAGCTTCGTCCTCATCGACGAGTCGACGAACGACACCGTCGGTGCGGGCATGGTCCTCTGAGAGAGATGCTGCGCAGGCTGCTGCGCCGCTGGAAGCGCGAGGGCGGCGACGCCGACAAGGAGCTGCGCTTCTGGATCGAGCAGTGGGACGCTCACATCCGCGGCGGTGCGCTGTTCTCTCGGAGGTCGTCCGGGTCCTGTCGCCGGGCGGCACGCTCATCCTGAACGCGTGGACATCGAGGGTGAGCCGACCGCCGAGGAGCCGCACGCCTTCAGCGCGGAGCGCGTACGCCGGCTCTTCCGCCCGCTGCACCTCGAGCACGAGCGCACGATCGACGAGCCAGACGGACACAAGGGCCCGGCAACTGGTGATCGTGGCCACCAAGGACGCCGAAGCCGGCTCGCCCTCGACTACGCTGCCCCGGTGGATTTCGCCCTCGTAGCGTTCGGGCTGGGTGTCGGCATCCTTGTGGGGATGACGGGGATCGGCGGGGGCTCGCTGATGACCCCGATGCTCATCCTCGTGTTCGGCGTGACGCCGACCACCGCGATCGGCACCGACCTCGCATATGCGGCCGTCACGAAGACAGTCGGCGGCTACAAGCACTGGAGCCAGAAGACCGTCGACCTGACGCTCTCGAGCTGGATGGCGATCGGCTCGGTGCCAGCGGCGGTGTTCGGCGTCTACGTCCTCACGTTGCTCAAGGACTGGTTGGGATCGGACTTCGAGGACACGGTGATCGCGCTGCTCGCGGGCGCGCTCCTCATCACCGGCGCGGCCACGCTCGTGCGCGCGTTCCTCAAGAAGATGCACGAGCGCGAGCGCGACACGATCGAGATGGAGCGGCGGCACAAGGTGGCAGCGGTGCTGCTCGGCCTCTCGGTCGGCTTCGTGCTCGGCGTGACCTCCGCGGGGAGCGGCGCGCTCATCGCGGTCGGGCTGATCCTGCTGTTCCGGCTCTCGCCGCAGCGTGTCGTGGGCACCGACGTCTTCCACGCGGCGATCCTGCTCTGGGCCGCTGGGCTCGCGCACATCGTCGCCGGGAACGTCGACTTCGGGCTCGTCGGCACGATCCTGCTCGGCTCGGTGCCCGGCGTGTGGCTCGGAAGCCACTGGTCGGTGCGCGTGGAGCCGGCCGTGCTGCGCACGACGCTCGCGGTCGTCCTGATCGGCGCCGGGCTGGCGCTGCTGATCAAGGCCGGGCTCGACATCCCGGTCGCCGTGATCGTGCCGTTCCCACTCGCGGTGATCGGGCTCCTCCTGGTCACGATGTACCGCTCGCGAAAGACCCGCACCGAGGTCGGCACATGATGGTCGTGATGACGCCGGAGGCGACTCCGGCGCAGATCGACGCGGTGGTGGACCGCCTGCAGGCGGGCGGCGTGCACGCCAAGGTCATGCCGGGCGAGCTCACCACAGCCATCGGCGCCATCGGCGATCCCGAGGGGGTTCGCGAGATGGGCCTGGAAGGACTACCGGGCGTCGATCGCGTGATCCCGATCTCGCGTCCCTACAAGCTCGCCTCGAGCGAGCTCTCGCACCACGAGCCGACCACATTCCACGTCCTCGACCGTCACATCGGTGCACCTGACAGGTTCTGCCTGATCGCCGGACCGTGCACGGTGGAGTCCCGCGATCAAACCCTCGGTGTCGCCCGCGCGGTCGCTTCCGCCGGCGCATCAATGCTCCGAGGCGGAGCGTTCAAACCTCGAACCTCACCGTTCTCGTTTCAGGGACTGGGCATCGAAGGACTCGAGATCCTGCGAGCCGCTCGCGAGGAGACCGGTCTCCCGGTCGTCAGTGAGATGACCTCGGCTCAGCTCGCGGATGACTTCTCGGCCTCCGTCGACGTAATCCAGGTGGGCGCTCGCAACATGCAGAACTACGGCCTGCTCGAGGTCGTCGGGAAGCTCGACAAGCCGGTGCTGCTGAAGCGCGGGCTCTCGTCGACCCTGGACGAGCTGCTCCAGGCCGCCGACTACATCCTCAAGGAGGGCAACGAGCGGGTGATGCTGTGCGAGCGCGGCATCCGCACGTTCGACAGCGCGATGCGCTTCACGCTCGACCTCGGCGCGGTGCCGTGGCTGAAGCTGCACACGCACCTGCCGGTGATCGTGGACCCGTCGCACGCGTCCGGCGACCGCCGCCTGGTGGGCCCGCTGTCGCGCGCGGCCGCGGCGGTGGGCGCGGACGGGATCATCGTGGAGGTGGCCGAGGACCCCGAACTGGCGCTGTGCGACGGGCCGCAGCAGCTGTACGCGGCGGACTTCCCCGAGTTCGCGGCGGACGTGGCGGCGCATGCGAAGCTGGCGGGCCGAAGCCTTGCCTAGGGATCAGACCCCCTCCCTGCCGCCCGGACCCGGGGCGCCGCGGGCGCTTCAAACCGCTCGCTGGATCGCGCGGCCCGCCGCCTTCATGGAGGACTCCGCCCGGCGCTACGGCGACATGTTCACGCTCAGGATCACCCACGAGGGCACCTGGGTGTTCATCAGCGATCCGGACGCCGTGAAGCAGGTGTTCACCGGCGATCCGAGGCTGCTCCACGCCGGCGAGGCGAACATCGTCCTTCTGCCCGTGCTGGGCAGCCACTCGGTGCTCCTCCTCGACGACGACGCCCACATGGCTCAGCGCAAGCTGATGCTGCCGCCCTTCCACGGCGAGCGGATGCGCGGCTACGAGGAGACCATGGCCGGCGTCGCGGCGCGCGAGATCGAGCGCTGGCCGGCCGGGGAGCCGTTGTCGGCCTGGCCGACCATGCAGGCGATCACGCTCGAGGTGATCATGCGGACGGTCTTCGGCGTCCAGGAGAGCGCGCGGCTCGAGCGGCTGGGCGACGTCCTTCGAAACCTGCTCGCGTTCGCCGCGCAGCCGCAGCGAATGGCGCTGCTCGCCACGCTCGGCCCGCGCCGCGTTGCGGACCTGGGCCTCGTTCGCTCGGTGATCGAGCCGGCCGACGAGCTCATCTACGAGGAGATCCACGCCCGCCGGGACGCGCCCGACCTCGCCGAGCGCGACGACGTGCTCTCGCTGCTCCTCCAAGCCCGCCACGACGACGGCACCGAGATGAGCGACAAGGAGCTCCGCGACGAGCTCATGACGCTCCTCGTTGCCGGCCATGAGACGAGTGCCACGGCGCTCGCCTGGGCGCTGGATGCCCTGACCCACCACCCCGCCACCCTCGCCCGCCTCCGCGACGAGATCGACGCAGGCGACGAGACCTACCTCGATGCGGTCATCAAGGAGATCCTCCGGCTGAGGCCGGTGATCGCGCTCGTTCTCCGCCGCCTTATCGAGCCGATGGAGATCGGCGGCCGCACGCTGCCCGCCGGCGTGAACGTCGCGCCGTGCATCTACCTGCTGCACCGGCGCGCCGACGTCTACGACGAGCCGCGCGCGTTCCGGCCGGAGCGCTTCTTGGAGAAGCCGCCCGGCACCTACACCTGGATCCCGTTCGGCGGGGGCGTGCGCCGCTGCCTCGGTGCGAGCTTCGCCCAGTTCGAGATGAAGGTCGTGCTGCGCGAGCTCGTGTCCCGGCTGGACATCCGCGCGGCCCGGCCCGAGCCGGAGCGGCGCGTCCGGCGGGCGATCGTGTTCGCGCCGTCGCGCGGCGGGGAGATCGTCGTGGAGGGGTCAGACCCCTCGAGGGTGGTTGAGGGTTCGGTGGCCTAGGGCGTGCCGGGCGGGACGGGCCAGCGGTCGCGCCGCGCGCTCAGCGCCACGACCGCCGTCGGTGCGTTCAACGTCCCGCTGACGCGGCGGCCGCCGAGGCGCCCTCGCACCCGATGGCGCCGAATCGTGATCAGGCCATGCGGCGCCGCCCTGCCGCCGATCCGCAGGCGGCCCGTCTGGCGCCTCGTCATGAAGTGCTCCAGCCGCCCCGTGAGCGTCACGCCCGGGACGAACGCGACACCGCTCAGCTCGAGCGTGTTCTCCGAGTCGATCCTGTAGCGCCC
>JBKPBS010000158.1:0-9086 GCA_046726915.1 Actinomycetota bacterium
CCACCGGCGAGCCGATCCCCGAGTCCGAGGGCACCACTGCCGCGACGCTCGCGCAGAAGGCGGCCACTCAGGGCGCGACGAAGGGCCCCGAGCCGGTTCCACTGTGGGCCGGGATCCTGGCGGCACTCGGGCTGGTCGGGCTGCTGTGGGTGCTGCACCGCTTCGTGCTGCCCCGTCGCGCCGACGTGGGATAGTCACGCCATGCCCGAGCTCGACCCGTTCGCCGGCGCCATGACGCGTCCGGAGCAGCTGCGCGACTTCTACGACGCGCCGATGGAGCGGGCCGTACGCAAGGACATCGGCCACATCGACGAGCTATGCAGACGGCTGATCGCCGCCGCGCCCATGCTGTTCGTGGCGACCCACGCCGAGGGCGGCCGTTCCGACGTGAGCCCGCGGGGCGGCCCGCCGGGCTTCGTCACCGTTCTCGACGACCAGCACCTCGCCATCCCAGATGCGACCGGCAACAGGCGGCTCGACACGCTCGAGAACGTCGTCTCCAGCGGCCGGGTGGCGCTGATCTTCCTCATCCCCGGGCGTGACACGACGCTCCGCGTGAACGGCCACGCCGCCGTGACCGCCGCCCCGGACGTGCTCGAGCGCCTGACCCCGGTCGGGAGGCCGCCGCGGGCGGCCATCGTGGTGAAGGCCGAGGAGGTCTACACCCACTGCCCGAAGGCCTTCGTGCGCTCGAAGCTCTGGGATCCGGAGACCTGGCCCGACCCCGCGACGCTGCCCACCTCGGCCGAGGTGAGCCTCGCCCACCAGCGCGACCCGGACCTGACGCTCGAGCAGGTCGAGGAGCGCGAGCGGGACGCGCTCGCGAACCGGCTCGAGTAAGCGCCCGGACCGCGGGCTCAGGCGCCGAGCGCTCGCGCGATCATCCGGTCCATCACGCGGTCCGGGAGCACCCTCGCCATCCGGGCGCGGAGCTTCGCGTCGCTGCCGACGAGGTAGCGAGTGCGCGGCCGATCCGCCGTGAGCGCGGTCCCGATGACCTCCGCCACCTCGTGCGGCTCGCTGCCGGCTTCGCGGGCGATCCTCTGAGTCCCCGCGCGCACCGCCTCGATCAACCGCCCATAGAGCCGCTCCGCCTCGGGCGGCACGTCCGCGAGCATCGCGTCCGCGAGCTCCTCGCCCTTCTTCCAGATCGGCGTCTTCACGCCGCCTGGCTCGATCAGGATCACGTCGACCCCCTGCGAGCGCAGCTCGCGCCGTAGCGCGTCGCTCAGGCCCTCGAGCCCGAACTTCGACGCGTTGTACGCCCCCACCAGCGGCAGCGCCACCCGGCCGCCGATCGAGCTGACGTTCACGATCCGCCCGTGAGCCCGGCGCAGAGCGGGGAGGAAGGCCTGCGTGACGGCCATCTGGCCGATCAGGTTGATCTCGAGCTGCTGGCGCAGCCTGTCCATCGGCAGGAACTCGAGCGGCGCCGCCACCGCGATGCCGGCGTTGTTCACGAGGCCCGCGAGCGCGATCTCGCCGAGCTCCTCGCGCGCGGCCGCGATCTGGCCGGCGTCGGTCACGTCGATTCGCACGGTGCGAACGCCGCGGTCTTCGAGCCGCTCGGCGTCCTCGTCCTTGCGAACGGCGCCCACGGCGTCGAAGCCGAGCGTCTTCAGGTGTAGGACGGTGGCCTCGCCGATGCCGGTCGAGGCGCCCGTGACGAGGACGGTTCCGGAGGGCATGGCCGGGCACCCTATTCGCTAGCTTCGCCAGGGTGGAAGTCGAGGAGGCGATCCGAACGCGCCGGACCCACAAGGTCTACGGGCTCGAGCCCGTGCCGCGCGAGACGCTCGACGAGCTGTTCGAGCTGGCTCGGTGGGCGCCGAATCACAACCTGACGAACCCGTGGCGCTTCCGGGTACTCGGCCCGGAGTCGCTCGCGCGCCTGAAGGAGGCCGCGGGCGAGGAGGCCGCGGCGAAGCTGGACCGCGCCCCAACGCTGGTCGTGGTGTCGGCGGTGGAGAGCGGCGACCTCGTTCAGGACGAGGAGGACTACGCCGCTGCCGCGGTGGCCGCCTACATCGTGCTGCTCGCGGCGCACGCGCGCGGGCTCGCCGGGTACTGGCGGACGCCCGCCGTGCTGCGCACGCCCGGCGGCTGCTCGGCAGCCGGCATCCCCGACGGCGAGCGCGCCATCGGCCTCCTCCACCTGGGCCCGCGTAGGCAGGAGAAGGAGCCACCTGGCCGGATGCCACCCGGAGACTTCGTAACGTACCTGCCGTGATCCCGCGAGCAGACGCTCTCGCCTCGATGGAGCGGGACAGCTTTGACCTGGTCGTCGTCGGCGGCGGGATCACCGGCGCGGGCGTGGCGCTGGATGCCGCCTCGCGCGGGTACAGCGTCGCGCTGGTCGAGAAGTCCGACTTCGCCGCGGGCACGTCGAGCCGCTCGTCGAAGCTCGTGCACGGGGGCCTCCGCTACCTCCAGAACTTCGACCTCGGGCTTGTGCGCGAGGCGCTGCTCGAGCGCTCGTTGCTGGTCAAGCTCGCGCCGCACCTCGTGACCCCGCTGCCGTTCGTGGTGCCGACCTTCGAGGGGAAACGCCCGGACCGGATGCTGGGCGTCGGCCTCAACATGTACGACGTGATGTCCTGGCGCCGGGGGCGCGACGAGTCGGAGGAGTGGAGTCCCGAGCGCCACCGCACCATCGACGGCGCCGAGCTCGTGGAGTTCATCCCGGCTCTCGCGGATCGTGATCCGACCGCCGGCTACCTCTTCTACGACTGCCAGACCGACGACGCTCGCCTCGTGCTGACCGTGCTCGGAGAGGCCGAGCGCTTCGGCACCGTGATCGCGAACCGCTGCGAGGTGACCGGGCTCGTGGAGCGCGCCGGGCGGGCTGCCGGGGTGCTCGTCCGCGACGGCCTGGGCGGCGGCGAGTTCGAGCTCGCCGCGGACAACGTCGTGAACGCGACCGGCGTGTGGGCCGACAGGCTCCGGCCCCAGGAGCTCTACGTCGAGGAGGAGGTCCCGGTGATCCGGCCGAGCCGCGGCACGCACGTGACGCTGCCGCGCGAGCTGGTCGACGTGCGCGCCGGCGTGATCGTGCCCGCGGGCGCCGGGCGAACGGTGTTCGTGCTGCCCTGGCTGGGCCGCACGCTGGTCGGCACCACCGACAACGACTACGAGGGGTCCGTGGAGCACGTTCCGCCGGGGGAGGAGGACATCGCGTATCTGCTCGACGCGCTGAACACCTTCTTCGGGACCGAGCTCGGGCCCGGTGACCTCAGCGGCGCCTACGCGGGGGTGCGGCCGTTGATCTCGACCGGCGACCCCAAGAAGTCGGTGGACATCTCGCGCAAGGCCGAGCTGTACGAGACGAGCTCTGGGCTGGTGACGATCACCGGCGGGAAGCTCACCACCTGGCGCCGGATGGCGAAGCTCGCGGTCGACCGGGTGGTCGAGCGCGAGGGGCGGGACGCGCCCTGCCGGACTCACGAGATCCAGCTCGGGATGCCGGTCGATGCCGACGAGCTTCCGGAGGCGCCCGGCGTGGATGGCGAGAGCCGTGTGCACCTCGCCGCGCGCTACGGGCACGGGGCGAACCTGGTGATCAGGCTGGCGGCGGTGGACTCGGCGCTCGCGACCAGAATCAGCCCCGACCTTCCCGACATCGCAGCGGAGGCCGCCTTCGCGGCCGACCACGAGCAGGCGCAAACGGTGGCCGACGTGCTGCTGCGCCGCACACGGCTGGGGCTGCTGGACGCGCGCCGCCTGTGCGAGCCGGGCGCCGAGGGACCCGTCAAGGTGGTCCGTGCGATGGCCGGTCAGCTCGACTGGGACGAAGCGCGCGTGGAGCGCGAGCTGGCCGATTGGTACGACGTCGCGCGTGCGGAGGGACTGGTCCCGGAGGCGGCGGTCGCGGGCACGGGGGCCGGGACCGGCGCTGCTCCCGAGGAGGCCGCGTGAGCCCGCAGGTTCGGCTTCGCGATCGCACGCTCGACCTGTCCGAGCCTGTCCTCATGGGCATCGTCAATGCGACTCCCGACTCGTTCTCCGACCCCCAGGGCCCGAAGGGTCCCGACGAGCTCGCCGAGCGCGGCCTCCGGCTTCTCGACGAGGGCGCCGCCATCGTCGACGTGGGAGGCGAGTCCGGCCGCACCGACACCGCGGCGATACCGGTCGAGGAGGAGATCGCCCGCGTGGTCCCCGTGGTGGAGCGGCTGGCCGGGCGTGGTGCGCTCGTCTCGGTCGACACCTGGCGCGGCCCGGTGGCCCGCGCGGCGCTCGACGCCGGTGCGGCGATGATCAACGACGTGAGCGGGCTGAGCGACGAAACCGTGGCCGCCGCGTGCGCGGAAAGGGACGCCGCGCTCGGGATCACGCACACGCAGGCAGCTCCGAAGACGAAGGCGTTCCCTCACTACGACGACGTCGTGACCAGCGTGTGCGAGTTCCTTGACGAGCGAATGGCCGCGGCGCGCTCGGCGGGGGTCGACGAGGAGTGCATCGTCCTCGACCCGGGGATCGATCTCGCCAAGACCCCGGCGGAGTCGGTCGAGCTCCTCCGCCGCCTGCCCGAGCTGGCCACGCTCGGCCGCCCGCTCCTGCTGGCGGTCTCGCGCAAGGACTTCGTGGGCGCCCTGACGGAGCGCCCGCCCGCCGAGCGCGACGCGGGCACGCTGGCTGCCGTGGGCGCCGCCGTCGAGGGGGGCGCGCGCATCCTCCGCGTGCACGACGTGGCCGGCGCGCGCGACTACCTGCGCGTGCACGACGCCCTCGCGAACGGCGCCGACAGCGCGCTCGAGCTCGCGTCCGACCTGCGCCGGGAGGCCGTGTGAACGACGGCCTCATGATCGCGCAGCTGTCCGACCTCCACTGCGGCTCGCCGCACTTCGTCCCGAGCATGCTCGACCGGGCGATCGTCGAGGTGAACGAGATGGAGCCGGACGTGGTCGTCATCTCCGGAGACCTCACCGGTGACGGCTTCCGCGGCGAGTACGAGCTCGCGCGTGAGTACCTCGACAAGATCGCCTGCGGCCGGATGCTGGTGATCCCGGGGAATCACGATTCGCGCAACGTCGGCTACGTGCATTTCGAGGAGCTGTTCGGCGAGCGCCGCTCCGAGCTGCACCTGAACGGCGTCTCCATCCTCGCGGTGGATTCGACCGAGCCCGACCTCGACAACGGCCTGATCGGCCGCGGCCGCTACGAGTGGATCGAGGAGCGCTTCGGAGCACACGAGGCCTTCCTGCGCATCTTCGTGCTCCACCATCACCTGCTGCCGGTGCCGGGCACGGGCCGCGAGCGGAACATCGTCCACGACGCCGGCGACACGCTCGAGTGCCTCCAGCGCGCCGACGCTCACCTGGTGCTCTCCGGCCACAAGCATGTGCCCTACGCGTGGCGGCTCGAGAACCTGTTCGTGGTGAACGCCGGAACGGTGTCCACCACCCGCCTCCGCGGCAAGACGAAGCCCTGTTACAACGTCATCGAGGCCACTCCGGAGCGGGTCACCGTGTTCCGGAAGTACCCGTTCCACGAGCAGGACGCCATCCTCGCCTTCGACCCGCGCACGTACGAGTACGAGAAGGACCCGGGGCTGCTGGGCGAGACGGCCACGGGCTGAGCCGCAACTTTTGTCTGTTTCCGCCGGGCTCGTGTCGAGAATGGGCGCAATCGCGACGACGGGGGAACGCATGAGGACTCGCTGGCCGCTTCTCGCATTGACGATCACCGCTGCTCTGCTGGCGGTCGCGCCGGCGGCGGATGCCGCCACGCCGTTCACGGCCGGGGTGGGTCACGGTCACGACCTGGCGGTCGACAGCAATGGCATCGGCCATGTGGTGTGGCTCCAGGACGAGGATCCCGGTGACCGGCTCCACTACTGCCGCGTGCCCGCCGGCGGCTCCGTTTGCGATTCCGAGTCGACGGTCCTCTCGTTCCCGGGACCGACCACGACCGCCAACGCCACCGGTGACGCCCAGGTCTTCACGTTTGCGCCCAGCAAGGTCGTGATCCTGGCGTCCTGCTGGTCCTGTGCCAGCGGTGGCATCACCGACCGCACTTTCCGCTGGATCTCGACCGACAACGGCGTGAGCTTCGACACCGCGACGCCGGTTCAGATCGGGAACAACCTCATCCTCAATGGGCAGGCCGGCTACGTCAGCCCCGGCGACATATCGCTCGGGACCGAGAGCACCGAGTTCCAGGCGACGGACGCTGCTGTTCCCACGCCCGACACCGCGACGGCGGCGCTGGGCACGGGCGGGCTGTTCGGCTACAAGCCGTCCGTCGTCTACAACGACGCGCTGGACCGGACGGTCTGGGCGGCCAGCGACCTAAGCACCGTCAAGTTCGCGTACCGGGTCGACGCAACACCGACGGCTGCCGAGCTCAACAACGTCGCGAACTGGCAGATCAACCAGCTGCTGCCCGGGGCCGAGGGCGACAACGACGAGACGCACCTCAGCACGGGGCCGAACGGAATCTTCCTGACCTACAAGTGGTTCGTCGCGAACGACAACCGGGTCGGCCTGCGCAAGTTCGACGCGGCTACGAATACGTTCGGCGCCCCTGTGTACGTCGAGGGCCCGGACGAGATCGACAACAACAGCCTCGAGTACCCGAACCACTCGCAGGACGGCTCGGGACGGCTTCACTTCGTATGGCGTACCCTGCACGACGGCGGCCGCCTGCGCTACACGCGCTCTGACGACGGTGGCGCGACGTTCACCCCGGTCGCGAACCTCGCGATCAAGGAGACGTTCATCGACCCGATCGTCGAAGCCGCGCCGACCGGCACCGGCTTCGCCGTCTGGCAGGGAATCGGCGAGTCGCCGGTCCGCGTGGTCCCGATCGACCCGCAGCCGGAGCCGGCCGCGCCTGGCGGGCCCGGGCCGGGAGGCGGTGGCGGGCCCGACACCACTCCGCCGACCGCCGGCGACCTGAGCATCGGCGACTCGACGCTCTTCCCGGGCCAGGGCACCACGTTCACCTTCAACTCGAGCGAGGCCGGCGTCGCCAAGCTCACGGTCCAAAAGCAGGTCAAGGGCCTGAAGGTCAGGATCCGCGGCAAGCGGCGCTGTGTGCCGCAGACGCGGAAGCGCCTGCGCGCGCTGCGCAGGCAGGCCGGCAGCCTCGCCGAGTTCCGGCGCCTCCTGCGCAAGCGCCGCTGCAGGGCCTACAAGCGCATCGGGTCGATCAAGCAGACGGTGACGGCCGGGCAGAACACGATCGTTTTCCGCGGCCGGATAGCGGGGCGCCGGCTGCGTCCCGGGCGCTACCGCGCGCTGCTCGTGATCACGGACAGCGCGGGGAACCGCTCACGCGTCGAGCGGATCCGCTTCCGCGTGCTGCGCAGACGCCGCTAGCAGCCGTCTGGCGCCGGCCGCAGCCGTCCGGCAAGAATGCACGCCGTGCCGGTGATCGCCCTCATCGACGGGGAGCACCACCCGTCCGCGGTTCGCGACGCCCTCGCCGGGCTCGACCTCGCGGGGATCGTGTTCTGCGGCGGTGAGGAGAAGCTCGGACCGGGCTCGCTGGAGGACCACTACGGGATGCCGGTCGAGCCCGAGCCCGAGGAGGGGCTGCGGCGGCTGGCGCCGCGCGCCGACGCGGTCGTCGACCTCGCCGACGAGCCCGTGCTGCCGGCCTCGCGGAAGCTCCGGCTCGCCGCGCTCGCGCTCAGCCTCGGCCTCGCATACGAGACGCCGGGCGCGCGGCTCGACCCGCCGCGCTACGAGCCGGTCGCGTTCGACGGGCCGAAGCTCGCCGTGATCGCCACCGGCAAGCGCACCGGCAAGACGGCGGTGGGCGGTCACTGGGCGGCGCTGCTCCGCGAGGAGGGAGTGGACCCGGTGATCGTGTGCATGGGCCGGGGCGGGCCGCCCGAGCCGCGCCTCGCCGAGGCGGCGCCCTCGCTGGACGACCTGATCGCGCTCGCGGAGAACGGCTCTCACGCGGCGTCCGACTACCTCGAGGACGCCGTGATCGCCGGCGTGCGCACGGTCGGCTGCCGGCGGGTGGGCGGCGGCTTCGCGGGCGAGCCCTTCGAGTCGAACGTACACGAGGGGGCGGCGCTCGCGGCGTCGCTCGGGCCGGGCGCGATCCTGTTCGAGGGCTCGGGTGCCTGCATCCCGCCCGTCGAGGCCGACCGGACCGTCTGCATCCTCGGCGCGGGACGCCCGGAGCCGTTCGCGGAGTACCGGCTCGCGCGCGCGGACCTGGTGCTGGCGGCGGAGGGCGCATCCGACCCGCCGCCGGACGCGGTCTCGTTCTCACTGAGCCCCGAGCCGGTCGAGGAGCTGCCCGGTGACGCGCGCGTGGCGGTCTTCACGACCGGCGCCACCGAGGTGGACGGGATTCCGGACCCGGTGCTGACCTCCACGAACCTCGCTCGCCGGCCGGTGCTCGCCGAGGAGCTCGACCGCGCGGCGGCCGAGCGTGCCGACGTCTACCTCACCGAGCTGAAGGCAGCGGCCATCGACACGGTCGCCGTGCGTGCGCGGGCGGAGGGAGCGCGCGTGGTCTTCATCCGCAACCGGCCGGTCGGAATCGACGACGCACTCGTCAAGCTTTACCGCGATGCCGCCTGAGACCATCGTCGTCCACAAGGGCCACGGCCTGCCGTACTCGAAGGGCCTGATGGCGCAGACGATCTCCGCGACCGGACTGTCGCCGGGCCGCGCGTTCGAGCTCGCTCGTAAGATCGAGCAGCGGCTCGACGCAAACGGTGGTGGAGAGATCGACATCGCCGCCTTGCACACACTCGCCGAGGATGTCCTCACCGCCGAGGAAGGGGACCTCACCGCTCGCCGCTACGCGAACTGGCGCCGGCTCGATCGCCTCGACCGCCCGCTCGTGGTTCTCCTCGGGGGCACCACGGGCGTGGGCAAGTCCACGATCGCGAGCATGCTCGCCGCGCGTCTGGGCGTGAACCGGGTGATCGCGACCGATGTGATCCGGCAGGTGCTCCGGGCATTTTTCACCCATGAGGCGATGCCGACGGTCCACTACTCCGCCTTCGAGGCGGGCGGCATCGCCGGCTACCGCGACCAGGCCGAGCGGGTGGGCACGGGGATCACCGCGATCGTGGACCGCGCGGCCAACGAGGCGAAGCCGGTCGTGGTGGAGGGAGT
>JBKPBS010000159.1:0-12310 GCA_046726915.1 Actinomycetota bacterium
ACGCGAGGTCCGCACGCCGGACGATCTCGAGGGGCTCGACGCGCTCGTCATCCCGGGCGGAGAGTCGACCACGATCGGCCTGGGGGTGGAGCGCGAGGGCCTGGCCGAGCCGCTTGCCGAGTTCGTCCGCAGCGGCCGGCCGGTGCTCGGCACATGCGCCGGAATGATCATGCTCGACCGCGAGCACCTCGGGTTGCTCGACATCACCGTGCGACGTAATGCGTTCGGCCGCCAGCTCGCGTCCTTCGAGGCCGAGCTCGATTTCGACGGCGAGCGGTTGCACGCGGTCTTCATCCGTGCCCCCTGGGTCGAGGATGCCGGCGACGAGGTGGAGGTGCTGGCGGAGGTGGACGGCCATCCGGTCGCTGTGCGCCAGGGGAACATCCTGGCCGTGGCCTTCCACCCGGAGCTGACCGACGAGCGCAGGCTGCATCAGTGGCTTGTGGATAGGGTCCACGCCGCATGAGAGACCACCGCGTCGACTCGCTCGCTCAGATCCTCGTCCGCTACTCGACGAGGGTGAAGAAGGGCGACGTGTGCTCGATCGCCGCTACGAGCGCCGCCGAGCCGCTCGTGCAGGCGATCTACGAGGAGGTGCTCCGAGCGGGCGGTCTGCCGATCATGCAGCTGCAGACGACCGGCGCGCAGGCCGCCTTCTACGAGCTCGCGAGCGACGCCCAGCTCGACTGGGTGCCGCCGACCACGGAATGGGCGGTCGAGAACGCCGACGTGCACATCTCGGTGATGGCGTCGCTCAACACGCGCGAGCTGTCGAAGGCCGACCCGAAGAAGCAGTCCCGCCACCAGAAGGCGCGCAAGCAGATCATGGAGACGTCGATGAGGCGCGCCGCGGAGGACAGCTATCGCTGGGCGCTGACCCTCTTTCCCACGCATGCGTACGCGAGCGAGGCCGGCATGTCGCTGCCGGCGTACGAGGACTTCTACTACGCCGCCTGCCTCGCGCTCGACGGCGACCCCGTTACCGCCTGGCAGCGCCAGTCCGAGGAGGTCCGGCGCCTCACCGACTGGATCCAGGGTAGGGACGAGATCCGCATCCAGGCCGAGGGCACCGACATCACGCTCGGCGTGGCCGGCCGCAACTGGATTCCGTGCGTAGGCGAGCACAACATGCCCGACGGCGAGTTCTTCACCGGGCCCGTCGAGGACGCCGTGAACGGCACGATCTGCTTCTCGTTCCCCGCGAGCTACGGGGGAAGGACGGTCTCGGGCGTGTGCCTGCGCTTCGAGAACGGCAAGGTCGTGGACGCCTCCGCCGAGCAGGGGGAGGAGTTCCTCATCGAGATGCTGGACACCGACGCCGGCGCGCGCCGTCTCGGCGAGCTCGGGATCGGCACGAACTTCGGCATCTCGACCGGCACGAAGGAGATCCTGCTCGACGAGAAGATCGGCGGCACGGTCCACATGGCCGTGGGGATGGCCTATCCCGAGAGCGGCGGAACCAACAGCTCAGCGGTCCACTGGGACATGGTCTGCGACCTCCGCGAGGGCGGCTCGATCACAGTGGACGGCGAAGAGCTGCAGCGCGACGGCAAGTTCCTCGTCTAGCGCGTGCGCTAACGCAGGCGGCGGACCGTGCGGTCCCTTCCGGGACCGCCGAACAGGCGTGACGGGATGCGGCCGATCACCGTGAGGCGGTCGTTGCCCGCCCCGCCGTAGAGGGCGATGCGCTTCACCTTTGCGGCCGGGCAGCTCACGAGGCGGGGGCCGAGCTTCCGGCAGCCCCCGCCCGCTCGCAGGCGGGCGAGGCGGTCGCGGACGAGCCAGCTTCGGCCGCGCTTACGAGCCCGCAGGTCGTTCCGCACGCCGGGTGCACCGCGGGCGATCAGGGTGCCGCGCTTGACGAAGACGACGCCCGTCGGCGCGGTGGGGCTGGGGAGCGGGCTGGTGGAGCCCAGCACACCGCCGCCTGGCCCGGTGCCGGCCAGCGGCGGCTCCGCAGCGGGTGGCGCCGGCTCGGCGGGCAGGGGCGCCGCGGCGATCTCCTTCGCCAGGTCGTAGTGGCCGCGGATCTCGTCCGCGCCCAGCGCGCGCGTGTAGAGAGCCAGCTCATCGGCCTCTCCGCCGGAGAAGACCGCGTTGGTCCCATTCCTCATCACGTGCCACGGCGAAGCCGCGAGCTGCGAGCCGGCACCCGTGGGCGAGGAATGCACGGCCTGGCCGTCGATGTAGAGCGCCGCCGCGCCGCCGCTCTTCGTGGCCGCGACGTGGTGCCAGTCGCCGTCGCGCACCGTCTCGACCGGGAGGCCGGTGTTGAAGCCCTGGCCACCGAGGCGATAGGCGAGGTTCCCAGCGCTCGCGAAGGCGAGCAGCCACCCCTGCCCGCCCATGCCGGTGTTGTCGCGCAGGATGGTCGTCCCCGCGCGCCAGCGGAACCACCCCTCGAGCGTCGCGTTCGTTCCCAGCGACGGACCGGGCGCCGCCAGCTCGCCGCTGGCTCCGTCGAAGCTTGCCGCCGTGTCCCGGAGCGGCCCGAGCACCCCTGGCTGGCCGAGTACGTACCGCCCGCTGAACGCGCCGGTCGTGGACGAGGCCTCGTCCTCCGCCGCGCTGCCGGAGAGCTCGCCAACCCGCCAGTAGGCGGCCAGGCCCGGCGTGCCGAGCAGTCCGTCCCGATACGGGTCGGAGGACGGCGAGCTGCCCGCCACGAACACGCGATCCTCGCCTGACGCGCTGCCGGTCGCGTTGTCGGCGACGACTCGGTAGTGGTAGAGCCGGCCCTGCTCGAGGCCCGGCAGCGCCGCGCTCACCTGGTGTAGGTCGGAGTCGCCGGGGAGGGTCTCGGCGGTCGTGACCGCGCCGTACTCCTCCGTCGGGCCGTATTCGACGGACCAGTCCGTGGTCTGGTTCTCCGGGCTCACCGCCCCGTGCACCGTCGAGCCGCTCGCCCCGCCCGTGTGGACCGTGGGCGTAGCGGGCAGATCCACCAGAATCTCGTCGACGAGCGTGCTCGACGCTCCGCCGTCGTCGGTCACGGTCAGCTTCGGGAAGTAGCGTCCGCCCGACGTGTAGGTGTGCGCCGGCTCGGGGCCTGTGCCGCTCGTGCCGTCTCCGAAGTCCCACTCGTAGCTCACGATCGCCCCGTCCGGGTCGCGAGAGGCCGTGGTCTCGAAGGTCACCTCGAGGGGGGCGCGGCCGCTTCTCACCGCGGGCTCGGCGTCCGCGACCGGCGCCGTGTTCGTCGCTGCCGGCATCAGGGCGTGGACCTCGGTGTCATAGGTCACGTAGCTCGGATAGCCGCCGTTCATCCAGAGGACGCTCATGTCGCCGCCGGCCCCGCTCATCCCGCGCGGCGAGACCGGCCGCACGTTCTTGCCGGCGCCGGTCGTGATCGCCTGCGACGTCCAGCTGGTGCCGCCGTCGCTCGTGGTCCAGGTCTCGACCTGGAAGGAGGTGCCGGCCTGTCGGGAGAGATAGACGCGCGACGGGTCCTCGTGGTCGAGCGTGAGGCCGCCCGAGTAGTACGGCGAGCCGCCGTCCTCGCGGAAGGTCCCGCCCGCCGGCGTGATCTGATGCACGTCCCAGGCCGAGCCCGTCCAGCGCGCGTAGTGGTAGCGGTGGTCGGCGGCCGACGGAAAGCTCGCGAACACGATCACCGGCCGGCCCGCGGAATCGGCCGCCACGTCGTGCACCCAGGCCTGCTCGGCACCGTCGTAGACCAGATCGCCCTCGGCGGGCGTGATCGGGTCGTCGAGCGATCCGATCTGCTGGCCGCCCACGCGCTCGATCTGCCCCGCGCGCACGCGCGCGTAGTAGATGTTCACGTCGGGGAACTCGGTCGGGTGGGCGTTCGTGTAGGCCACGTGGATCGTGTCGCCGCCGCTCGAGTCGTACTTCACGTACGGCCGCTCGCCGGGCATCGTGATCAGCGTGCGCGCCGGCGACCAGCTGGTCTGGCCGTCCGGCTGGATCGAGAACGTCGGGTTGTAGTTGCCGCCGCGCCAGAACAGGTAGGTGGCGTCCTCGGCCTCGAGCCGGATCGGGTTTGGGTAGGTGTATCCGCGAATGCCGGGCGTATTGGTGGGCACGGTCTGCGGCGGCTCCCACGACGTCACGTCCTCGGGCTGTGACGACACCCTGTAGTGCATCGAGGGGCCGACGTGGCGGGAGTAGTAGACGACAAGCCGTCCGTCCGGCCGCACCTGAATCGACGGGTTCGCGTGATCGTCCTTCTGGAGCCGCGCCTGAAGCACGGCGGTGACCCGGGCGCCGGTCCCGTGGTCGTAGGAGCTGACCTTGATGTCCCCCTCGAGATCGACCCAGCCGACGTAGGTCCGCGTGTGCGCGCCCGTGTATGTGACCGCGCGCGGGTCGCCGAACCACGACCAGGCGCCGTCGCCGATCGGATGGATCGCGGCAGCGGCGGGCGCCGCGCCTGCATAGAGCGCGCAAACGACGGCAATGAGGAAGAGCCGGAACCTCACGCGTGCCGAGCGTAGCCCTTGACCCGGGCGGCGCCCCGCACGCCGGGGGGTGTTCGTCGAGTTGACCGCGTAATACGCGGTCAACTCGTAGAGGACCCCTTCACCGCGGCCGTTCGCCCGCGCCCTACGGTACGCCGCGCACGCTCAGGATCGGCTGGCGCAGCTTTCCGTCGCGCTTCTGTGCCAGGAGCCGGGCATCGGCGTGCGCAACGAGCTCCTCGGGCGTGCGCGCGTCGTCGGGCACCATTCCCGCCGCGAACGTGGCGGGGTGGTCGATCGCGTCGCGGAGGTCGCGCAGCAGCCGGAGTACTCCCGACGCTCCCGCGCCGGGCGCGAGGAGCGCGAACTCGTCGCCGCCGATGCGGGCGATGCAGTCGCCCTTGCGGGCGACGCCGGCGGCGGCGGTTGCGACCGAGCACAGCACGGCATCGCCGGCCGGGTGGCCGCGCTCGTCGTTCACGCGCTTGAAGTCGTCGAGATCGATCAGGATGAGCGCGTAAGGCTCGTGCGTGCTTGCGGCGCGCGCGAGCGCGGCGTCGAACGCGCGGCGGTTGCTCATGCCCGTGAGCGGGTCGCGCTCGGCCATGCTCCGCTGGTGGAGCTCGGCCCGCACGAGCCGGCCCTTCAGGAACTGGATCGCGATCGTCGCGCCCGCCGTCGCCAGCGCGAACATCACGAGGCGGGCCGGGTAGCCCACGGCCAGCGCGCGCTCGTCGTAGAAGAGCGGGGTGGCGTAGGCGTACACGAACAGCGCGTTGAGCGGCCAGGCCAGGCGCGGGGGGAAGAAGTACGAGATGAACAGCGCGGTGAAGATCATCACCGGCTGGATGAAGCTGGTGGCGCCGCCGGTGGCCCACAGGGACAGCGCCACGATCGGCATGGTGGCTGCCGTGACGAGCGCCCTGAAGCCCACCGTCATACCGCCGCCCCGTGACGCCAGGTGCAGGGAGAACATCCCCCAGGCCACGGCGAAGGCGGCGAGCACGAGCGCGAGGACCATGTGATCGCGATCCGACCCGGGCAGCGCGAGCACGACGGCGCCGAACAGGCCCGTGACGGTCCACATGACGCCCGACGTGAGGTCGGGCAGGGGCCCGTCGTCCCACACGTTGCCCTCCGCGTGCTGCGGGCGGCTGAGGCTGTCTCTGAGACGGCGCATGTGTGCGTCGAAGATCGGTATTTCGGGACGTAGACTTGATCGCCTATGGCAGGTCACTCGAAGTGGGCATCGATCAAGCACCGGAAGAAGGCCGTCGACGCGAAGCGCGGCGCTCTCTTCACGAAGCTCACGCGCGCGATCACGGTCGCCGCGCGTGAGGGCGGGGGAGACCCGGACGGGAACCCGTCGCTTGCACTCGCAATCCAGAAGGCGAGGGACGCCTCGATGCCCAAGGACAACATCGAGCGGGCGATCGCGAAGGGCACTGGCGCGGACTCGGACGCCGACGCCTTCGAGGCGGTGGTCTACGAGGGCTACGGGCCCGGCGGCGTGGCGCTGCTCGTGGAGGCGCTCACCGACAACCGCAACCGCACCAGCTCAGAGGTGCGGCACATCTTCACGAAGCACGGGGGGAACCTGGGCGAACCCGGCTCGGTGGCGTGGACGTTCGAGAAGAAGGGCGAGATCGTCGTGGACGGCTCGCGCTACTCGGAGGACGACCTGCTCCCCGCGATCGACGCCGGTGCCGAGGACGTGGCACTGGACGGCGACGTCTGGGAGATCGTGACCGGCCCGACCGAGCTCACGGCGGTGCGGCAGGCGCTCGAGGAGGCCGGCGTCGAGCTCGACTCCGCCGAGCTCGTGCAGCGCCCCACCACGCGGACCCCCGTGGAGGAGGACCGGGTCGGGACGCTGATGCGCCTGATCGACGCGCTCGAGGACAACGACGACGTGCAGGGCGTGCACGCGAACTTCGACGTGGACGCCGAGGTGCTGGAGCGGGTGGCCGCGGCCTGATGGAGCGGACGGCCGCGGCACGCTTCGGCGCCACGGCGTTCTGGATCTTCGCGGGCACGATGCACTTCGTGATCCCGCGCCAGTACGAGGCGATCGTGCCGCCCTCGATCGCGCGCTGGAAGAAAGAGGTCGTCGTCGCGAGCGGCTTGGCGGAGATGGCGGGCGGGATCGCGATCCTGCCCGAGCGGACGCGCCGAGGTGCCCGCTGGTGGCTGCTCGCCACCCTCACGGCGGTCTACCCCGCGAACATCCACATGGCGCTGCACCCCGAGCAGTTCCCGAAGATCCCGGCAGCCGCGCTCTGGGTGCGGCTGCCTGTGCAAGGGATCTTCGGTCTGCTCACCTGGCGCGGTACGCGCTAGCAAGGGGTCAGACCCCTTGAGGGTGGTCGAGGGTTGGCACAGGGAGGCGTCCGCCTCTCGCCGCAGAATCCGTCTATCAGTGATCGTCCTCGGCATAGACCCGGGCACCGCCAACACCGGGTATGGCGTCGTCTTGTCGCATGGCGGGCGGCTTGCGGCGCTCGACGGCGGCGTGATCGACACTCGGCGGGGTGTGCCGCTCGAGCGGCGGCTCGCCCAGATCCACGCGCGCGTTTGCGACCTGATCCGCGAGCACGAGCCGGCCGCGGTCGCGGTCGAGGACCTCTACTTCGGGCGGAACGCCCACAGCGCGTTCGCCGTGGGGCACGCCCGCGGGGCCGTGCTCCTGTCCGCCGGCATGGCGGGCATCCCGTGCTTCTCGTACACCCCGCAGGCGGTGAAGCAGGCCGTATGCGGAAGCGGCTCTGCGGCGAAGGAGCAGGTTCAGCGCATGGTGACCGCGCTGCTGTCGCTGCCGGAGCTGCCGCGGCCGAGCCACGCGGCGGACGCGCTTGCGGTGGCCATCTGCCATGCGAACGGTGCGCCGCTCAAGGAGGCGCTCGGATGAGGTGGCGCCGCCGCCGGCTCAGGCGCAGGCTTCCGCTCCCGCTGCGGCGGCGCCGGGCGGCCTTCCCTCGAAAGGTCTTGGCGTGATCGCGTCCGTACGTGGCACCGTGCTCTCCCGGAGGCCGGGCGAGGTCGTCGTGGAGGCCTCAGGAGTGGGCTACCGGATGAGCGTCTCCTCAGAGACTCTCTCCGCCGTCCCACGAACGGGCGAACAGGCAACGCTCCTGACGCACCTCGTGCTTCGCGACGACGGCATGCACCTCTACGGCTTCTCGACCGATGCGGAGCGCGAGCTGTTCCTGATGCTGATCGGGGTGCAGGGAGTGGGCCCGAAGGTCGCCCTGGCCGTGCTCTCAGGCGGCGCTCCCCGCGAGCTCCTGAACGCGATCGCCTCCGGCGACACCGCCCGCTTCCAGGCCGTGCCCGGCATCGGCAAGCGCACCGCCGAGCGCATCATCGTCGAGCTCCGCGAGAAGGTGGCCGGGAAGGCCACGGACGACATAGTCGTCCGCCGCACAACGTCCGACGACCCGCGCACGCTCGCGCGCGAGGGCCTCCTCGGCCTCGGCTTCACGCCTCAGGAGGCGGACAGGCTGCTCGACCAGGCCGCCGGCGAGACCCCGGAGGACCTGATCGCCGGCGCGCTGAGGGCCGCGCGATGAGCGGCGGCATCCGCACGCCGGGCGTGGAGCGGCTCCACGACGCCGCCGCAGGCGGCCCGGCGGCCGTGCACCATCCCGGGGCGCTCCCCGCGGAGGACGAGCTCGACCGCTCGCTTCGCCCGAAGCGGCTGGCGGACTTCGTCGGACAGGAGCGCGTCAAGGAACAGCTCGCCATCTTCATCGAGGCCGCAAAGGGGCGCGACGAGGCGCTCGACCACGTCCTGCTGGCGGGCCCGCCCGGACTCGGCAAGACCTCGCTCGCCCAGATCGTCGCCAACGAGCTCGGCGCTCGCTTCGTGGCAACCGCGGGCCCCGCGCTCGAGCGAAAGGGCGACGTGGCCAGCTACCTCACCGCGCTCGAGCCGCGGAGCGTCTTCTTCGTCGACGAGATCCACCGCCTCCCGCGTGCGCTCGAGGAGACGTTCTATCCCGCGATGGAGGACCACAAGCTGCCGATCACGGTCGGCCAGGGCGCCGGCGCCGCGGTCGTGTCGCTAGACCTCCCCGCGTTCACGCTGATCGGCGCCACCACCCGTACCGGCCTCCTCACCACGCCGCTCCGGGACCGCTTCGGCGTGACCCACCGGCTCGAGCTCTACGAGCCGGCCGACCTCGCCCGGATCGTGCTGCGCTCGGCCGGCATCCTCGAGGTCGAGATCGACGCCGCGGGTGCCGAGACGCTCGCGGCCCGCTCGCGCGGTACGCCGCGCGTGGCCAACCGGCTCCTGAAGCGCGTCCGCGACTTCGCCGAGGTGCGCGGCGCAGGTCACATCGACTCGGGCGTCGCCGCCGAGGCGCTCGACCTGCTCGAGGTGGACGCCGCCGGCCTCGACCGGCTCGACCGCGCCATCCTGCGCGCGGTCTGCGTGAAGTTCGGCGGCGGGCCCGTCGGGCTCAGCACGCTCGCCGTCGCGGTGGGCGAGGAGGCGGACACGATCGAGGACGTCTACGAGCCGTACCTCCTTCAGCAGGGGTTCCTGATGCGCACCCCGCGGGGCCGCACGGCGACCGACTCCGCGTTCGCCCATCTGAGGCTCGAACCGCCCCGCGAATCCGGGCAGCGCCTGTTCTAACCTCCGGTTTAGGCAAAGGCCTACCCTTGACTTTCGATGCCGATCTTCATCTGTCCGAACTGCGGGAACCGCAGTGAGTCCTCCGAGCGCACCGCCGGCTTCCAGAGCCGCGCCAAGGGCTGCAAGCGCTGCGGATTCGGGTTCCTGTTCGAGCTGCTCGACGACTATTACCCCGCTCCGAACGCCGCCTTCTTCATCCTCGACCAGCAGGGCCGGCTCATCGGAACCGGCCGCGGCGCGCGCGAGCTCACCGGCCTCGGCGACCTCGACGTGATCGGCCGGCCGGTGCAGGACGTGCTGAACCTGGAGTTCGACAGCGGCGACGACCACGTGGCCACCGCGCTCGAATGGGGCGTGCGGATCCTGGACAAGGCCGTGGTGGTGCACGCCGAGGGAGACCGCCCCGAGCCGGCGAAGGCTGACATCTTCCCCGCGTACGACGACGACGGGGGCCTTCTGCTCGTGCTCACTCCGCGATGACCAACCGGACGAGGAACCTCTCGATCCTGGGGATCGTGTTGGTCCTGCTCGCGGCGTCCGCCTTCGTGATCGAGGACAAGTCCACGAAGCTGGGCCTCGACCTCAAGGGCGGCATCGAGCTCGTCTACCAGGGCCAGCCGACGCCGCAGGTGCCGACGGTCACGCCGCAGGCGCTCGACGACGCGCTCGAGACGATCCGCAAGCGCACCGACGCGCTCGGTGTCTCCGAGCCCGAGATCCAGCGCTCGGGCCGCGACCAGATCTCGATCGGCCTGCCGGCCGTCCAGAACGCCCAGCGGGCGATCGACCAGGTCGGGTCGACCGCGCAGCTCCAGTTCTACGACTGGGAGCCGAACGTGCTCGGGCGCGGGCCGGACGTGCCGTTCGCGGGCTCGAAGGCGCTCTACGACGCGGCCGAGTTCGCGGCGAAGCAGAAGCCGAAGGCCGAGAAGACGGACGTTCCTCCGGGCTCGGACCTCACGCCGGAGCAGGCCGACGAGAAGAACGACAGCTCGGCGACCGACCGCTACTACCTGTTCGGGCCGGACCGCTATCCGATCGGCAACGACCAGAAGCCGCTCCGCGAGGGCGAGTACGAGCCCTCGCCGACCTGCAAGAGCCTGCTGAGCGACTACGAGCCGGCCGGGGGCACCCCCAACAAGTACGCCAAGGACACGGAGTGCCGCTCGCAGCTCGAGGCGCTCGGGTCGGCTGGCCCGCCCGCCGGCTCGCGCGTGATCAAGGTGCCGCGCGGCGTCGTGATCGTGGAGGCCGAGAAGGCGCCGAACCAGTCCGAGCGCGTCCACCGCTTCTTCGTGATCGAGGACGACTCCGAGCTGAACGGCAAGGAGATCAAGAACCCGGAGCAGGCCTTCGACCCGAACACCAACGCGCCGCTCGTGAACATGGAGTTCACGGACAAGGGCCGCGAGGCGTTCGCGCGTGTGACCAAGCGGATCGCGGAGCGCGGGCGTGACTGCCAGACGCTCGCCGGCGTCGATCCCACCTGTCCGCCGCAGGGCTCTACGCCGGAGGACTTCTTCCAGCGCTTCGCGATCACGCTCGACAACCAGATCGTCTCGCTGGCGACAATCGATTTCCAGGACAACCCGGAGGGCATCGACGGCCGCAACGGCGCGTCGATCGAGAACATCGGCAGCATCCAGGACGCGCAGGACCTCGCCGAGAACCTGCGGATCGGCGCGCTGCCGATCGACCTGAAGCTGATCTCGCAGACACAGGTCTCGGCCACGCTCGGCCAGCAGGCGCTCGACCAGGGCCTCACGGCCGCCGCGGCAGGGCTGGTGCTCACGATCGTCTTCCTGCTGCTCTTCTACCGCGTGCTCGGGGCGGTCGCGACCGTGGCGCTCCTGGTCTACGCGGCGCTGCTGTTCGCGCTGATCAAGCTGATCCCGATCACGCTCACGCTCCCGGGCATCGCGGGAATGGTCCTCACGCTGGCGGTGGCGGCCGACGCCAACATCGTCATGTACGAGCGAATAAAGGAGGAGGTGCGCGGCGGCCGCTCCGTGCCGGCCGCGATCTCGGCGGGATACGCCAAGGCGCTCCGGACCATCATCGACGCGAACGTCGTGACGATCGGGGTCGCGTTCATCCTGTTCACGCTCGCGACCGCGGGCGTCAAGGGGTTCGCGTTCACGCTCGGAGTCGGCACGCTCGTATCTCTGTTCACGGCGGTGCTCGCCACCTCGGCGATCCTCGGCACGCTGGCTCGCACACGGCTGCTGCGGCACAAGAGCGCGCTGGGTGCGGGCACGAGGGCCGACCGCGAGGGCTGGAAGTTCGACTTCATGGGGAACTCGCGCTGGTTCTTCTCGCTGTCGGGCGCGATCCTCGTGGTGGGTGCCCTCGCCATCGCCGGGCTCGGAATCAACTTCGGCATCGACTTCGAGTCGGGCACGCGGATCACGGCGCCGCTCCAGAAGGCCGCGAGCGTCGACCAGGTGCGCTCCACGCTCGACCCGCTCGGCTATGCGGACGCCGAGATCCAGGAGGTCAAGGACCCCGATCTCGGCAAGCACGTCGTGCAGATCGAGGTGCGCCAGCTCGCCCCGAACCAGGTCCAGAAGGTCGAGAACGCGCTCGACGACGACTACGGCGTCGCGACCGCCGACTTCTCGGCGAACTCGGTCGGGCCGACCTTCGGCGAGCAGATCGCGCGGACCGCGTTGCTCGCGGTGGTCGCGTCGCTGCTCCTGATCGCGATCTACATCGGGTTCCGGTTCGAGTGGAAGTTCGCGGTGCCGGTGATGATCGCGCTGGCGCACGACCTGCTGATCACGGCGGGCGTCTACGCGCTGTTCGACAGGGAGGTCACGACCGCCACGGTCGCCGCGCTCTTGACGATCCTGGGTTACTCGCTCTACGACACGGTGATCGTGTTCGACCGGATACGCGAGAACGTTCCGCGCATGCCGCGGGCGACCTTCTCGCAGATCGCGAACCGCTCGATGTCCGAGGTGTTCACCCGGTCGCTTGCCACGAGCTTCGCGGTGCTGATGCCGGTCGGCTCGCTGCTGTTGTTCGGCGGTGAGACGCTGAAGGACTTCGCGTTTGCGCTGATGGTGGGCGTGCTCTCGGGCGCGTACTCGTCGATCTTCATCGCGACACCGGTGCTGGTCGAGTGGAAGGAGCGCGAGCAGACCTACATGCGCCGCCGCCGGCTGATGCTCGAGCAGTTCGGCGGGCGCGTCCCGGCGTTCGCGCCGGGCACGCTGGGCGAGCCGGCGCCGGCGGCCGCGGGGGC
>JBKPBS010000160.1:0-22743 GCA_046726915.1 Actinomycetota bacterium
GAGCGCCGGCGACCGGTTGCTGCTCGGGCATGTGGAGCCCCGCCGCTCATTTTGATCGCCACTGGGCCGGCCGACAAGCGCCGAGAGCACGTGTAGCTTCAGTCCCGTGCCCGAGTACGTACACGGATACGCAACGCCCGAACAGCTGCGCCTCGTGGCTCAGGCGGAACACTGGCGGCACGACCTGATCACGGACGGAACGACGCTCGAGCCCGGGACGCGGCTGCTCGAGATCGGCTGCGGCGTCGGTGCCGTGATGGCAGTGCTCGGCGAGGAGTTCCCCGGCATCGATCTCACAGGTGTCGACATCGAGGCAAGGCAGCTCGCGTTCGCGCGCACGCATCTGGCGGCGGCCGGGGTCGAGGCGACGTTGTTGCAAGCCGACGCGCTGGCTCTCCCCTTCGATGACCGGTCGTTCGACCACGTCTGGATGATGTGGTTCCTGGAACACCTTGCGGACCCCGTCGCGGCGCTGCGCGAGGCGCGCCGCGTCCTGGCGCCCGGCGGAGCGATCACCGCGATCGAGGTCGACTACTCGACGTGCCACGCGGACCCGTCGACCGCGAGCATCGACGCGCTCTTCTCGACGATGGTGCAAGGAATGGCGGCCGGGGGACGCAGCGATGCCGGCACTCATCTGCCGCGCTGGCTCGCAGAAGCCGGGTTCGCCGAGGTCGATCCAGGCGAGCGCCGCGTCTGGTGGCAGGGCGCGGAGCTCGAGCGCCAGGCGAACTACGCCGCGGACGTCATGGAGAGCGCCCTGGCGGCGATGGTCGAGCTTCCGGGCGCGCCGAGCGAACAGCAGCTGCGTCGTGGCCTGGCCGACCTGCGCGGATTGGTCGACCAGCCCGGTTCCGGCCTGGGCTGGACCATCCACAAGTCGCACGCAAGCCGCGATGTCGAGAGCGGCCGCGAGCGGGCGGGGAGCGAGCCGCCTCATGGGGCGGGCGCCGGTTCGGGCGAACGACAGCATTGAGGGAGAGGCACCATCGAGTCGACAATCCTGGTTAGGGCTGCGTAGAGCAGCTCTAACCAGGACGGTCGCGAACGGCCACCCCTTCACCGCTGCCGTTCGTGCGCCTCACGCGGCCACCGCCCGCAAAGGCCTCCTAGCGGCCCTTCACGACGGCGAGTACCGCGAGGTCGCCCCCTCAACCGCGTACTCGTGCCGCACGCGACCGCGGCCCTCCCCGTACCTCCGGGTCTCGTAGGCGATCATTGCGCAGAGCAGAGCCGTGACGCCGCCGAGAGTGGCGAGCGCGGGCACCTCGAGCGCAGCCGGGATCAGGGCGAACAGGATGAGCCCGAGCGCGAGTCGCTGCCGGTTGAGCGTGTGTGCGCCGCGCAGGCGCACCGCGACATGGCCCAGCAGATAGATCGCCACGCCGCCGAGCAACGCGAACGCCGGCACCGCCTTCAGCGGATCCTCGGCGTGCGCCAGCGCATCGTGGAGGCCGAGAGCGGCGAGCACGATCCCCGCGACCAGCGGAAAGTGGAGGTAGGAGTAGACATCGCGAGCCAGCTCGTTGCGTTCGCGCCCCGCGGGCGCGCGGACCAGCCGCCACACGTTCGCGATCGCGACGACATCGAAGTAGATCCACCAGAGCTCGAAGACCAGCACGATCCCGAGCACCGCCGTCGTCGCGACGCTGAGCCCCAGCCCGACATCCGTCCCGACGCCCAGGGCCACGATCGACTCACCGAGCGCGACGATGACGACCAGCCCGTGGCGCTCGGCGAAGTGGGCGGGGACCAGCCTCCAGCCCTCGGTGCCGAAGAAATACGGCGCGCCCATGTCGAGCAGCAGCGCCAGCGGCCAGAGAATGGTCTGCCCGGCGCCGCCGAGCAGCCCTCCGGCGATCAGCAGCCCCACGCCGGCGGAAGTGCTGATCGCGAGGCCCGCCACCGAGTGACGCAGCTCGGGGTCGTCGCGGCTCGCAAGCACGAACAGCGCGATGTGCGCGGCACGCACGACGCCGTAGGCGAGCGCGAACTCGAGCGCCTGATCGCCGAATGCGTCGGGCACGGCAAGCGCTGCGATCAAGAGCGCGGCCATCGCCGCGAGCAGGGCGAGGCGCACAGCGCCCTCCTCGGGGTCGACGACGCTCGTGAGCCACGCATAACCGGTCCAGGTCCACCACAGGAGCGCCAGCACCACCGCGCCCTGGGCCACTCCCTCCCAGGTCGGGTTGCCGACCATGAGCGTGGTGCATTGGGTCAGCGCGAGTACGAAGACCAGGTCGAAGAAGAGCTCGAGCGGCATCACCCGCTCGCCCTCGCGCCTCACTGCGCTCAGTCGCTGGGAAGCGGCCTGGGCCTGCGCTTCCATCGCGCGAGCATGCCACACAACCGAATGGTGACCCTCAGGCGGCTGCGGTCTTTCGGTAGTAGCTCGACATCAGTCGCCCACCACTTTGGATTGGCTGTATTCGCGGAGGCGCAGGACGGTTGCCTCGAGGTTGCGCTCCTCGTAGTCCAGGCGCGAGCAGGTTCGCGCCGAGGGCCTGGAGCGCGTCGGCAACCACCCTCCGGGCACGCTGGCTCTCGTCGTCAACCAGTGCCTTGGCGGCGGCCTCGACCGCATCGAGGTCGTCGGAGACGCGCCGATGATCGGCCTCCAGCCGGTCTATGACCGGGTTGATGGCCGGGTTCGTCTCGCGCAGCTCCGGGAAGAACGCGACGTCCTCCGCGTTGTGATGGCTGTGCACGAAGCGGCAGTAGCGCAGGCAGTCGAGCTTCAGCCGCCAGAGCATGCCGTTTCGCTTCATCTCGTCGAGCTCCTGGGTCAGCTCCTCGGCAGGGAGTCCGTCCAGCGCCTGGGCCGCGAGCCGCTCGACGCGCTCGAGGTCGCTGCGAACCGCCGCGTGGACCGCGAGCAGGAGCTTGTACGTGACCCGGCCGCGGACCGTCTCGGGCTGCGTTTCGAACGCGTTCACGCTGGGCGTTCCTGCGCCGCCGAGGGCACGCGGGCCCGCGCCTGGGCGACCCGCTCGCGGACCTCCGGGGCGACGTCCTCGATGAACGTCTGCAGCGTGTCGGGATCCGGTGGCGCGACCAGGATGAAGTCGCTGAAGCCGAGGTCCAGCGAGAGATGAGTGAGCACCTCGGCCCAGTGCTCGGGTGGGCCGACGATCGCCTGGTCCGTGTCGCGCGCCGGCGCGGGCGCGGAGGGGGCGAACGCGCCGGGCACGAGGTAGATGCGCCGGATCGCGCCCGGGTCGCGGCCGGCCTCGCGGGCGGCGCGGTCAATCACCTCTTGCGCGGCGGGGATCTCCGCCGGGGGCATGTAGTTCATCAGCGGAGCGACCCAGCCGTCGCCCAAGCGCCCGGTCAGCGCGAGCGCGCGCGGCTTCGCCGCGCCGAGCCAGATGGAGATGGAATGCGCGGGCGACGGGCCGGCCCTCATGCCGTTCAGCTGGTAGTGGCGGCCGTCGAAGCGCAATGCGGAGGTCTCGGTCCAGCTCGCTCGCAGTATCGCGACGGCCTCCTCGAGCGCCTCGAGGCTCTCGCCGGGGGTGAGCGCCGGAGCGCCCATGGCGTGGGCAGGCCCCAGGTAGCCGCCGGCACCGAGGCCGGCCTCGAAGCGGCCGCCGCTCAGCTGGTCGAGCGTCGCGGCCGCCTTTGCGAACACGGCTGGTGGGCGCAGCGGCAGGTTCCCGACGGCCTGGAAGACGCGGATCCGCCGCGTGCGCGCGAGGACGACGCCGAGCAGCGCCAGCGTGTCGAGGTGCCTGCGCTGGTAGGGGTGGTCCTGGACGCCGAGCAGGTCGTAGCCGAGCCGGTCGGCGAGGACCGCGGTCTCGAGCACACCGCCGGGGTCGCTCGCGTCGGGGACCAGGAAGTAGCCGAACTCGGGCTGGTGGCCGTAGTCGGGCATCTAGGCAGCCACCTCGACATTCTCAAGCTCGCCGACGAGCAGGAGAACCGAGTCGCGCAGGGCTTCCTCCTGCGCCGGGTCGATCAGGTGGCCGGCCGCGTCCAGGTGCTCGTGTGCATGGCCGACCGCCAGCTCGACCTCGATCACGCGGGCACCGGTGGCGCCGAGCACCTTGCGCAGCTCGGCCTGTGCCCACACGGCGCCGAACATCCCCGTGCTGGCCCCGATCACCGCGACTGGCTTGTTCCGCAGCGGGCTCGTGGCCAGCGGGCGCGAGACCCAGTCGACGGCGTTCTTGAGCACCCCCGGGATCGACGAGTTGTACTCGGGCGTCGCGAACAGCACGGCGTCCGTGCCGGCGATCGCTTGGCGAAGATCGGCGACGGGCCTGGGGCCGTCCCCGATGTCGTCGTCCTCGTCATACGGGGGGATCGCCTTGAGGCCGTCGAAGATCTCGAACTCGCCTCCTCGCTCCTCGACTATCTCGCCGGCCGCCCGCAGCAGCTTGGTGTTGTGGGAGTCGCGGCGCAGGCTTCCGCTGATGCCGAGGACCCGCATTAGGGCTCCTTGACGAGCTGCAGGTCGACCATGATCGTGACCTCGTTGGCCAGCGCCGGGTCCCCGCTCGGGAGCGGGTTGTTCCAATTCAGGCCGAACTTGGTCCTGTCAACCGTGGTCTCGAGCTGGAGGCCGATGCGCTCGCCCCCATACGGGTCGGGGGCCGGGTCATTGACGTGGCCCCTGATCTCGACCGGCTCGGTGTGGCCCTTCAGCGTCAGCTCCCCGGCGATCGTCAGCTCGTCGCCCGAACGGCTGATCTCATTCGCCTCGAAGGCGAGCTGCGGGAAGCGCTCGGCGTCGAAGAAGTCCGGGCTTTGAAGATGGGTTGCGAGGTTCGGATCCTTCACCTCGACGCTGCCGACCTCGGCCGTCCCGCGCAGAGCTCCGTCGCTGAGGCGAGCGTCGAAGTCGGAGAACGTGCCCTGGAAGGTGCCCGCCAGATAGGAGATCGCGAAACCGACGGTCGAGTGGATCTTGTCTCCGCTCCAGGTGCCAGTCGGCAGGGCTTGCTGCGTGGCCTGGCTGCTCATGCTGTTCCTTTCGGACTCGAGAAAAAGCTTGCGTCCTCAAGGATTATAGGCGGAGAAACTTGCTACGTCAACCTTCTACTTCTCAACTAACTGGACTCGGGCTCGCAGCTGTCGTCCGCCGCCCCGGGGTCAGACAGCCGATCGAGCAGGGCGGCGAGCTGCGTGAGCTCGCCGTCGTCGTAGTGCCCGCCCAGGAGCTCGCGGATCTGTCTCGTGTGTGACTTCGAGGCGTCGCGCAGCTTGGTTCGGCCGGCCGGAGTGAGGACGGCGTAGGTGACGCGGCGATCGGCTGAGCACTCGTCGCGGCCGACCCAGCCGTCGCGCTCGAGGCCGTCGAGGAGTCTTGTGACGCCGCCGGCGGTCAGCAGAAGGCTGTTTGCCAGATCGATGCGCCGCATTCGCGACTCGGGAGCCCTGGCTAGAAGGAGAAGCGCTTCATAGGCATTGAGGCTCAGGCCGTGATCGGCGCTCAGCTGAGAGCTCAACCGGCGGGTCACGGCGCTGCTGGCGCGAACAAGGCGAACGAACGCCTCGATCGCCGGCGATGTTGTGGGGTCTGTGGCTGGAAGCGCGCTCATCGAAACGTTTGCTTGCGTCCTCAAGCATAGTCGCGGTCGCGGTCGCCGTTCGTCGACGCGAGCGTCCAGAGCCTGATCGTCGACTGCTTTCCGCGAACGTCGTACTCGCCCACGAAGGCGAGGTCGGCCGGCGGGTCCAGGAGGGCGTCGCGGGTCGACTGCGCCACGAGGATCGGCCGCCGGGCTGTCTTCGTCATCGCCTCGACGCGCGCCGCGGTGTTCACCGTGTCCCCGTGGACCGTGTATTCGAGCTGACGTGCCGAGCCGACGTTTCCGGACATGAAGTGTCCGCTGTTGAGCCCGATGCCCATCGCGAACCCGGCGCCGAGACCGCGTTCGGCGAGCCAGCCATTGAAGCGGGGGAGACGCACCTCGAGCATCTCGCGCGCCGCCGCGAGCGACCGGTCGGCGTGGTCCTCGGCTGGAATCGGTGCGCCGAAGACGGCGAGGAGGCCGTCGCCGCGGTAGCCGACAAGCGTGCCCCCCTGCTCGAAGATCGCGTCGATCATCTCGCTGAAGTACTCGTTGAGCAGCTCGATGACACGCTGCGGCGCGGTCGCTTCGCTGAACGAGGTGAAGCCCCTGAGGTCGGCGAACATCACCGTGCCGAGGTCGCGGCTCCCGCCGAGCCGAAGGTCGTCGTCGGTCCGCTCCAGGACTTCGTCCACGACGTGCTCCGGCACGAACCGTGAGAAGAGGCCGCGCAGACGGTCGCGCTCGAGCTCGCGCAGGCGCTTCTTCGTGAGGCCGGCGCTGATCCGTGCGCGTAGCAGGACCGGATCGAACGGCTTGGGCAGGTAGTCGTCCGCGCCGATCTCGATGCAGCGGACGACGCTGTCGGTGTCGTCGACGCCGGAGATCATGATCACCGGAACGTCCTGGAGAGCAGGGTCGCTCTTGACCCGCTCGAGCACCGAGACGCCGTCGAGCTCGGGCATCACTATGTCCAATAGGACCACGTCGCACGGGTCGTCGCGGAGGAGCTCGAGCGCCTCGACTCCGTTCTCCGCGCATCGCACGCTGTGGCCCTCTCGTTCCAGGCTGCGGGTCAGCAGCAGGCGGTTCACCCGGTCGTCGTCCACCACGAGAACCCGTCCGACGGATAACTCAGCGCTGCTCATCGAGAGCTCCCCCTCTGCGAGCCGCCGCCAGGGCTTCGCGCACGCGTTCCCACTCCTCGTCGGCTCGTCCGAGCAGCTCCGGCGCGGCGTCGAGCCCGCCCTCTCGGGTGAGAGCCTCGAGCTTCCGGCAGAGTTCCGCGAACCGCTGGGCTCCGAAGGTGGCTCCGTTCGACTTCAGCGTGTGCGCCGCTCGCCGTGCCACCTCGGCGTCGCCTCGCTCGACGGCGCCATGAAGTGTCGCCATCTGCGTGACAGCGTCGTCGAGAAACGTGTCGACCAGTTCGCCCACGGCCTCCCGACCCTCGTCGCCGCCCCCGAGCGACGCGACGAGCTCTGCAAGCGTCTCGTGGTCGAGCGTCTTGTGATCGAGGACCTTGTGTGCCCGAACCGGGCGGCAGCGCGCCAGCGCGCGCGCCAGCTCGTCCATGCGAATCGGCTTGGACAGGTAGTCGTCCATCCCGGCGGCAAGGCACTCCTCGCGGTCGCCCTCCATGGCGTTCGCCGTCATGGCGATGACCGTCGGGGCGTCCGTGGAACCGAAGCGCTCGCGTATCCGGCGGGTGGCCTCGAGGCCGTCGAGCTCGGGCATCTGGACGTCCATCAGCACCACGTCGTAGGTCTCGCGCTCGAGCGCGTCGAGCGCCTCGCGGCCGTTCTCCACCACGTCGGCGTCGTAGCCGAGCTTCGCCAGCAGCGCGAGCGCCAGCTGCCTGTTGACCGCGTTGTCCTCGGCGACGAGCAGGCGGAGCGCCACGGCGGCCGACCGCGAGCCGTCGCCATTGGCGACGGGGGTGGAAGCCCTCACCGCACCGGCCGCGAGCAGCCTGACCAGCGCGTCGTACAGCTGCGAGCTCTTGACTGGCTTGGTGAGCTGTGCGGAGAACTCGGTGGCCCTGCGCGCCTCGGCCAGATGTCCGACGGACGTGAGCAGGAGAAGCGGGAGGGCCGCCTCGTCGCGGTGGCGGCGAATCTCGCGCGCGAGCTGGAGCCCGTCCATCTCGGGCATCTGCATGTCGAGCACCGCGGCGTCGAACGCATCGCCGCGGCGGATCAAGTCGAGCGCCTCCGTGGGACGCTCGACGGCCTCGACGAGCATCCCCCAGGACTCCGCCAGGCGCCTGAGGATCTCGCGGTTCGTGGCATTGTCGTCGACAACCAGCAGACGCTTGCCGGCGATCTGGGGTTCGCCGTCCACGCGACTCGCGCGGGCCGGAGCGGCGGCCTCTCGCGCCTCGATCTCGAAGTGGAAGGTCGAGCCCTTCCCCTCCTCGCTTTCCAGCCAGAGCGTGCCGCCCATCAACTCCGCCAGCCGCATCGATATCGCGAGGCCGAGCCCGGTTCCGCCGTAGCGCCGCGTCGTCGACGGATCGACCTGGCTGAAGGACTCGAAGAGGCGGTGCATCCTCTCGGCGGGGATCCCGATGCCGGTGTCCCGGACGGAGAAGCGCAGCCGCCGCAGGTCGCCGCCGCCGTCCTCGGCCGAGACGGTGAGGACGACCTCGCCGACATCTGTGAACTTGACGGCGTTCGAGAGGAGGTTGCCGAGCGCCTGTCGCAGCCGCGTCGGATCGCCGAGGATCGCGGCCGGCACGTCCTCGTCCACGAGGCAGGCGAGCTCGATGTCCTTCTCGGATGCCCTGACGGCGACGAGGTCGAGTGCGCCCTCGGCACACGCGCGCACCTCCAGGGCATGCTCCTCGAGCTCGAGCTTGCCGGCCTCGATCTTCGAGAAGTCGAGGATGTCGTCGATGATCCGAAGCAGCGCCTCGCCGCTCGTGCGGATCACCTCGGCGAACTGGCGTTGCTCCTCCGTGAGCTCGGTGTCGAGCAGCAGCCCGCCCATCCCGATCACGGCGTTCATCGGCGTCCGGATCTCGTGGCTCATGGTCGCGAGGAACGCGCTCTTCGCAAAGGCCGCCGCCTCGGCCTCCTCACGCGCACGCTGAAGCTCGCTGATGTCGTGGTAGAGCACGAGATAACCGGTTCGCTCGCCGTCGACCACCAGCGGAACCGTCAGGATCTCGACGTCGACCAGCTTGCCGTCCTTGCGAGCGCGCCGCGAGATCACGTGCACGAGGCCCTGCTCGTCGGCCTGACGCTGCAGCGCCGTGCTCTCCTCGAGCAGGGCGGCTGTCGGGAACAGCAGGTCGTCGAGCGGACGGCCCACGGCCTCTCCCGGTGAGAACCCGAAGAGCTGCTCGGCCGCCGGGTTCCAGGACACGACCCGCAGCTCCATGTCCAGCGTGACGATCGCGACCGGGCTGAGCCGGTGAAGCTCCTGGTAGTAGGCCTTCTGCCGGCGGAGCTCCGCCTCGCTCTCGCGCAGCGCCTGCTCGGCGGTCTTGCGCTCGGTGATGTCGACCAGGAAGCCCTGGAGCAGGCGCTCATCGCCGTCCCCGACGATCACGCCCTCGTCGCGGATCCAGACCTCGCGCCCGTCCGCCGCGATCAGGCGGTACTCGGTCCGGAGCGGCTCTCCGGTCGTGCGCGTGCGCTCGTGATCGCGCAGGACGCGCTCGCGGTCGTCGTGATTCAGGATCCTGACGAAGAAGTCCTCCTCGATCGCCCACTGCTCGGCCGTGTAGCCGAGCATCCGCTCGACGTGAGGGCTCGTGTAGACGTTCGAGCTGAACTCGTCGAGGCGGTCGATGTAGATCGCGATCGGCAGCCGCTCGACGAGCTCGCGATAGCGCGCCTCGGCGCTGCGCAGCGCCTCCTCGAGCTCCTTGCGCTCCGTGATCTCGACGAGGTAGCCGTAGCGGTAGCCCAGGCCTCCGTCGCGGTCTGGAATCTCATGGGTCTCGTCGAGGAACCAGCGCACGCGCCCGTCGTGCGTGATCATCCGGTACTCGGCGCGGAAGGGCTCACCCGCCTCCTTCGTCCTGAGCTGCTCGGCGATCACCCAGTCGCGGTCGTCCGGATGGAGGACCTTGCGGAAGAAATCCGGATCCCTGGCCCACTCCTCGGCCGTGTAGCCGAGGATCGCCTCGAGCTGCGGGCTCATGTATACGTTGGAGCTGGCCCTGTCGGGCCGGTTGATGTAGACAGTCAGCGGGCCCTGATCGATGAAGGCCTGAATCCTGTCGTCCAACACCTGCCGGTCGCCGTGGGCCACCGCACTCTCCCGAGACGCTGTGGCCAGCGTAGAGGCTGAGCGCCCGGGTTCCAAGCTCGCGCTTAGTGTTTACGCGGTGAACCTCGAGACGCCTGACGTCCACTACGCACGCAGCGGCGACGTCAGCATCGCCTACCAGGTGGTGGGTGAGGGCCCCGTGGACCTGCTGTTCGTGCCGTTCATGGTCAACCTGGTGTGGGCGTGGGAGCAGCCGATATTCGTCGAGTTCTGCCGGCGCGCCGCGTCGTTCTCCCGCCTGATCCTGTTCGACAAGCGCGGCACCGGCATGTCCGACCGGCCGCGGGAACTGCCCTCGCTCGAGACGCGAATGGACGACATACGTGCGGTCATGGACGACGCCGGCTCCGAGCGCGCCGTGCTGCTTGGGGCGGGTTCCCCGGGAGGGCAGCTGTGCGCCCTCTTCGCTGCGACCTATCCCGAGCGTGTCGGCGCGCTGATCCTTCACAACACGTGGCCGCGCGTGGTCTCGGCACCCGACTATCCCGTCGGGCAGCCAGTCGAGGAATGGCACCGGCGCGTCCGCGACGCGCGCCTGAACTGGGGCACCCGCGAGTACCAGCTCGGCGAGCTGCGGCGCTACCTCCCGAGCTTCGCCGACGATCCGGAGTTCCAGCAGTGGCACGTGAACCACGAGCGGCTCGCCGCCAGTCCAGGTGCGGCTGCATGGTTCCTGCGCGTGCTGATGGAGACGGACATCCGCGAGATGCTGCCCGCGATCTCCGTACCTACTCTGATCCTCTATCACGACAGGTGGCGGGAGGGGTGCGCCTACATGGCCGAGCGCATCCCGAATGTCGAGATGGTGGAGCTGACCCTGCCGGACGTGTCCACCTGGACTGACCCGCGAGTGCTCGACCACCTGCAGCGTTTTCTCGCCGAGGGCCGCGTCGACGCCGCTCCCGAGCGAGTGCTCACCACGGTGCTGTTCACGGACATCGTCGACTCGACCTCGCGAGCCGCGGAGCTGGGTGACGAGCGCTGGCGCGACCTGCTGCAGGCCCACCACGCCGCGGTCCGCGCCCAGCTCGCCCGCTACGGCGGCAAGGAGGTCCGCAGCACGGGCGACGGCGTGTTCGCGACCTTCGAAGGGCCGGCACGGGCGATCGCGTGTGCCCACCGCACCATTGCCGCGGTCGCCGAGCTCGGTCTCGACATCCGGGCGGGTGTCCACACCGGCGAGGTCGAGCTCGTCGCCGGCCGGGTGGAGGGCATCGCCGTGCACATCGGCGCGCGTATCGCGGCGGAAGCTCGGCCGTGTGAGCTGCTCGTCTCGAGGATTGTGAGAGACCTGGCGGCCGGCTCGAGCATCGAGTTCGAGGATCGCGGCGAGCGTGAGCTCAAGGGCGTCCCCGGTGAGTGGCAGCTGTTCGCGGCTCGACTCAGCGACCGTGCCGGAATAAGGTAGGCGCGTGCGGCTCTTCAACCAAGATACGAAGGTGCAGGCGCTGAAGCGCGCGCCACTGTTCGAGGGTCTCTCGCGTAAGGAGCTCGTCGAGCTCGCGCGGGTAACCGAGGACCTCGAGGTTCCGGCCGGGGAGGTCCTCTGCAAGGAGGGCGAGACCGGTCAGGAGTTCTTCGTGATCGTCGAGGGCAAGACCGATATCACCAGCAAGGGCAAGCCGGTGGCCGCCCGCGGAGGCGGCGACTTCGTCGGCGAGATCGCCCTGCTCGAGGACACGAAGCGCACGGCGACGGTCACCGCCAAGACGCCCCTGCGGGTGTTCGTGCTGACGCGCCAGGACTTTCGCCTGCTCGTCGACGCGAACCCCGGCGTTGAGCGTAAGGTCATGCAAGCCCTCGCCCGCCGGGTCGTGGAGCTGTCGGCCGACCCGACGGTGGCGTAGCTGTACGAGCGTCAGCTCGCGACGTCCAGCGCGGCTTTGAGGCCAGGGAGGTCGGTCGCCCCGAAGACCACGCGATTTCGAGTCGCGACGTAGACGAGATCGAGATCGACTCCAGCTCGGGCGATCTTGCGAGTGAGATCCGCCAGCACGCCGGGGCGGTCCTCGACGTCGACCACGACGACCTCGCGCTCGCGCGTGACCGCGAGATGGGAAATCGCCAGCGCATGTCTCGCGGCCCCGCCGTGCGGCACGAGGATGTGAAGCTCCGCGCGCTCCCCCGGTCCGACGCACGTGGCCGCTGCGATGTTCACTCCGGCGTCGCTGATCGCGGCCGCCACCTGCGCCAGCGCCCCGGGGGTGTTCTCAACGTCGATGACCAGGTCGACTGCCATGTGGGCCCGTGCGGGCGCCAGCCTACTATCCGCCAGCAGCTGCCGAGTAGGTCACAGCCGCGGTCCCGAGTGTTTCCCTGCGGCGCGCGCGAGACGATCCGCGCGGCCGCTTATTTCTACGGCTCGAGCCTGCTGAAGAAGATGCTGCTCGGGCCGCTGCCGTCGGTCGAGCCGAAGAGCGATCCCAGATCGTTGCCGTCCGGCGTCAGGCCCATGTAGTCACCGAGGAACCAGCCTCGCGCGAACGGGGCGAGAGTGATGTCGAACGGGCCTGCGATCGGGGTCTCCTCGTCCCAGCTGTCCGGGTCCGAGCAGTCCTCGCTGCCGGGGTGGCAGTGGTTTGCCCAGTAGTTGGTCGGGAGAGTCGACGTATTCGCCGTGTTGTTGCGGAAGTCGTAGTAGGTAACAGTGATCGTTCCGTCATCCGCCACGTCCACCGACGGTGTGAACGCCTGCTGGTTGTCCACTGGGACGTCCTCCTCGGGCGTGGCGTTCACCTTGATCGGCGTCGACCAGGTCCCGCCGCCGTCGGTCGACTGCGTGTAGGCGATCGAGTCGTGCTCGAAGAGGCCCTCCCCAAACGGCACCCCGCCGGCGCCGAAGCGCGAATCCATCCAGGCCGCATAGAGGTCTCCGTTGCTCGCGTTGACCGCGACCTCGGGGATGAAGTCGCCACCCCGGATCGGGCAGTTGCCGTTGCCGTCCGGATCCGGGCAGTCGGGGTCGGTTTCCGGGTCAATCGTGCTACTGGCCCGGAACAGCGACATGGGCAGCTGATCCGCCACCCGGAACGGCTTTGTCCAGGTCGCGCCGTGGTTGTCGGACCTGATGTACGCGATGCCGATCGGACCGAAGGTCCGGCGACGCTCCGAGCCGTTCACGATGTCGCCGAAGAAGTCGAACAAGGAGCCGCCCTCGGCCTCCGGCTCGACCACGATCTGGTTGCCGATCGTCTGCTTGTTGGCGCCGCTCTCGTAGATCTTGCGAGCCGGCTCGAAGGTTTCTCCGCCGTCGGTGGTGCGCGCGAACCAGATCGGCCCCTTGAATCCCAGGCCGATCGGGTTCTCCTGCGCGTGCTGCGCGCGCGACGCGTCCTGCACGCGATCCCACACCGCGTAGACGAAGTCGGAGTCGTTCGGGTCGGCGGTGATCGCGTTCTTGTCGTTCAGGTAGTTCGGGTCGAAGTCCGTCCGCAGCACGATCGGGTCCTCCCAAGTGAGTCCGCCGTCCGTCGAGCGGTTGTAGACCATGCCGTTGTCGCCGAAGCCACCGGTCGAGGGATCGGGATCCAGCACCAGGCTCATCGCGTGCAGGTTGCCGTTCGGGCCGAAGCTGATCCAGGGGTCGGAGGCACGGTCGAACATGGCGTCCGAGTCATCGGTGCAAACGGTCAGCTGGTTCGGGAAGGTCTGAATCCAGCTCGCTCCATCGTCGAAGCTGACGGCTGCCACCAGGCCCTTGGAGCCGCCGTTCGACCAGCGGTCCTGCTGGTAGTAGCCGACGATGTTGTCACCGAGAATCTCGTCGTCATCGGCGTCAGTTGGGTTGACGTCCACCCACGGCTCGACCTCGGAGTTCGCGAAGTTCGTGCCCCCTTCCGCCGCACCCCCGGAACAACCCGCGAATGGGCTCACGGCGCCGGACGCCTGGACCGGACTCGTGGCCGTGACCGGACCCGCCTGGGCGATGGCGGCAGCGGCGGCCAGGGCAACCCCCGCCAGCAACAGCGTTCCCACCATCCGTGCGCGCATCTTCGACCTCCTAGGACGTGATGCCGCTCCGGTCCGACCAGACGGGGAGGTCAGTCTCCGCCCCGGATGCCCGGGAGTCAAGAGGTGCGCGGGATTGGTATCGCCTCGTAGGCCGGCGGAATCGGTGCTACAGGATTAGATCCTGCTCTGGGCTTCTCCTCTCCGCGGAGGACCGAGGGTCTGCCAGTGATCTCGTCATTGCTTCCTTTGGCGCGCTTCGGCCACAATTTCCGGATCAGCCGGGCGGTCTGTTTGTCGGCGCTCAGCGTGTCGCTCGTCACGGTCGGTGCGGCGCTCGGTTGGGGCTGTGGAGACGACGGGGAGGATGGCGGCGGGGCTCCGAGCACGGCGATCATCGGGCTTGACTTCACGCCGAATGCGGTCCATGCGCCGATTTATGCGGCCGTCCGGAACGGCTACGACAGGGAGTACGGCGTCAGGCTGCGGATTCGGCCACCCGGGTCCTCGCCCGATTCGCTCAAACTGCTTACCTCGGGGCGCGCCGATCTGGCGGTGCTCGACATCCACGACCTGGGGCTCGCGCGCGAGCGTGGAGCGGACGTGGTCGGCGTGGCTGCGTTGGTGCAGCGTCCGCTGGCCGCGATCATCGCGCAGCCGGACATTCGCCGGCCGCGCGACCTGGAGGGCCGCCGGGTAGGCGTGTCGGGCCTGCCGTCCGATCCGGCTGTGCTGCGCGCGGTCGTCGAGGGGGACGGCGGCGACTACGACGAGATTCGGCAGGTGACGATCGGGTTCGCGGCCGTCCCCAGCCTGATCGAGAAGCGGATCGATGCGGTGCCGGCATTTTGGAACGCAGAGGGAGTGACGCTGCGGCAGCGCGGCGTGCGAACGCGCGAATTCCGAGTCGATGACTTCGGCGCTCCCGCCTACCCCGAAGTCGTGCTGGTCACGACCCGCGAGACGCTCGACAAGCGCCGCGGGGTGATCCAGGGTGTCGTGGAGGCCCTCAGGGACGGCACCGAGTCGGTGCTGTCCGACCCCGAGCCGGCGGTTGCCGAGATCGCGCGGGCCGGGGGTGCTGACACGGAGCTCGTCCGTGAACAGCTGAGAGCGGTGAGTCCGATACTCCGCCCGCCGCTCAGGCTGAACCAGACCGCGCTCGAGCGCTGGGCCGACTTCGACGCGCGCTTCGGCATCCTCACGCGCCGTCCCGACGTCGCGCGAGCGTTCGTTTTCGACTTCGTCGAGTAACGCCAGTTCCTCGGGGGCGCTTGCGGGAGCCCACCTCGCGGGCTTCCTGCTCCCGCAGCCCCCGCTCTTAGCAGTTGGTGCCTTGCGCGTCGGCGTCGTCGCCCCGCCCCTGCGTCCGGCCGTCGCTCGCAGTGACCGGAATCGGCGCATCGGGACGGCCAGGCGCGCTCCGGGACGCATCCGTTGTCGCGCCAGACGGTGCGCCCGGAGCCGCGCACTCAGCCTGCGAGACCCCATGCACGTCGGCAAGCGCGGACGTCGCGCCCATCGCGACCAGCACCATGGCCAGGACCACTAGTGACGAGACGAACCTTCGCATCGCTTTGCTCCCTTCGCAGTCGGCAATGCCGCTTGTGAACCAGCCCACGACCGTGCGTCGAGTGCGCGGCCTCCTCGACGACAGCTCCCGCAGGGCTGTACGCGACCGGCAACGCTCCGGTTCAACGACACCTATGACACCGGAAGTCGCTCGGGCGAATACCGCGCGAAGGTGCTAGGCCCTCACCAACGTCAGGGTCGCCGTGAACGACCGGGTCGCCTTCCTGAAACGGCTGTTGAGACACCTGAAGCGGCGACGCTCGCACTGCCCGTAAGGGTAGGCCGTCGGTCCAGCAGCTCGTCGAGCCGTGGGGGATCCGCGCCGGCGCGCTCGCACGTGATCGCCGAGACGAGCACGGCGTCGTCGATGATGTCGGCCAGGGCCCCGTCGGAGATCGCTTCGAGCCTAGGGTCGAGGTGAAGGCGGCGCCGCACGAAGCCGGTGAGCAGCCCGGAGGTGAATGCGTCGCCGGCGCCGACCGTGTCGACCACCGTGACCTCGCGTCCGGGTCGGCGCAGCGGTGCTCGGCCCTGCCGGTACGCGCTCGCGCCGTCCGCACCGTCGGTCACGACGACCAGCTTCGCGCCGAGGCGGCTCCACCGCACCGCGACGTCGTCCACCGTGAGCCCCGGGTACAGCCACTCGACGTCCTCGCGGCTCGCCTTGACCACATGCGCCCGCAGCACGCCCTGCTCAACCAGCTCGACACCTCGTTCGCGGCCTCCGATCACGGCGGGCCGGACGTTGGGGTCGTAGCTGATCAGCACTCCGCAGCCTGCGCGGAGCTCACGCACGAGATCGGCTATTCGCGCCGCACCTGGAGGGGTCCACGACGCGATCGAGCCGAAATGGAGCACCTTGGTCTCTCGACTGAGCTTGCGCAGCTCGGTCGCGGTCCACTGCCAGTCCGCCGTTCCCTCGATCTCGAAGTCGTAGGTCACGCTCCCGGCGTCGTCCACCGACGCGATCGCCACGCTGGCGCGCTCGGCCGCGCGCGGCGCGCCGCTCAGATCGATGCCCTCGGCGGCAGCGGCGCTGCGCAACAGGCGCCCATAGCGGTCCTCCGCGAAACGGGCCATGAGCGCGGTGCGGTTCCCGAGCCGCGCCAACCCGACCGCCACGTTGAAAGGGCTACCGCCGGGCGTCTCGCGATCGTCGCCGGTCGCCCCGCCGCGGAGCAGGTCGACGAGCGCCTCGCCGATCACCGTGACGACCGGCCTCATCGTCAGGAGCGGCTGACGGCCCCAGGTGAGCGCAGGCTCGCCGCCGGCGACGCGATCCGCAGACCGTCTTCGCCGAACAGGTGCGTCGTCCCCGCGATCTGCAGCCCTACCTGGTCCCCGTGGCCGCCCTCGAACGGTGGCGACATCTTCGCGATCAGCGGAACGCTCTCGCCCTGGTGCTCGACCGCGACGTGGACGAACATCTCGGAGCCGAGGTCCTCGACGTTGCGGATCCGCGCGTGGAGCGGCCCGTCGCCGACCCGCAGCGCCTCCGGACGGAAACCCACCGTGATCCTGCCGTCGCGCTCGGCGAGCGCGGAATCGGCCGCCGCGTCGACCTCGAGCTCGGACTCGCCGATCTTCAGCGGGCGCGCGTCGCCTACATCGACCAGGTTCATCGCCGGCGAGCCGATGAAGCCCGCCACGAAGAGGTTGACCGGCTCGTGGTACAGCGTGCTCGGAGCGTCGCACTGCTGGAGGACCCCGTCCTTCAGAACCGCCACTCGATGGCCCATCGTCATCGCCTCGACCTGGTCGTGCGTGACGTACACCGTGGTGACGCCGAGGCGGTCCTGCAGCTCGACGACCTCGGTCCGGGTCTGTACCCGCAGCTTCGCGTCGAGGTTCGAGAGCGGCTCGTCCATGAGATACACGGCCGGCTGCCTGACGATCGCGCGACCCATTGCCACCCGTTGGCGCTGCCCACCCGAGAGGTGCCTCGGCTTTCTGTCGAGGAACGGCTCGAGATCGAGGATCCGGGCGGTCTCGCGCACGCGCGCCGTGCGCTCCTCCTTGGGCACGCCGTGCTGCTTGAGCGCGAAGCCCATGTTCTCCGCCACGCTGAGCTGCGGGTAGAGCGCGTAGTTCTGGAAGACCATCGCAATGTCGCGGTCGCGCGGGCGGACGTTGCTGACGTCGCGCTCGCCGATGTGGATCGCACCCGCATCCAGGGGTTCGAGTCCCGCAAGCATGCGCAGCGCGGTCGACTTCCCCGACCCCGAAGGCCCGACGAGGACAAGGAGCTCTCCGTCCGCGACGTCGAGGCTCAGGCTGTCCACCGCCGGGGTGTCCGTTCCCGCGTAGGTCCGTGTTGCCTCGACATATCTCACCGCCGTCATACAGGCTCCCTCACTTGATCGCGCCCATCGCAAGGCCGCGGATCATGCGCTTCTGCGCGATCCAGCCGGCCAGGACCACCGGAATGCAGGCCAGCACCGACGCCGCCGAGAGCTTCGCGAGGAAGTCGCCCCGGGTGCTGACGTTCGTCGTCACCCAGATCGGCACCGTCGACCCGTCCACAGGGTTCAGCTGGACGGCATAGAAGAACTCGTTCCACGCGAAGATGACGCAGAGGAGCGCCGTCGCCGCGATGCCCGGCGCCGCCATCGGCAGGATGATCGACGTGAGCTGTCCCCTCAGCGAAGCGCCGTCGATCTCGGCGGCCTCGATCAGCTCGCGCGGGATCTCGGCGAAGAACGACCGCAGCATCCACACGGCCAGCGGCAGGTTGATCGCGGTGTAGAGGACGATCAGCACGAGCCGCGTGTTGAGCAGCTCGAGGTTCCGCGCGAGTATCCAGACCGGCAGGATCGAGGCCACGACCGGCAGGAACTTGGTCGAGATGAAGAAGAAGAGGACGTCCCGCCACTTGTGGACGGGCTTGACCGCGAGGGCATACGCCGCCGGGATCGCGAGCGTGAGCACGATGAGCGTCGAGACGATCACGATCACCATCGAGTTCGTGAACGCCTCGCCGAACGAAAGCAGGCCGCCCGCGCTCTCCGTGACCTCGCTGTAGCGGTCGAAGGTCGGGGTGAAGTTGAGCGTGGGGGCCGTGTTCGCCTCCGACTCGGTCTTGAGCGAGTTGATCACCATCCAGAGGACGGGGAAGAAGAAGACCAGGGCAGTGATCCAGGCCAGGCCCCCGAGCGCTCCGTTCACCCAGCGGCGCTCGCCGACCGTGGGCGCGGCATCGTCGCCACTCATGCGGAGGCCTCACCTTTCAGGAGCTGGGACAGGACTCGAAGCGCGATGGTCGCGATGATGATCGACGCGATCACGACCACGATGCTGTACGAGGATGCTTGGCCGAACTCCCATCCGCCCCCGATCGAGCGCTGGAATACGAAGTACGGCACGTTGGTCGAGCCCGGCCCGCCGCCCGTCATCACCGCGATCTGGTCGTAGACCTGGATCAGGTAGATCGTGCCGAGCAGGATGCCCAGCTCCATGTACGGGCGCAGGTGGCCGAGCGTGAGCTGACGGAAGATCCCGAACGGCCCCGCCCCGTCGACCTTCGCGGCCTCGACGACGTCCTGGGGCATGCTCTGGAGGCCGGCCAGCATGATGAGCATCATGAACGGCGTCCACTGCCAGATCAGCGTGATGCCGATCGACATGGTCGGGTGCTGGGAGACGAACTCGACCGGCGTGCCGCCGAGCTTCTCGATCACCCAGTTCACGACCCCGTAAAGCCCGTGGAACATCTGGTTCTTCCAGATCAGGCCGATGACCACGGGCGTGAGCAGGAACGGCGTGATCAGCATGGTGCGCACGATCCCGCGGCCGAGGAACTTCCGGTCCAGCAGCACCGCGAATGCCGTCCCCAGCACGAGCGCGGCGAGCACCGGAAACACGGTCAGCCGGACGCTCACCCAGATCGCCTGACGGAAGAAGTGGTCGGAGAGCAGCTCGCTGTAGTTGTCGAACCCGACGAACTCGCGCGGGCCGGGGGGCACGACCTTCCAGTCCGTGAGGCTGTAGTAGACGCTCATCACGAACGGGACCTGCGTCAGCAGGATCATGAAGAGCAGGGCCGGCAGCAGCGGCAGCCGCCGGCGCCATGATTCGCTGAGGAGGGGCTCGCGACCCACCCGCGGCGGGATCAGGCGGCTGATCCGCGGCCGAACGGTGGTACTCATGACGCCGACGGTGCCAGCGTGCCCGGGATCAGGTCACCCCCCTACCCCGGATGCGACGGTCTGGCAGTTCTGGAGCGCCGTGTCGATGGGCGTCCGCCCGGCGATCACCGCGGAGAACTGCTGGGTGCACTGGTTGCCTACGTCCTGGAACTCCGGGATGCCGACGTACTGGACACCCGGGAGACCCGGCCGCTTCGTGGTCCCCGGGTTGTCGATCGGCGCGGCCGCGATCGAGTCGAGCGTCGGCTTCGCGAACGCGGCGGCTGCCTTCTTGTACTCCGGGATCTCGTAGGTCGACTTGCGGGTGCCGGGTGGGATCGAGGCCCAGCCGCCGGGGACCCTCGACCCTGCCTCCTCGAGGTACTTAGGACCGGTCGCGAACGAGATGTACTTCCAGGCGAGGTCCGCCTTGCTGGAGGTCTGCGGTATCGCCAGCGCCCACGACCACAGCCAGCCGGAGGCGGCCGTCTTGTCGACCGGCGCGGGCGCATAGCCGTTCTTCCCCTTCACCGCGCTGTCGTCGGCCTCGAGCAGGCCGGCCGCGACGGTGGCGTCGTACCACATGGCCACCTTGCCGTCCTTGTACTGCGAGAGGCACTCGTTGAAGCTCGAGCCGGCCGCGTCCTTCTCGCCCGCGTCCTTGACGAGATCGACGTAGAACTGAAGCGCATTCTTGAATTCCGGCTGGTCGACCATCGCGGTATCCACCGAGCCGTCCGGCTTCGCCGACCACCAGGTCCCGCCCATGGTGTTCAGCACGGTGGTGAACGACGCGCCGAGGTCACCCCATCCGGGCTTCCCGCGCAGGCAGATGCCGGCCATGTCCGGCGTGTTGATCTTCCGCGCGATGTCCGCGACCTGATCCCACGTCGGCTGCGCCGGCATGGTGATGCCCGCCTTCTTCAGCACATCCTTCCGGTACATCAGGAACGACGACTCGCCGTAGAACGGTGCGGCGTACAGCTTCCCGTCGAACGACAGGGCGTTGCGCACGCTCGGGATTATGTCGTCGAGCTTGTACGAGCTGTCGCTGGAGGCGAACTTCGTGAGGTCGGTGATGTAGCTGCTCTGGCCGAACTGCGGCGCCTCGAACGGCCCGATCATGACGACGTCGAACTGGCGCCCCCCGGCTGCGACGTCGCGCGTGGTCACCTCGCGAAGGGTCCCCTCGTCGAGGACCGTGTAGTTCACCTTGATGTCGCTCTTCTTGGTGAACAGCGAAGGCGTGAGCTTCGCGATGTCCTTCATCTGGGGGTTGTCGACGATGGCGACGTTGATGGAATTGCTGCCCGACCCGCCCCCGTCGTCGTCGTCCCCGCAGCCCGCGAGCACAAGCCCGACAAGCAGCGCGGCAATGAACCAAACGCGCGCGATAGCTCTCATGGTCTCCTCCTCCTGCGTGTCGCGGGCGACCGGATAGCTCCGGTCAGATCACCTTATATCGTTGGATTGTGTGGGATGTCAAGGCGAAATAGGTTAATTTCGGACATAAAGCCACCCCTAGCGCTTGGAGTCACCTTTGCTTATGATGGGCGCGACGTGGGCCGGTCAACACCCATCCGCCTCGGTCAGGCCCGTCTCGCCGAGATCGCACTCAGTGGGATCCCGGTGCCCACCTACGACCGCGCGGGCCTCCAGCCGGCCATCGTGCACGTGGGAGTCGGCGGCTTTCATCGCGCACATCTCGCGGTGTACGTCCACGAGCTGGCGTCGCGCGGGAGCGGATGGGGGATCGTCGGGCTCGGATTGCTCGCGGGGGACGCCGAGATGGCGGCCGCCCTCGGCGGCCAGGACTGCCTGTACACCCTGATCGAGAAGGACGGGGGCGAGCCCTCGGCTCAGGTCATCGGGTCGATCACCCGCTTCGTTCACGCGCCGCCCGGCCAGAACGCCGCCGCCTCGGAGCTGATCGCCGCACCCGCTACGGCGATCCTCTCGCTGACCGTCACGGAGTCGGGCTACGCCGAGCCCTCGGAGGCGGACAGCGCCGCCGGCAAGCGCACCACGTTCGACCGCATCGCGGCTGCGCTCGCGATCCGGCGCGACCGGAGCGCCGGCCCGATCACGATCCTGAGCTGCGACAACGTGCCCGGGAACGGAGACGCGGCTCGGGCCGCCACGCTGTCCGCCGCCGCCCGGCTCGACCGGGCATTGCCCGCGTGGGTGGACGAGCACTGCACGTTTCCGAATTCGATGGTCGATCGCATCACGCCGGCCACGTCAGCCGAGGACCGCGACTGGCTGCGCGAGAGCGCCGGCATCGTGGACGGCTGGCCCGTCGTCTCCGAGCCGTTCAGGCAGTGGGTGATGGAGGACGACTTCGCTGCCGGCCGGCCGTCGTGGGAGGACACTGGCGCGCTCTTCACCGATCGAATAGACGACTGGGAGCAGTACAAGCTCCGCATGCTCAATGCGGGTCACTCGTGCATCGCGTACCTCGCGGCTCTGGCCGGCATCACCTACGTACACGAGGCGATGGCGGTCCCAGCCCTTCGGACGTTCCTCGACGGGCTCCTCCACCGCGAGGCGATCCCGACCCTGGTCGAGATCCCAGGGCATCCTCCGGACGAATACGCTGCTTCCGTGCTCGAGCGGTTCGCGAACGTCGGCGTACAGGACCAGATCGCGCGGATATGCATCGACGGCAGCGCGAAATTCCCGACGTTCCTGATCCCGACGATCGAGTGGCAGCTCGAGCGCGGCGGCCCGATTGAGCGTGCGGCCACCGCGCTGGCCGGCTGGGCGCGCTACCTGGCCGTCGTGGATCCGCAGCAGCAGGCGTTCGACGCCGGCGGGGACGCCGCGCGCCGATACGCCGCCGAGGCCACCGCGGACCCGGTGGCGTTCCTTGCATACGAGGCCGTCTTCCCTCCGGCGCTGCGCTCGTCTGCGCGCTTCCGCTCGGCCTTCGCCGCCGGCTACGAGTCGATTTCGGCGGGGGGCCCGATCGCCGGGATGAGCGCTGCGTCGGGGATGCAGGGCGCCGGAGGCGGGCTGTAATGGCCACCGACGAAAGCGCCGCGGTCCCTCGACTGCAGCACGATCGCCAGCACGCGATCTACATGCTCGCCCTCAGCCAGGGGTCGGTCGACGTCGCTGACCTGGCGCGCCGCTACGGCGTGACCACGGAGACGATTCGCCGCGACCTGTCCGACATGCAGGGCCGGAATCTCCTGCGCCGCGTCCATGGCGGCGCGGTTCCCGTCGAGCGGATCAACCACGAGCCGCTGCTCGCCGCGCGCGACGTCGCGAATGCCGAAGAGAAGCTGCGGATCGCG
>JBKPBS010000161.1:0-11902 GCA_046726915.1 Actinomycetota bacterium
TGCCTTCACCGGAGGCGCGGAGCGCGGATTGTCACGTCGCGGGATATATGGGCCGGGCGCTCAGGCGCCCGCTCCGAACAGGAGCGCGAGCTGCCGGCTCTGGGCGAGCAGCTCTCCGTCGATCGACCAGAGCTCTCCGTCCTCCTCGAGGAACCCCTCGCGGGCGAGGCGAGATCTGAACCGCGCGAAGACCGGCTCGTGCTCACGCGGCAGCTCACCGGTCCGGAAATGGATCGTGTGATCGAGCGTCGGGACGCCGATCGGTTGGGTGACGCGACTGAACGCGGAGGGCCACCAGATGTCGCTGTAGGCGCACAGCAGCAAGGCATCCACCTTCCGCGGCTGCCGCAGTGACACCCATCCACCGACGGCCGCCTCGTCGCCTCCGCTGAAGATGCCAGGGCCGACCACGGGCCGCATGTCGACCTGACGCATCATCGGCGGAGCCCCGCTCTCCACCGCCGGATCGAGCGGGGCGACCGACTCAGGATCGGTGAGGAGCGGCGGGTCGGGCGCCCACCGCATCGCCGAGTCATCGGGCGCACCGAAGCTCGCGAGCGAGGCGAGCACGAGCTTGCCGCCGTGGTGGGCCCGGCCCGCGAGCTGGGTGATGCGCCGGCCGCGCCGCAGGGACTCGACGGCGATCTCCAGCTCTCCGTGCTGAGCAGGCCGGACGAACTGCAGCGCGAGCGATCGGGGGACCTGACTGGAGTCGCTTGACTCCGCCAGCATCGCCCGCAGCACGATCGCGGCCAGGTGCCCGCCGTTAGGTGCGAGCGGGCCGTCCCACTCGGCGCGCACGAACCCTCTGTAGGCGCCTTCATCGTACGCCCGTACTGCGGTCGCATCGTCGAAGCTCGGGGCGCCCGTCATGCATGTCCCCTCAGCCGCGGCCGCGCGGGCAGGCTGAGGCGCTTCGCGGGCATACAAGTCGCGGCTGAGCTCGAGGATGATGTCGGTGCTCCCGACGCGGAGACGGCGAGCACGGATCGAGCTTCCCCTTCACGAGATGCTCGCCGAGGATCTGTCGCGTTGGATTCAATGGCATCACGCTCACGCTACGGCGATCCTTGGCTCATGATCCAGGAATCGCCGGGCCGGGCAGCCCGGCGCCTCCCATGCGTGATCGGCGCGGCTGCACAGCGGGGATGTTGCATCGTCCCAGTGCCCGGGGCGGTTCGCGGATTTGCAACCCGCCGGCCCAGATGCTATCGACTCGGTAGCAGCGGGGAGGCGCTAGCAGCGGCCGACCTGGTGCGCCACGCCGCTCCCGCCGCTCCCGCTGCTCCCTTCGAAATTGACAGCCTCCGCGAGAACGATCAGACGAATGCATGAAGCTCGGCCGCCGGGGTGCGGCCACCGCGACGCGAATCGCGACCAGGAAGTGGCTGCGCACGATCCTGGTGCTTTCTAGAGGTCCCGATGAGCACCCCGTTCATCCTCGTTCAACTCAGCGACCCGCACATCGGTGCGGATTGGGGCGACGGTGACCCGACGGCGCGGCTTGCGGCCGCAGTCGAGTCCGTCCGCTCCCTGCGAGCGAGTCCGAGTGCGCTGCTCGTCTCCGGCGACCTGGCCGACAATGGCACCGACGCCGAGTACCAGCAGGTGCACGACCTGCTCGCTCCCGTCGCCGTTCCCGTCTATGTCTTGCCCGGCAACCACGACGACCGCGGCGCGCTGCGCCGCCACTTCGATGTCCCGGGTCGAGACGACGAGCCGGTGCAGTACGTCGTGGATCTGGGTCCGCTGCGGCTCGTCGTGCTCGACAGCAAACGCGCGGGCGAGGACAGTGGCGAGCTTGACTCAGAGCGGCTCGCGTGGCTCGATGCCGAGCTTGCCGCCGCCCAGCAGAGCCCGACGATGGTGGCCATGCACCACGCGCCGTTGTTGACGGGGATTCCAGCGCTGGACGAACTTGGCCTCCCACCCGGTGATCGGCGCGCGCTTGGCCGGGTGCTCGAGCGCCACCCGCAGGTACGTCGGCTCGTCGCCGGCCACGTGCATCGGACCATCGCCGCCGACCTTGGTGGGTGCCCGGTCCTCGCCGTCCCGAGCACGTACATCCAGGCACGCCTCGACTTTCGCTCGGATGAGCTCGAGCTGGCTGCTGAACCGCCGGGCTTTGCGGTCCACGTCCTGCTCGGGGATGACGTGGTCTCGCACGTCCAACCCGTCCGCTAGCGATATTCGCGCTCGGAGGGGCGCCCGCAGCTCGTCGGGGTTACGACGGACCCCAATCGTTGGCCGCGAGCTCTAGCGAGGTGTCTTTGACGTCGCGGCGACGAACCACCGACCTGAGAACAGGATCTCGCCATCGAGCTCGCGGGCCAGCTGCTCTGGGTTCAGGAAGCGCTTGAAGATTCGGTGGCGTGACCCATCGCTGAGAACGCGTTCCTGCCACTGCTGGGGTTCCGCGCCAGGCTGAAGGGCAGAGTCCACGACCACGAGCTCCCCGGCTACGCGACGAGCCTCGCTCAGGAAGCGCGGTCGTTCTTCGGCTACAAGGTGGCCGTAGAAGTGGGCCGTGAACAGGCGGTCGAAGCTCCCGTCCGCAAACGGGAGGGCGAGCGCGTTGCCGACAAGCGCCAGTCCCTCAGGCAGCCGCGACTGCGCGATCGCCACGACCGACGGGCTCTGGTCCAGGCCGACAATCAGCCCGCGCAAATGCCGGGTGAGAAAGCCGGTACCGCAAGCGACGTCGAGGGTGCGCCCCGGCGGCAGCGCCGTGATCGTGTCCACGAGCCGTCGGGTCTCCTCCTCCCAGCCCGGACGCTCGAGCTCGGCGAACAGACCGGTACCTGTCCACCAGTCGTCGTATTCGTGAGCCCGGCGCTCGTAGTAGGCGAGAGTCGGCTGATCCGTCGCGAAACCCATTCGGCCGACAGCCTACGGGGAACCCACTGACAACACCGGTTGGACCGCAAACGGCATCTGGCGGTCCGGAAGCGGCATTACGCTGCGTGGACCATGACGCGCTCTGTCCTGACCCGACGCCTGTCGAGGCGCCTGCGTGAGGAGTTAAGGACCGGTGTCTGGAGCAACCAGCGCCGCCACCGCGACCTGTCACCAAGCTAGCGGTGGCCGAACTGCGTGTCATCGCCGCGGCGGTCGTCGAGGCGCGGCGGCTTCTTCTAGTAAGCAAACGTGCCGCGCCCGACGTCTATTACTTGCCTGGAGGCAAGCCCGAGCCTCAGGAGTCAGCACTCGGGTGTCTCAGGCGCGAGATCAATGAGGAGCTTGGCGTCGGTATCGGGAGCGTCGAGTTCTTCGATGATGTTCGCGCGCCCGCGGCGCTGGAGGGCGTCGACATGCTGATGACTGTGTTTCTCGCGCGGCTGGCAGGGGCGCCCTCTCCAGCGGCTGAGATTGCTTCGCTCGCCTGGTGGCCGGACCGCCGCGACCTCGTGCTCGCGCCGGCTATTCGCAACCACGTGATCCCCGGTTTGCGACGCGTCGGTCTTATCTGACGCCCGGTGCGTGAGGTTTCAGACTCCTAACTCCTACGTGCGGGTGGCTGGACCGAGCGCGAGTCGAGCTTTGCTGCGAAGGCTCGCGCGAACGCCTTTGCCGCAGCGGGCTTCGCTACGAGCTGAATGTCGTCGCCCCGGAGCCGCCGCTCGCCGGGCTCGGTCAGGAAGCGGGCCCACGCATCTGGCGTGGCACTCACGGTCACAGCGGCCCTTTCTGCCCGGCCGCGGGCGAGACTCCATCGAGCACCGCCGGATTGAAGCGTGTAGTCGTAGTCGCCGGGGAAGCGCCAGACCCAGGTGGCCGCGCCCGAGGGGCGCTGGCCATAACGCTCGAGCCAAACCCTCGTCGCCTGCATAAGATGATCGGGGTGGACCGGCTCACCCCGGGCCGGGGGCTCGAAGGCGTGCTGTACGCCCCAGAGCGCCAGCTCCTCGAGGACGGGACCCAAATCCTGACCCGCCTCGGTCAGCCGGTACCAGACCTCGCGCCCCGACTGCGCCGGCTCCCTCACCACGATCCCGGCGGACTCGAGGCTCCGCAGCCTGGCTGTCAGTCGCGTTGGCGTGATTCCGCCGAGGCTCTGGGCGAGATCGGTGAATCGCCGCGGCCCGAGCAGGAGATCACGCACGATCAGCAACGACCATCGCTCGCCGACCTCCTCGAGAGCTCGAGCCATCATGCAGAAGTGGGGGTAGATGCGACCGGAGACCGTGGACTCCCTGATCGCTACCGCTACGATAGTATCGTGCCGGTAGGCGAATGATCTGGTAGACGCAATTATGGGCGACGCGGACGTCGCAGGCCGCCGCCCGCTGTCACGAAAGCCGTATCGGATGGGTGCGGTCTAGCCGCTCGTGTCGACCGGTCCGGACAACGAGACCGCGAACTGCCTGAACCCCGCCCGCCGGTAGAAGCGCAGCGCCGCGTCGTTGCCCTCGAGAACATGGAGGCTCACCTCAGCCACGCCAAGCGCGCGCAAGCGCTCGCGCACGGCATCGAGCAGGAGCGCCCCCAGACCGCCTCCGCGTTCCTCCGGAAGCACACAAAATGTCTCGACCTCCCCAGCCCGCTCGCTCAGCGGGAAGGTGGCCGAGCCTTCTCGTAGATACACCATGGCGTACGCGATCACTCGCCCGCCGCGGCGCGCAACGAGCGCGAACGAATCCGAATCGGACGACAGCAACGCCTGATACTCCCGCCGACGTCGCGCCCATGAGTCGTCGCGCTCCCGCGGCGGCCCGAGCCAGGCGGGCGCAACGCTGCTGTGATGTTCGCGCAGCGCGTTCCACAATGGCTCGAGCTCGTCGAGCTGACTGCTTGGCAACTCCTCGACCGAGATTTCCGGTCTGCTCATCCGTGCCACCTTCGATAGTTCGTTTGCAATCGCGCGCGGGGCGTCCCGACTCAGCGCTCGTCGAGCCGGTGGTGCCAGCGCCGTATCAAGTTCGTGCCGATCAGCGTTGGGAGCACCCACACCGCCACAGCGGCGACGCCATGAACCGGCCCGTCCACCGTCAGCGCCACGACGATCAGCGCTGTGACCAGCGCGATGTATGAGCCGCCCTGGCCGTGTGCGTATGCGAGCCTCCAGCTGCGAAAGCGGCGCCGGGGGGCGAGGTAACCGAGCAGCGCCAGGACGTAGGCGAGCGCGGCCAGGATCGCGATCCACCACAGCTCCGGCCAGTCCAACGCGAGCAGGCCGACTGCCGTGAGCGACACTGCGAGGACGGTCCAGGGATAGATGGCGCTGCGGCCGTCGAGCATGGGCCGGTCGCGGCTCGACCAGACGACGGCGGCCCCCAACACGAGGGCGACAGTGCCGGCAGCGACGTGCACCCCCAGCAGCACGTCATGAAGCGACATGCTCGGTTCCTATCAACGCTCCGACGGTGGGGTGAGCGCGGCCGGGGCCCTGAGCTCCTGATACGGATATCGCGCCGATACTACCGCAGCGGTAGCCCTGTTATGTTGCCGCGGTGCCACACGACACCGGGACGCAGCGCAAGCCCTTGATCCTTGTGTCGCTGCTGCTGGCGGCGTTCGCGATCAACCTCGACACTACGATCGTCAACGTCGCGCTGCCGACGCTGGTGGAGGAGCTGGACGCTTCGACCACGCAGCTGGAGTGGATCGTCGACTCCTACAACCTCATGTTCGCGGCGCTGGTGCTCGCCTGCGGGAACCTCGGCGACCGGGTGGGGCGAAAGGGCGTCTTGCTCGCGGGGTTGGGGGTGTTCGGGGCCGGCACGCTCGCCGGCGGGCTGGGCAGCAGCCCGGGCGAGCTGATCGCCGCGCGGGCGGTCATGGGGCTAGGGGCGGCGCTGATCTTCCCGGCCACGCTCTCGCTGCTCACCAACGTCTTCACCGAGCGCCGCGAGCGCGCCCGCGCGATTGGCCTATGGGGCGCGACCACCGGAGTCGGGATCGCCGTGGGGCCGATCGTCGGCGGCTGGCTGCTCGAGCGCTTCTCGTGGACGAGCGTCTTCTTCGCACTCGCTCCGCTCGCCGCGCTCGCGGCCGTGCTGATCGCCCTGAGCGTGCCCACCTCGCGCGATCCCACGGCCCCGCCCGCCGATCGAGCCGGCCTCATCCTGTCGAGCGCCGGCATGGCGCTGCTCGTCTACACGATCATCGAAGCGCCGGGCCACGGTTGGGACTCGGCGCGCAGCATCGCCGGCTTCGCGCTCGCGGGCGCGCTGCTCGTCGCCTTCGTCGGCTGGGAGCGGCAGTGCCGGGCGCCGATGCTGGACGTCGGGTTGTTCCGGAACCTGCGCTTCAGCGCCGCCAGCGGCGCGGTCAGCATCACCTTCTTCTCGCTCCTGGGCTTCATCTTCCTGGTCACGCTCTACTTCCAGTTCCTCAAGGGCTACGAGCCCCTGTCCACCGGTGTGCGGCTGCTGCCCGTCGCCACGATGGTCGGCATCACCTCGATCGTCGGAACCAGCCTTGCGGTGCGCGCCGGCACCAAGCTGGTGGTTGCGGGCGGCCTCCTCTCGCTAGCCGCGGGACTCACCTGGACGTCATCCGCGTCGGAAAGCACTGACTACACGACGATCGTCGGCCAGATGGTGCTGATCGGCTCCGGGATCGGCCTTACCAGCTCGCCGGCGACGGAGTCGATCATGGGCGCCGTGTCGGAGGCCAAGGCGGGTATCGGCTCGGCCGTCAACGACGCCACCCGCATCCTCGGCGGGACGCTCGGCGTCGCCGTCATCGGCAGCATCTACGCCTCGCTCTACACCAGCCGCCTCGACGGCAGGCTGATCGCCCAGCTCCCCGATACCGCCGCGAATGCCGCACACAGATCCGTGGGGGCCGCCTTCGGCGCGGCCGCGCAGCTCGACGCCACGGGCCACCCCGGCCTGGCGCTGATGCTGCGCGAAGCTGCCTCCACGGCGTTCTTCGACGGTTTCGCGGCGGCGTGCCTGGTCGGGGCCGGCGTCGCCATCGCCGGCGCGGTCCTGGCCGCCGTGCTGCTGCCGGCGCAGCCGCCCCAGCCGAGCGAGGTGCGGGAGATCGTCGAGGATCCCACCCCGCCGTGATCCACTCGGCACCTCGGCCTCGCCGCGGTCGCTGCGCCCGCGGCGGTGCGCGTCCTTCGCCACGCCCTCATCGGGTTTCCCACCAGCTTGACGCGGAGTCGAGCAGCAACCACGGCAGGTGGGGCGGGTGCCGGCCGATCGTGCGGCCCGCGGCGAGGTCGACGATCGGGAATTCAAGCTGCGAGCGCGCTTCGTTTCGTGAGACGCTCATGTAGGCGCGGCCGTGGTAAACCCGCTCGACCCACGCTTCACGACCGTCGAAGCGGTGGAACCGCTTCGCGCCATCGAAGCCGTAAGCCGCGAGGCCGATCGCCTCGTGCTTCCCGGTCGCGGAATCCCAGCTCCCGCCGGTGGCGAGCAGGAGGCCGCCTGCGGCAAGGAGGTCGGTGGCGCCGCGGTCGAGTTCGCGCACGCGCCAGTCATGCGTGTCGATGATGCTGAGCCCGGCAGCCCGAATGCGCGTCTGGTCCTCGCCATGCGTGTCGGTGAGGGACTGCTCGTCAGCGCCCGCAACGGCGAGAAGGCCACCCCCCAGCCAGTGCGCTGAACGCGTAGGACCGCTCAGGCCCTTCGCCTCGGCGGCCGGATCGATCCAGTCTCGAAGCCGCGCGAGCGTCGAGACGGACCGCACCGGCTCGTGGTAGGAGACGTGAAGGTTCACCAAGTCGACCTCGGCGACTAGGTCCGCACCGACCACGAAGGCGCGCCGCCCTCGAGCGTCGACCGCGAGCCCGGGCAGACGCCGCTCGAAACGATGCTCCGAGCGATTCACGGGCCGCTCGCCGGCCGGGATCCGCTCGAGCCGGAGGAAGCGAACAGCGCCGCGGCCGTCGACGACCGCCACGCTTGCAGCGCCGATCGCCTGTGCCGGAGCGACCAGCAGGACGAGCTCGCGGGCCGTCCGCCCGGCACGCATCACAGTGCCGGGCAGTTGCCGCTGCGCCGCGACGCGGCGGGCGGCGAGGTCGATGATCAGCAGCTGCTGTTGCTCCTCGCAGCAGGTCTCCTGAAGCGCCAGCACGCGCTCGCGCGCCGGCCAGGCCAGCAGGCCGACCGCGCCCCCGGCGATCCGAACCCCGCCGGCGACACGCATCCCCCGAACATCCACGAGGCGCAGCGACCGCGCCAAGCCGCCATCGTTGCGCGCCACCGCGAGAAGCGATCGGTTGGGCGAGAAGCTCCACGGCGGGATCGGCCAGCACGCCGTCCCGCCAGACCTCGAGGCGCAGCCCTGCGATCCCAGTTCTACCCGCCTGCCCGGCCGAGGGCGGAGCGTGTCCGGGTCGATGCGCGCCAGCCTCTGCTGCTGTCCGACGGAGACGACGCCGAGTAGCGGTCGGAGCGGCGCGGCCCCGGCTGCACCGCCCGCTCCCGGACTTGGCTCGGACGCGGGCAGCGCCACAACCGCCGTGACAGTGGCGACCGTAACGAATGCGAGCGCCGCCAGTGACCGCTTGAGCGTCACAACCTCCTTACCCCGCCCGCGGTCCGCTGGTTCCCTCTGCCGCGCGATCGCCGGCTGCGCCCCCGCGAGCGCCGATCATCGCCCGCGTGGACATGCAGCCACGGTTGCGGTGCGAGGATGTCACGGCTGCCCTTCCACTCCGGCAGCTTCTATCGCGCGGATACTATCGCGGTGGTAGCAGGCCTCGGCTGCGCAGGCGGCGCCGATCCTGCGCGCTCTTGGCGCCCGGCCGGGCGAAGCGGCGGACGTACCATCGCTGCCAGGGGGTCTCGACGGCGCCAGGGTTGTAGCGCTCTCGCACCCAAGCCGTCGCGTTGTCAGCGGATAGACCGCCGAGCTGCGCGATACACGCCAGTGCCGTTCCGGTGCGGCCGATGCCGGCCCCGCAAGCGACTTCGACTCGCAGGCCGGCTGCGGCGAGGCGATGGGCTTGCTCGAACGCCGATCGTGCTTCCCGAGGGCTCAGCGGCAGCCAGAAGTCGGGCCAGCGAAGCCAGCGGCTCGGCCATGGAGTCTCAGCGGGGGCCTTGGCGAGGAGGTAGAGCCCCCATTCCGGGTAGGGCTCGAGAGCGCGACCGTCGCGCAGGCCGCGACCGCGAAGCCGCGCACCGTCCGGCAGCTCAACAACACCGGGTCGAAGCTCCCACGACACCGGCTCATGGTGTCAGGCTCGGTCGGGCCGGGAGGCGAAGGCGACGCTGACGGATCAGAGCGTTGCCGGCGCCTCGGCGACTTCCGCGGGAAAGGCGAAGGCCGCCAGGAAGCTACTCGAGAGGAGATGAAGCGATGACCGCCACTGGAGCAGCATCGCCCTTTGGACCGTCGTCCCGGCCGGCGTCCTCTGGCTCACTGGGCAGGCGGCGAATTCCTCGACGGAGCTCTCCACGGCTTCGGCGCTGGTCGCGCTGATCGGGATCCTCGGCACGACGTTCGCCCTGGCACAACGCGCGAGGGCTCCAAGGGCGACCGGCCCGTGAATCGAGCGGAACCGGCCTCTCGCTTCTCACGTTCCGCGGATGCTCGTCGTTCTGACGTCAATGGAGAACCCGACGAAAGGACGTGCCCATGCGTCTCTACGACTACTCGGCGTCCGGCAACTGTTACAAGGCACGGTTGCTCTTCGCACTGCTCGACCGGCCCTATGAGCGGGTCCCGACGGACATCTTCGCCGGTGACACGCTGACCACAGGATTCGGACGCCTCAACCCGGCCCGCGAGACACCGGTCCTCGAGCTCGACTCTGGGGAGGTGGTCGTCCAGTCGAACGCCATCCTCTGGTATCTGGCCGAGGGGACCGACTACCTGCCCGCCGACCCGCTAGCGCGAGCCCGCACCGTGCAGTGGCTGCACTTCGAGCAGGAACGGATCATGCGCGGCATCGGTGCTGCGAGGTTCTTCGTGCTCACCGGCCGCAACCCCGAGCTCGTGGACGCTCGCATCGCGCTCGGCAGAGGCGCGCTCGACGCTCTGGAGGCCCACCTGCTCGGCCGGGAGTTCGTCGTCGGCGACACGCCTACGATCGCCGACGTGGCGGTGTTCGCCTACACGCACGTAGCGCCCGACGCCGGCATCGACCTCGATCCCCTGCCGGCGGTGCGAAGCTGGATCGCGCGCATCGAGGGCCTACCTGGATTCATGGACGATTACGTCCGCTACCCGGACAACGCCCGCCCTGGGGGCGGTCGTTCGATCTACGACGATGCCTGAGCGCCGCTCGTCGCGGGCGTGCCAGCGCCGGCTTTGACGTCGTGAAGTAGCTACCCCACGGCGGCAACCAGGACCAGGCATACGGCAGCCTCGGCCAACGCCACGCTCGCGCCGAGCGTGTCGCCGGTCCGGCCACCGATCGCGCAGTGCGCCCAGACGCTCACGACGAGCGCGACGCCGGCGGCCGTGGCGACTGCCACGACGGCAGCCACGGGGCCGATCGCGATGAGCGTGAACGCGAACGCGCTCACGGACGCGAACGAGAACCAGCCGGCTTGAACGCGGAAGGCGGCGCCGAGCCCGCCGGGGCGCGCCGGCGAGGTCGAGACGCCGTGAAGGAGCGCCGCCCAGCGCGCCAGGGCGCAGGCGCACGGCAGCGCAAGCAGCGCCTCGCTCGGGGTCAGCTCATGCACCGCCGAGACCGTGACCATCAGCCAGATCAGGAGCGCGAGTCCGCCGAACGTGCCGATCCGCGGATCTCGCATCGCCTCGAGCCGGCGGGCCCGGTCGCCATGGACGCCGACGCCGTCCGCGCAGTCGGCGAGTCCATCCTGATGCAGGCCGCCGCTGGCGAGCACCAGCGCTGCAACGGCGAGCACGGACGCAGGTCCGCGTCCGAACACCGGCGCCGCGAGCTGGAGGACCCCCGCGGCGACCGCACCGAGCGCTGCACCAACCGCCGGAAGCCAGAGCGGCGCCAGCGCGGCTTCGGACGGGGCGCGCTTCGGCAGCGGGACGATCGTCAGCAGCGTCAGCGCGGCGACCAGACCGCCGACGAGCCGGACGAGGACCGCGCCCGTCCCTGCCGCGGGCCGTTCGGTCTCAGCTACGCCGCTCGACACCGGCCTCGTCGAACGTCGCCATCTCCCGCTGCAGCAGTCCGGCCGCGCCGATCAGCGGCAGCGCCAGCAGAGCGCCCGAAGCCTCACCGAGACGCAGGCGCAGATCAAGCAGCGGCTCGAGTCCGAGCTCTGTGAGGACCGGCTGATGGCCAGGCTCGGCGGAGCGATGGCCCGCGAGCAGCGTCTCCGCCACGCCAGGCTCGATCAACGTCATTGCGAGCGCGGCGACGCCGACGGCATAGCCGTCGAGGACCACCGGGACGCGGCGGCTCGCGGCGACGCGGACGGCGCCGGCCAGCGCGATCAGCTCGAGCCCACCCACGCGCGCGAGCGCCTCGAGCGGGTCGAGTGGGCTGCCGTGAACCTGGAGGGCGCGCGCCACCAGCGCGCGCTTGTTCTCCAGGCCGGCGGCATCCAGGCCGGTGCCCCGCCCAACCGCGCCGCTCGGCGCGCTCCCGGTGAGCGCGCACAGAAGCGCCGCCGCCGTGGCCGTGTTGCCCATTCCGATCTCGCCGAGCACGAGACAATCCGGATCGTCGGCGATCAGCTCGCCCGCAAGCCTGGCGCCCGCATCGAGCGCCGCGCCTACGTCCTCGGCGGTCAGGGCGGGGCCGGCGACCATGTCCGCGCTGCCGCGCCGCACCTTGGCGTCGAGAACGTTCGACGGTGTGTCGGCCACGAGCCCGACGTCGGCCACCAGCAGCTCGTGGCCGCCGGCGCGCGCCAGCACTCCGACCGCCGTCTCGCCGCGGGCGGCTGCCGCCGCGACCTGCGCGGAGACGTCGCTGCCGTAGAGGCTCGCCCCGCGCCCCACGTGCCCGTGGTCCGCGGCGCAGACGAGCACCCCGGCACGCGGGGCCGGCGGCGGCGGG
>JBKPBS010000162.1:0-12540 GCA_046726915.1 Actinomycetota bacterium
CGCCCATGACGAGCGCCCCCGGCGGCACGTCGCGCGTCACGACCGCGCCCGCCGCGACGAAGGCTCCGGCGCCGATCTCCACTCCGGGCAGCAGCACCGCGCCGGCGCCGATGCGGCAGCCGCGCCGCAGGCTCGGCCCGCGCAGCTCCAAGCCGGGCGGCCGCTTACCGGCGGTCGGGTCGTTGGTGAAGATCGCTCCCGGCGCGATGAAGACGTCGTCCTCCACGACCGACCAGGCCGTGACGTACGCGCCCGTCTGCATACGGACGCGCGCACCCACGCGCACGTCGTTCTCCACAGAGGCACCTCGGCCGACGATCGACTCCTCCCCGATCTCAGTCCGCTCCCGCACGTGCGCCTGGTCGGCCACGACGCAGCGCTCGCCGATCCGGGCGCCCGCCACCACGACCGCCCCGGCGCCGACCGTGGCGCCCGCCCCGATCTCGGCCGGGCCCGGCGCCTCGCCACCCACCGCGCTCGAGCGCGCGTGAAGCGCGAGCGGCTTCCCCACGACGCAGCCGTCCTGAAGCCGCGCGCCGGCGCCCACCCGCGTCCCGGCGTGCACGACCACGTTTCCGCCGAGCTCCACGTCGTCCGGCAGCTCGACGCCCTCGCCGAGCAGCAGGCCGGGCGCCCGCTCCGAGGGCCCGAGCTCAGCGCTTGGCGACAAACGAGCTCTCCACGAGCGAACGCTGCAGGCGCTCGAGCGCCCGCACGACCCGAAGCGCGGACTCGGCCCCCGAGCGCGGCTCGGTCCCGTCCCTCACGGAGTCGAGGAAGTGCCTGCACTCGAGCCGCAGCGGCTCCTCGTTCGACACCCGCGGCGAGAAGACGTCGCCCGACCGCGCGATGTACTCCCCGTACGAGGAGTAGTCCTCGTCGAAGCCCTTGTCGTAGATGGTGAGCTTGCGCTCGAGCTCCATGTCGTCGAAGGTCGCCATCCGCTTCGACCCGACGACCGTGAAGCGGCGCTCTTTGTGCGGGTCGAGCCAGGAGAGGTGCATGTGCGCGATCAGGCCCGAGTGGAAGCGCATCAGCGCGAAGACCACGTCCTCGACCCCCGGCTTGACGTAGCTCTCGCCCATCGCGCTGCAGTCGTACGGCTCCTCGCCGGCGAGCAGCAGGATCACCGACACGTCGTGCGCCCCGAGCGACCAGAGCGCGTTCTCATCCTGGCGGTGCTTGCCCAGGTTGAGGCGGTTCGAGTAGATGTAGCGAAGGTCGCCCAGCTCGCCCGATCGCACCAGCTCGGCCAGGCGCTCGACACCCGGGTGGTACTCGAGCAGGTGGCCGATCATGAGCACGCGTTCTGCCGCGCGCGCAGTGTCCACCACCTCCTGGGCCTCCTGCTCGGATCGGGCGAGCGGCTTCTCGACAAAGCAGTGCTTGCGCGCCGCGAGCACGCGCGTCGCTAGCTCGGCGTGCGTCGTAACCGGCGTGGCCACAACGACCGCGTCAAGCGAGCCGTCGGCGAGCAGGTCGTCGAGCCGGCTCGTGGTGCGGGCCGAGGGGAACGCGCCGCCCCAGCGCTCGAGCGGCTCCTCCGAGGCGTCGCACAGCCAGGTGAGCTGCGCGTCGGGGAGGCGGTCGAAGTTGCGAGCGAGGTTCGGGCCCCAGTAGCCGAGGCCGACGACCCCGACGGTCGTCACAGACGCACGAGGTTCGGGGCCTCGATGCCGCGAGTCACTCCACGGAAGTCGACGACAAGCGGGGCCTCGCGCACCACGCGCTCGAGATCGAGCCCTGGGTGGGCCGTGACGATCACGGCGCAGTCCACGTCCTCGGGCCACTCCGAGCGCAGGCCGTGCTCGGGCAGCTCGGGCACGAACTCGTCGTGGTAGACGATCTCCGCCCCCTGTTCGCGCAGCAGCCGGATGATCCGGAGCGCGGGCGACTCGCGCAGGTCACCCACGCCGGGCTTGTAGGACACGCCGAAGATCCCGATGCGAGAACCGCGGACGGACTTCGAGTGGTCGTTGAGCGCCCTCGCGACCCGCTCGACGCAGAAATAGGGCATGCGCTGGTTCACCTCGCCCGCCAGCTCGATGAACTCGGTCTGCATGTCGAACTCGCGAGCGCGCCAGGCGAGGTAGAACGGGTCCACGGGCAGGCAGTGGCCGCCCATGCCCGGGCCCGGCTTGAACGACATGAAGCCGTACGGCTTCGTTGCCGCGGCGTCGGTGACCTCCCAGACGTCGATCCCCATGCGGTCGCACAGGATCGCCAGCTCGTTGACGAGCGCGATGTTCACCGAGCGGAACACGTTCTCCAGCAACTTGGTGAGCTCGGCGGCCTCGGGGGTGGAGACCTCGACCACCTCATCGCAGACCTCGCGGTAGAGCGCCACCGCCCGGCGGCGGCACTCGTCGGTCAGCCCGCCCACGACCTTCGGCGTCGCGCGCAGCGTGTAGTCGGTGCGGCCGGGGTCGATCCGCTCCGGTGAGAATGCGGCGTAGAAATCGCGCCCCGCGGCCAGGCCCGACTCCTCCAGCAGGGGAACGAACTGGTCGCGGGTGGTGCCCGGGTAGGTCGTGGACTCCAGCACGACGAGCTGACCCTTCTGGAGCACACCGGCTAGAGACGTGCCCGTCGCGATCAGCGGCTGGAGGTCGGGTTCCCGGTTGCGCGTGAGCGGCGTGGGAACGGCGACGATGATCGCGTCGACCTTCGCCAGGTCGGCGTAGCGCGTGCTCGGGTGCAGGCGCTCGGCAATCGCGGCCAGCGCCTCGTCGGGCACGTCCTCCACGTGCGAACGCCCCGACGACAGCGCCTCCACGACGCGCGCGTCGGTGTCTACACCCGCCACGTCGTGGCCCGCCTCGCAGAACGCGACGGCGAGCGGCAGGCCGACGTAGCCGAGGCCCACGAGTCCGATCTTCATAGGCGCTGAGTGTAGGCGCCGAGGACCTCGTAAACGCGCTTGGCGGCGTGGCCACCGCCGTAGAGCTCTGGCCGCTCAGCGGGCGGATTCCGCTCCAGGGCTGCGATTGCGGCCTCGCGGTCGAGGTCCACGAGGACGTTCCAGCCGCTCTCGACCGTCTCCACCCACTCGGTCGTATCGCGCAGAGTCACGCACGGAACGCCGAGCAGATAGGCCTCCTTCTGGACGCCGCCCGAGTCGGTGAGCACGGCGCGGGCGTGGCGGGCGAGCTTCAGGAAGTCGAGGTAGCCGAGCGGCGGCACCAGCCGCACGCCGCCGAGCCGGTCGGTCAGGCCTGCCGCCTCGAGCCGCGCGCGCGTGCGCGGGTGCACCGGGAAGATCGCCGGCGTGGGCAGGGCAGCGAGCAGCTCGGTGAGCTGCTCCAGCCGGTCGCGGCCGTCGACGTTGCCCGCGCGGTGGGCGGTCACCACGAGGTACGAGCCGGGCTCGACCCCCAGCTCGCCCAGGATCTCCGAGCGCTCCTCGGCGATGTCGCGAAAGGCAAGCGAAACGTCCGCCATCACGTCGCCCACCAGGTGGACCTCGCCCGCGGCGCTCTCGCGCTCGAGGTTGGCGACCGCGGTCTCCGTCGAGCAGAGCAGAAGGTCGCACGCATGGTCGGTGAGCACGCGATTCAGCTCCTCCGGCATCGCGCGGTCGAACGACCGCATCCCCGCCTCCACGTGGCCGGTCGGGATCCCGGCCTGCGACGCCGCCAGGGCGCCCGCAAGCGTCGAGTTGGTGTCGCCGTAGACGAGCACCATGGCCGGCTGAAGCTCCGCCAGCACGGGCTCGAGCGCCGCCAGGATGCGCGCGGTCTGGGCGGTGTTGCTCCCTCCACCGGCGTTCAGCTCGCGCGTCGGCGCAGGGACGCCCAGCTCCTCGAAGAAGATGCGCGACAGGTCGTCGTCGTAGTGCTGGCCGGTGTGGACGATGACCTCGTCATGCCGCTCGCGCAGCCGACGAGAGACCGCAGCCGCCTTGACGAACTGCGGACGGTTGCCGATCACCGTGACGATCAGCCGGCTGCCAGCTCCTCTTCGATGCGCTGCTTCAGCGCGGCGGCAATCTCGCGTGTGCGCTCGCCGTCGGGGAGCTCGAAGTCCTCGATGGCGGCGATGGACTGCACCTCGCGGGTGGTCGAGGCGAGGAAGGCCTCGCTCGCGGCGCGCAGGTCGTCCATCGTGCAGGGCTGCTCGCGCACGTCGGCAACCTCCATCACCAGCCGGCGCGTGATCGAGGCGAGGATGTGCTCGCTGAGCGGCGGGGTGGCGATCCCGCCGTCGGCGTCCACCCAGAAGATCGAGGACGTGGGCGCCTCCAGCACGCGCCCGTGCGGTGTCACGAGCAGCGCCTCGTCGAAGCCGCGCTCGCGCGCCAGCCGGCCACAGAGCATGTTGGCGCCGTAGGAGAGCGACTTGACCCCGTCCAGGACCCGCGTGGGCGCGTACTCGACGACCCCGAGCCGCACGCGCTCGGGCGTGGCCGGCAGCGGTTCGGTGAGGAGCAGCCTGTGCCCGCCGCGGGTCAGCACGACGCGCAGACAGCCGTCGAAGGCGGCACCCCCACGCCCCTCGAGCAGCTCGGGAATCTCGCGCTCCAGCTCGCTTCGCGGCACCTCGTCGAGCCGAAGGTTCGCTGCCGAACGCTCGAGCCGGTCCAGGTGATCCGGCACCGCGAACGGACGCCCGTCGTAGACCCGGATGACCTCGAAGGCGCCGTCGCCCCGGAGCAGCCCTTCATCCGTGGCGGGAATGGTCGCCTCGTGCGCCGGCATGAAGCTGCCGTCGACACAGGCAAGCTCGGCAATCGTGGTGGGCGCGGCGACCTCGTCGGACATGGGCGCCTATCTTGCCATGCCGCCTATGCGGGCTGGCTGGTCAGAACCGAGTCGAGCGCACGCAGAAATCCGTCCGGCTGCTCGACGTGGGGAGCGTGGGCGGCTTCGTCGACCACGTCAAGTGGCCAGCCCAGCCGTGCGCTCGCCGCCTCCCCGAGGCTCAGCGGAACCATGCGGTCGTGCCTACCCCACACCAGCGCCGTCGGGATGGCGCCGCGCCGGAGCTCGGTGTCGGGAATCCGCTTCGCGCAGCTCTTGATCAGCTGCCCATCGTCCGCTTGACGTGCGGGACCACCGCCCGTGACAGCGTGTAGCGGCTGAAGGCCCCGAACCAGTCCGGGTCCCGCTCGCGGGTCCGATCCAGATCGAGAAGCGCGAAGCGATCGAAGCGCTCCGCGTTTCGCTCGGAGGGTCGGATCGAGAACAGGGTTGCGACGACCATCAGACGCAGCGGGAAGCGGTAGGGGCCGATCCCGGGCGCGGCGTAGATCACGAGTCGGCGCAGTAGATCGCCGTGGTCGTCCAGCCGGCCGACCGGCTCGGACTCCCCAAGACCGGGCAGATCGGGGACGACCAGGCTGTGGCCCTCGGCAAGGCGGGAGATCACGGGCAACCCCGCCAGCACCCGCTCACGGGCCGCGTTGTCGGCGAGTGGCTGCCCGCTCCTTGCCGTCTTGGGCTGCACGCTCATTGCCGCCCAGCGTACGGGCCGCCGGCGCGCGCAGCATCGGTTGAACTACCTATTTTCGCCCGCGCCAGGACGTGGAACTACGCGTCGGCCGAGGCAGTGGGCCGTGTAGGAATCGAACCTACAACCTTGAGATTAAGAGTCTCCTGCTCTGCCAATTGAGCTAACGGCCCCGGCGGGCGAGTTTAGTCAGTCGCACCGGAGCTGACCGCGTCCAGCGCCTCCTCGCGGGAGGAGTGGATCGGGAAGACTCTGTCCAGTCCCGTGATCTCGAAGATCTTCGTGATGTTCTCGTCCGTGCAGACCAGGGCGAGCGACCCGCCGGCGGGCCGCAGCCGCTTCACGCCGCCCACGAGGACGCCGAGGGTCGTCGAGTCGATGAAGGTCGCCTTGGAGAGGTCGACCACGATCTGCTTCTTGCCCGACTCGATCAACTCGACCATGCGCTCCTTGAACTCGGGCGCGGTGTAGAGGTCCACCTCTCCGCCGAGCTCGATCACATGGGTCGAGTCGTCTACCGCTTCGTCTTGGATGTGGAAGTTCACAAGTTCTCCCTGCCTAGTCCGTGTCCCGGGAGGGCCGTTGGGTTGCGCGTAGCGTACGTCAGCCGCTCGGTTGCTGCTGCTGTGCCGCCTTCTTCAGTGCCTCCGCCTGCTTCTTGATCAGCTTGCGCTGCGCCTTCGGTGCCAGGTCCACCGCCTTCTGTGTCGCCAGATCAGCCGTTCGCGTGTCTCCGGCCCGTGCGGCGTATGAAACCAGGCGCAGGTACGACGCGGTGTCATTCCCGTCCTCCGCGAGGATCGCCGCCGCCTTCTGCGCCTCCTTCGGCTTGTTCAGCGCGCCGACGTCGTATACCTGCAAGGCGTAGCCCGCGACGTCCGGGCTCGGCTTGTTGGTTGCCTGGACGTAGCGCTGCCAGTACACGCCGGCCTCGCGGAGATCGTCCTTCGCGTCGGCCGGGAAGCCGACGCTGCCGCTCTCGCGCTGGCTCGTCGCAAGCGAGTAGTAGTCGCGCACCAGGTTCTGGAGCACCTGCTCGTTGCGCGGGTTCGCCTTGAGCCGCTCCTTCTGCTTGTCGACACGGTCCTGGAGCGCGCTGTCGGCGCTCGGGCCGCCGCCGCCCTTGAAGGCGTCGAGCAGGCCGCCGGACACGTCGCCTCCGATTCCGAAGAGCACGAGGCCGCCGCCCATCAGCAGGGCGAGCAAGAGGTAGGTCACCTGCACCGCCCTGCGGCGGCGCCCTCTCAGGTCGAACAGCATCCGCGCCGTAGGCTAGCTAGAGGCCCTCGGTCGCGGGCTCGTCGCTGAAATCGAGCGCCGGGCGCCCCCAGCGGGCCGCGAGCACGATGCTGAGCTCGTAGAGCAGGTAGAACGGAAGCGACTCGAGCATCAGCGTGATCGGGTCGAGCGTCGGGAGGAGCGACGCAAGGACGACGATCACCACGATCGCGTAGCGGCGGTTGCGGCGCAGCTTCTCCGCGTTCGTGATGCCGATCTTGCACGCCGCCAGCACTCCCACGGGTATCTGGAAGCCGAGGCCCATGGCGAGCATCACCAGGCTGACGAACGAGTAGTAGTCCTTGGCCCGCACCTGCGTGTTGAACTCGTCCGAGTTGAAGTTGAGGAGGAAGTGCAGCGCCGGGGTGAGGACGACGAAGTAGCAGAAGACGACCCCGGCGATGAACAGCACCGGAACGAGGATGAGCAGCGGAGTCGCGACGCGCCGCTCGGCCGGGCTGAAGGCCGGGAGGACGAAGGCGTAGATCTCGTACAGGATCACCGGCGCCGAGATGATCAGGGCGAAGTAGGCCGCGTTCATCAGCGTGGTGGTGAAGGCCTCCGCCGGGCCCAGGGTGGTCGGCTTGACGTCGTCGGGCAGCGGCGCGTTCACGATCTCGAGGACCAGGTGGTTCTGCCACCCGGTGAACGCCCACGCGACGCAGAACGCGACCACGCAGATGATCAGCCGGCCGCGAAGCTCGTCGAGATGATCGACGACCGAGAGCCGGTCCTCGTGCGCGATCGGCCGGATGCGCCGCACCACCCTAGGCGGCTCCCGCGTCTAGGACTTCTGCTCGCTGGCCGGCGTGACGGTGGTCGGCTCGGGCTGCTCGGCCGAGCCCTCGGGCAACTCGTCCTTGTCCTTGCCGGTCACCGAATCCTTGAACTCGCGCATCCCGCGCCCGAGTGACTTGCCCAGGTCGGGCAGCCGCTTCGGGCCGAACACGATCAGCACGATGACCAGGATGATGATGATCTCTAGGGGCCCAGGGGTCCACATTGCTCAGTCCATGGTAGCTGCGACTATGGCGATGTGATCAATTCCGTTCTTTCCGACGGCACGATCCGCCGTCTCGTCGACGAGGAGCGGATCAAGATCCGGCCCTGGGATCCGGCGATGGTGCAGCCCGCGAGCGTGGATCTGAAGCTGGGAACGTCGTTCCGCGTCTTCCACAACCACCGCCTGCCGGCGATCGACCTGGCCCAGCCGCCGTCCGGGGTCACGGAGCACGTCCAGATCGACGACAGCGCCAATTTCGTGATCCATCCGGGCGAGTTCGTGCTGGGCACGACGGTGGAATGGGTCGAGCTGCCGGACGACATCGTCGCCCGCATCGAGGGGAAGTCGAGCCTCGGCCGGCTGGGCCTGATCGTGCACGCCACCGCCGGCTTCGTGGACCCCGGCTTCAGCGGGACGCTGACGCTCGAGATCACCAACCTGACCCGCGTCCCGATCGTGCTGTGGCCGGGCAAGCCGATCGCCCAGCTGTCCTTCATGGCGCTCGACCGGGCCGCCGAGCGCCCCTACGGGCACCCCGACCTCGGCAGCCATTACCACGGTCAGGTGGAGGCCACGGAATCGCGCTATGAGGGCGGACCGAGGATGAATCCGGAAACTCGGTGATTTTTGTTTCAAGTTCGTCGCCCCATTTCCGATACAGGTGGCAGAGGATGGAAGCGATGGACTCGAACGGCGACAACACCCACTTCACGAAGCGTGTGACGCTTCCGAGCGGGAAGACGATCGAGGTCGTCTACTTCGCCGACGAGGCCCTGCTGGCGGACGGCGCGGACTCCCAGGCTCCGGCCCATCCGCCGGCGCAGCAGCAGCAGGATCTCCACGTCTGCGTGGAGTGCGACTCGGAGCTGGTCTATCCCGTCCAGTGGGAGGAGGCCGGTCCGGAGAACTGGAGCGTGCTGCTCCACTGCCCGAACTGCGACGTGTTCCGCGAGGGCGTCTTCACGCAGGACAACGTCGAGCTCTTCGACGAGGAGCTCGACCGCGGCGCCGACGCGCTGGCCCGCGACTACAAGCGCCTGATGCGCGCCAACATGGCCGACGAGATCGACCGCTTCGTGGGCGCTCTCGACGCCGGCGCGATCCTGCCAGAGGATTTCTGAGCCTCGGGCATCCTGCCCTCGGCCTTGATGGCGACGGCCTCCCTCCGGCCGGCCTTAACCGGGCCAGCTTCGCTGGCCCTTCTGAACCGACGCCGCTAGGCGTAACGGCTTACCACGCCGTCCGCCACGAGGTGGAGCGCTCGCGTCCGCTGGTCCGAGAGCTCGAGCCCGTCCAGTGCGTGCTTCGCCTCGCTGACGTAGGCGAGCGCCTCCTCGCGGGCCTCCTCGAGCGCCCCGGTCGCGGCGATACGGTCGCAGACCGCCGCGGCCTCCTCCGCGCACCTGACCGCGCCGGTCAGCGCCGGGTCGCTGCGTCGCGCCAGGATGAGCGGCAGGGTCACTGTCCCGTCGAGGAGGTCGGCTCCGCGCGGCTTGCCCGTGCGCTCGGGGGGCCCGGCCACGTCCAGCACGTCGTCCAGGATCTGGAATGCCACACCGAGCCGCTCGCCGAAGCTTCCGAGCGAGCCGGCGAGCTCCGGGCGCCCCCCGAACACCGCACCGAGCCGGCATGACGCCTCGAACAGGCTGGCCGTCTTCAGCCGGCAGCGCTCCAGGTAACGCTCGCGAGTCACATCCTCGCTCCACGCGTCGGCGCGCTGCATGAGCTCGCCGCGCGCGAGCGCGGATGAGGCGGCCGAAAGCGCGCGGACGGCGTCCTCGCTCCCCACCCGAGCCAGCTCGGCGAACGCACGCGAGAAGAGCAGGTCACCGGTCGCCGTCGCGGCACCGCGGCCGCCGTCCGAGAACACGGTCGGTCGCCCCCGGCGCAGCTCGGCGCCGTCGAGCACGTCGTCGTGCACGAGTGTCGCCATGTGGAGCAGCTCCACCGCGGCGCCCGCCGCGACGAGCCGCTCGTCCGGCTCGGCGGCGCACAGGAAGACGAGCAGCGGCCGCAGCCGCTTCCCGCCCGCCGTGAGCGTGCCGCCGGCGTGTCGGTCGAGCTCGTCGCCGTGGCCCTGCGCCACCTGGGCGAGCCGCTCCTCGGTGCACTCCAGCTGCTCAGCCAGCTCCGCCCCGCCCGCCGTGAGCACCGCGCCCAGCTGTGCCCGTGCCGTGTTCAGCGCCTGCTCCCGACGTGGATGGCGATGATCCCACCCGCGGTGAGGATCCAGCGAACGTCGACCAGTCCGGCGGCGGCCATGCGCGCTGCGAGCTCCTCGGGACCGGGGAAGCGCCGCACGCTGCTGGGCAGGTAGGTGTAGGCATCGGAATCGCCGGCGAAGCGGCCCAGTTCGGGCACGACCTTGTCGAACCACGCATGGAAGAACCATGAGAGGGGCGGCTTCTGCGGCGACGTGATCTCGAGCACCACGACGCGGCCGCCCGGCTTCGCGACGCGAGTCATCTCCGCCAGCCCGCGGTCGAGGTCGGCGAAGTTGCGTGCGCCGAAGCCCACGGTCACGGCGTCGAAGGCCCCGTCCGGGTGGTCGAGCTGGAGAGCATCGCCCTCCTCGAAGGTCAGTCCCGGCGCCTTCTCCCGTGCCAGCTCCAGCATCGCCGGCGCGAAGTCCGATCCGGTCACCTCAGCTCCTCGCCGGGCGAGCTCGATGGCGAGGTCGCCGGTGCCGGTGGCCACGTCCAGGGCCGTCGAGCCGGGCCCGACGCGGGCGAGGTCGGCGGCGCGCTCGCGCCAGCGGTGGTGCATCCCCGCGGTCATGACCGAGTTCATCCGGTCGTAGACGCGCGCGATGCGGTCGAACATCGCCTTCACCTGCGTGTCGGGAAGAGTGCCCGACGCGGGCGTCCCCCCGCTCACGAACGCACTAGTCGCTCCTCAGGGACGCGACGTACTCGACCAGCTGGTTGAACTGCTTGGGGTTGTCCTTCTGCAGCTGCCGGTACGGCGGCATCGGAGGAGTGGGGTTCACGAGCGTACGGGCGATCGCGGCCATGCCCAGCCTGTCGCCGACCTCGGTGAGATTCGGCCCCAGCGTGTTGCCGTTCTCGCCGACCTTGTGGCAGCCCAGACAGCCGGACGAGGCCATCACCTCCTGGCCGCGTTCGAGCCCCGGTGGCGCCGGTTTGTCGATCTCCGTCGGCGAGCCTGCGAGCGCTCCCAGGATCGTCAGGTAGACCATCGCGCCGATCGTCGCGAGACCGGCGGTGGTGGCGATCGGCCGGCGCAGCGGGTTCCGCTCCGGGTTACGGTCGATGAACGGCAGCAGCAGAAGCAGTACGAGGCAGATCGTGGGGATGCCGATCGTCGCCATGAAGACGAGCTCGGGCGGCTTCACCACGCGCAGCAGCTCGAACAGGAAGAAGAAGTACCACTCGGGCCGCGGCGTGTAGGTGGTGGTCGTGGGGTCGGCCTTCGGCCCCAGTTCGGCCCCGAACAGGATCGACATGGTGATGATCACGCCGAGCGTCACGCACGCCATCGCGCCGTCCTTCGCGATCGCGTAGGGGAAGAACGGCTTGCCCTGGTTCTTCAGGATCGAGTACTCGCGGAGGTACTGCTCCTTCTCGCGTGCGTCCATCCCTCAGACCTCCTCTCTCAGGAGGTCCTTCTTCTCGGCCTTGAGCCATGGCGGCGCGGTCGTTCCGAGCTTGGCCACGAGGTAGAGGTGGGCGCCGATCAGCGCGGCGATCAGGCCCGGTATGGCGAGCATGTGGAGCGAGTAGAAGCGCGAGATCGTCGTCGGCCCGAATTCCGAGCCCACGCGCAGGAAGTCGGCGAGGTACGGGCCGACGATCGGGCCCGACGCGTTCAGGTTCACCGCCACCACCGTGGCCCAGAAGGAGCGCTGGTCGAACGGGAGCAGGTAGCCGGTGAGGCCCATCATCAGCGTCAGCACGACCAGGACGACGCCGATCACCCAGTTCAGCTCGCGCGGGTACTTGTACGCGCCGAAGAAGAACGTCCTCCCCATGTGGAGGAAGATCAGGACGATCATCACGGTCGAGCCCCAGCGGTGCATGCCGCGGACGAACTCGCCGAGGAAGACCTCGTTCGTGATGCGCGAGGCGGACTCGTAGGCGCGCGTGGGGTCCGGCTCGTAGTACATCGCGAGGAACACGCCCGTGACGGCCTGCGACAGGAAGGCGAACAGCGTGGCCGAGCCGAGCGTGTAGTACCAGTTGGTGCCCTTCGGAATCTTCCGGTACAGGAACCCGCGCAGGAACGGGCTCATGCCCGTGCGCTCGTCGAGCCAGCCGACGGCGCTGGCTACGCCCTCGACGGCCTGGTCCTTCGCAGTGGGCTTCGTGGCCGGAGCGGCGTTCCGGCCGTTCTTCCGGTCGTTCTCGCCCGGCCGTGGCGGGCTGCGGCGGAGCGCCTTCGGCAGCGGTGGCGACGGCAGCTTCACGTCGTCGGCCTCGACGGGTAGATGTACTGCCACAGGCCGTCGAGATGGTTCGACGGGTCGCGCGGCGAGAAGCGCTCGAGGTCGGAGTTGAGCGAGAAGCGGTCGCCCACCTCGACGCGGCCGTTCACGGTCCGCGTGTAGAAGCGGTCGAGCGGCCGCACCGGCGGTCCGCCCTGGACCTTGCCCTGCGAGTCGTAGACGCCGCCGTGGCACGGGCAGACGAACTTCTGCGAGGCCTGGATGTAGCGGACCGGGCAGCCGAGGTGCGCGCAGCGGGTCGAGATGACCACGTAGGGCTGCGGGTCCTGGCCCTTGACGACCGTGTCGATGTCACGGTTGAACCTCCGGACGTAGATGGTCGTCTTGCCGGCGTCACCGATCTCCG
>JBKPBS010000163.1:0-34601 GCA_046726915.1 Actinomycetota bacterium
GCAATCGGGGCCGGCGCCCGGCGCGTGCCCAGAGGCAGCTGGCTGCTGGGCGACATGCTGCTCGACTGGGTCAGCCAGGACCCGAAGCCGTCGGCGTCCGTCCTGCAGGGGCTGTTCTACGGCCGCGTGGCGCCGCCGCGCGAGGAGCGCGCCAATATGAGCCAGAGCACGCTCGTGATCGGCCACTACCGCGACCCGATCCACCCGTTCTCGGACTCCGACATGCTGGTCCGCGAGCTGCCGAACGCCCGCCTCGTCCAGGCGTCCTCGATCCTCGAGCTGCGGCTGACGCCCGAGCGGCTGACCAGCGAGATCGTGGAATTTGTGGGCGAGTGCTTCGCGCCGGCGCGGGCCTCCGGAGCCCGCCGGCGCAGCACGTCCGGGGCCGCTCGCGGGGCCCGGACGCGGCGGCCCTCGGCTTAGCGTCCGCTTAACGCTGCTCGCTACATTTCGCCGTCGTGTCCCATCGCAGGGAGCAGAAGGAGGCGCTTCGGCGTGAGCGCGAGGAGCGCGAGCGCCAGAAGAAGGCCGCCGAGCAGCGCAAGAAGCTGGTCGGCTACGGGGCCGGGGCGCTCCTTGCCCTTGCCGCCGTGGTCGTGCTGGTCGTGCTCGCGACGGGTGGCGGCGGTGGTGGCGGCAGCGACGCCCAGGCCGCCGAGGTGTTCCCGGACGGCGGCAGCTTCCCGGATCAGAAGATCTTCGAGGTCGCGCCGGCCGCAAAGGCCGCTGGCTGCACGCTGAAGAGCGTCAAGGCGACCTCCAGGGAACACACGACGTCGTTGTCCGAGCGGGTCAAGTACAGCACCAACCCGCCGACGTCCGGACGCCACTACCAGATCCCCGCGCAGGACGGGATCTACGGCGACCCGCCTCAGGACGAGGAGCTCGTCCACGGCATGGAGCACGGGCGCGTGATCTTCTGGGTGAAGCCGTCGCTGCCCGAGGACCAGCGGGCGAACATTCGCGCGCTCGTGGACGACGACCCGTACCAGATGTTCCTCGTGCCGCGGAGCAAGATGCCGTACGCGGTGGCCGCGACGGCCTGGAACGCCGACCCGCCGCCGAACGGGACCGGCCGCCTGCTGCTGTGCAACGAGGTCAACGACAAGACCTACGACGCACTGGCCGCCTTCCGGGACGAGCACCGCTCGCAGGGACCAGAGCCGATTCCGTAGTGCGCAAGCAACGGCGGTGCCCGGTGCGCAGCGATTTGCTCCGCGGCGCAACAGGCTCCCGCTATACGTGTTGGGGCTGTGATGAAGCTGCTCGCCTCAGCAGCGGCGTTTCTCTGCGCTCTGTGCCTGACTCCGCCAGCCTTTGCAGCCGGCAGCGCGGATTTCGAGCGACGGGCACCTGACCGGGCGCTTGCAAGAATCGTTGCACCGCGGCCCTTCAACCTCGTCGGCCTGCACTGGAAGGGCACGGCTATGCCTGATGCCGACATCCGCGTACGGCGGGGAGACCGCTGGAGCCGCTGGCAGCACCTCGGCGTGCACGGCCCCGGCGGCTCGGACCCGGTCTGGGTCGGCCGCGCCCGGACCGTCCAGTACAGGCTCAGCCGGAGGGTGCGCGGGCTGCGCCTGCACTTCGTCTCGGTGGGTAAGCGGCGCGTGCGGGCTCGGGCGAGCCAGACCACCGACACCCCCTTCCCGTACGTCTCGCGCGAGGACTGGGGCGCGGACCAGTGCCCGCCCCGCACGGCGCCGAGCTACGGCGAGGTCAAGGCGGTCCACGTGCACCACACGGTGTCCCTGAACGACTACACGCCTGAAGAGGCGCCCCAGATCGTGCTGGCGATCTGCCGCTACCACCGCAACTCGAACGGCTGGAACGACATCGGCTACAACGCACTGGTCGACAAGTACGGCACGATCTACGAGGGGCGCGCCGGAGGGCTCGACAAGGCAGTCATCGGCGCACAGGCGCAGGGCTTCAACGCCCAGACCGCAGGCGTGGCGAATATCGGCGACTACACGAGCGTCGCGGCGAGCGACGCGTCGCTGGCCGCCACCGCGAACTACATCCGCTGGAAGCTGACGGTGCACGGCCAGCCGCTGTCGGGCCCGGTGACACTCACGAGCGCGGGCGGGCCGGCGAGCCGCTACCCCGCCGGCGCCCAGGTGACGCTCGAGCGCGTGATCGGCCACCGCGACACGGGAAAGACCGCCTGCCCGGGCGACGCTCTCTACGCGCAGCTGGACGACCTCCGCGCGCTGGTCGCTGCCGGCACCCCCTTCGCCACATTCTCCGCGCACGTGACGGCCGCACTCGCCGACTACAGCGCCTACTACGGCGAGGCCGTGCCCGTGAGCGGCGTGCTCGTCGGGCCGGACGGGAACCCGCTCGCCGGGCAGGCGGTGGAGATCCAGGTGAACAGCGACAACGCCTGGCGCACGTCCCGCCGCCTCACCACGGGGGCGGACGGCGCCTTCGCCGGCGACCTGAAGCCCGCGAAGCGCATGTATGTGCGAGTGCGCTACCCCGGCAGCGCGGAGGTGCGCGGCGCGGCCTCCCAGCGGCTCCTGCTGAGGCTGCGGCCGGTCCTCACGTTCACACGGCCGCCCACGAGGGCGGCGCGCGGGCGCCGCGTGACGGTGGAGGGGACCGTCGCGCCGCGCAAGCGCGTGGTGAGCGTCGTGTTCCAGCAGCAGGTCCGCGGCCGCTGGCGAATCGTCGGACGGCGCGCGGTGCGAACCCGGCGCGGCCGCTTCAGCACCTCGTTCGTACCCGCCTTCAGGGCCCGCTACCGCTACTACGCGGTCGCGAACTCCGACCTGGACACCGACCGCGGCGCCACCGAGCTCGAGTCGCTGCGCGTGCGCTGAGCTACCAGCCCTGCTTCAGGTCCTCGCTGTAGAGACCATGCCCCGTGGCCAGCATCCGGGCCGTCTTCAGCAGGATGCGGAGGTCCAGGCGCAGTGAGCGGTTCTCCACGTACCAGACGTCCAGCTCGATGCGCTCGGGCCACAGGAGCGAGGTGCGGCCTTTGATCTGGGCCCATCCGGTGATTCCCGGCTTCACCTCGAGGCGGCGGCGCTGGCGGTCGGTGTAGCGGTCGACCTGCTCCTGCACGGTCGGGCGCGGGCCGACGATGGCCATATCGCCCTTCAGCACGTTCACGAGGTTCGGCAGCTCGTCGAGCGAGAAGCGCCGCAGCAGGCGCCCGATGCGGGTGATGCGCGGGTCGCCCTCGAGCACGTAGAGCCCCGCCCCGAGCGACTCGGCGCCCGGCACCATCGTCCGGAGCTTCCAGAGCTGGAACGGCTCACCGCCGCGGCCCACCCGCTGCTGGCGGTAGAAGACCGGCCCGTGGGTCTCGAGCCTGATCGCGAGCGCCGCCAGCGCAAGCACCGGGGACGTGACCACCAGCAGCGCCGCGGCCAGCACGACATCCAGCGCTCTGCTCAACGCTGGTTACCGTTCCGGCCCACCGAATGCGAATCCTGTACCTGCATCAGTTCTTCGTCACCCGCGCTGGCGTGGGCGGCACGCGCTCGTATGAGTTCGCGCGCCGCTTCGTGGAGCGGGGCCACGCGGTGCGGATGGTAACCGCAGGCGCGGGCGCCCGGACGGTGGATGGCATCGAGGTCGTGGCCGTGCGCGGCGCCTACTCCGACTACATGCGCGCCACGGCGATGTCGAACCTGGGCCGCATGCTGGCGTTCGGCCGCTTCGCGGTCGGCGCGACCGTCGCGGCGCTGCGCGGCCCGCGGCCCGACGTCGTCTACGCGACCTCGCCGCCGCTCACCATGGCGTTGCCGGCGCTCGCCGCGGCGCTCAGGTGGCGCACGCCGCTCGTGTTCGAGGTGCGCGACCTGTGGCCGGAGGCACCGATCCAGATGGGCGCGCTCCGGAACCCGGTCGCGCAGCGGCTCGCCCGTGCCCTGGAGCGCATCGTCTACGCGCGGAGCACGAGGGTGATCGCGCTCTCGCCCGGCATCCAGGCCGCCCTGCCGGCCGAGAAGAGCGTCCTCGTGCCGAACTCGGCGGACCTCGACCTGTTCGACCCCGGCCCGCCCCGCGGGCCGTTCCAGGTCTCCTACTTCGGGGCGATGGGAGAGGCGAACGACCTGAGCGCCGTGGTCGAGGCGGCGAAGCTCGTGCCGGACGTGAGCTTCGTGCTCATGGGCGACGGAAAGCGCCGGCCGGAGCTGGAGCGCACGGCCCCGCCGAACGTGCACTTCCGAAGCGGCAGCAAGACTGACGTGGCGCGGCTCGCCGCCGAGTCAAGCGCGTGCCTCACGCTCTTCAAGGACGTCCCGGTGCTCGCCACGAACTCCCCCAACAAGCTCTTCGACACGTTTGCCGCCGGCCGCCCCGCGATCGTGAACATGGACGGCTGGATGCGCGAGCTGGTGGAGCGGAACGAGGCAGGCCTGTACGTCCGCGCCGGCGACGCGGCCGCCCTGGCCCAGAAGGTCGCCTGGCTGCGCGACAACCCGGACGAGGTGGAGCGGATGGGCCGCAACGCGCGCTCCCTCGCCGAGCGCGAGTTTGGGCGCGACGAGCTGGCCGAGCGTGCGCTCGCGGTGCTCGAGGAGGCCGCGCGCTGACCGAGCTCTCGTACTGCGTGGTGAACACGAACGGGCGCGACTACCTGCTCGACTGCCTTGCCGCGATCGAGCGCACGCACCCGCCCGGGGTGGAGCACGAGCTGCTCGTGCTGGACAACGCGTCGACCGACGGCTCGGCGGAGGCCGTGCGCGAGCGCCATCCCGAGGCGCGCCTGTTCGCGCTCGAGCGCCGGACCGGCAAGGCCGACAACGACTCGCTCCTCCTGCGCGAGGCGCGCGGCCGCTACTGCCTGCTGCTGAACGAGGACTCGGAGCTGCGTGATGGCGCCGTGCGCGCGCTGCACGACGCGCTCGAGGCCGACCCGCGCGCCGCGGTGGCCGGCGCGCAGCTGCTCACGAGCGAGGGTGACCCGACTCCGTGCGCGTGGCGCCTGCCGGACATCCCGTGGGCGCTCGCCGCGGCGGTCTTCCTGCACGACCGGGTCGCGGTGCAGAGCACGGGGGCGAGCATCCGCGAGGTGGGCTGGGTCCAGTCGAGCGCCGCGCTCGTCCGGCGCGACGCGGCCGAGCAGGTGGGCTGGTTCGACAGCGACTTCTTCGTCTACTCCGATGAGACCGACTTCTGCAGGCGCCTCCGCGACGCGGGTTGGCGGATCCTGTTCGTGCCGGGCGCGCGGGCGGTCCACCACGACCAGCTCGGCACCGATGCCGCGGCGATGGGACGGCGAATCGTGGAGTTCCACCGCAACCGCGACCGCTACTTCCGGAAGCATGGGATGACCGTCACCCGGCGCGTCTGGAAGGCCTGCTGGATCTGGGCCTACATGGTCCGCGCGGGGGTCGCGGCTCTCCTCCCGCGGCGGGACCCGCGGCGCTACCTGCTCCACGCGCGCCAGGAGCTGTTCCCGGGCCGCGGCGAGGGGATCCGCGAGGCGGCCGAGGCCCACAACCGGGCCTTGGCCAATAACGTGCCCGCACGCCATGGAGCACGCTGAGACCGCCCAACTGGCCGCGCTGGGCGGCGCGCTCGGGGCCGTGCTGGTGCTGCTCGCGGGCGGCCGCGCCGGACGCGTGGCATTGCTCGCCGGCCTCGCGCTGCTGGCCGCCACGGAGCTCGTGTTCGCGTGGGCGCTCGGCGGCGGCCTGGTCGACCGGCTGAACGGCGCCTCCGGTGCGGCGGCGCTGGTGCTCGGGACCGCCGCGGTGGCCCTCGCGGCCGCGAGCTTCGTCCGCTGGCCGTCGCTCGTGCCGATTGCCGTGCTGGTGGCCGCGCCGCTGCGACCCCCGCTCTCGTTCGACAGCTCCGCCACCCTGCTCGTGCAGATCGCCGACGACGGCCGCCTGGGGCGCCTGCTTCCGCTCTATTTCGTGCTGGCCGCGGGCGCCATTGCACTCGGCTGGCGCGCTCTCCGGGGCGGCGAGATCCGCGCACTCCCCAGGCAGATCGCGTTCCCGGCCGCGGCGTTCTTCGCGTTCGCGTGCTGCTCGCTGCTGTGGGCCGACGACGTCGAGGCCGGCACCAACCTGCTCCTGTTCTTCACGCTCCCGTTCGTCGCGCTGCTGGCCACCGTCGCGCGGGCCGAGTTCCCGGACTGGGCCCCGCGAGCGCTCGCAGTCGCCGCGATTACGCTCGCGTCCCTGTTCGCGGCCGTGGGCCTCTGGCAGGCGGCCACGCACGAGCTCTTCTTCTACGCGCCGAACCTGGCGGCGTCGAACGCGAACACCGACTACTTCCGCGTGACCTCGCTGTTCGGCGATCCCAGCCTGTACGGACGCCACGTGGTGCTGGGGATCGGCGTCGCGCTCACGCTGCTCGCGACACGGCGCTGGCGCACCTGGCCGCTCGTCGCCCTGCTCGCACTCATGTGGGCGGGTCTCCTGTTCTCGTACTCGCAGTCGAGCATGATCGCGCTGCTCGTGATCACACTCGCACTGGCGGTGGCGACAGGGGACGGGCGGGTTCGCCGCGCGGTCGCCCTGCTTGCCGCCGCCGCGGTGCTGGCCGCGTGCGGCTACGTCGCCGTGCAGCTCGCGGACGGGAAGTCCCTGAACAGGATCACGAGCGACCGCACCGAGCGGGTGAAGGACGCCACGCGGGTGATCGAGAAGCACCCGATCGTGGGCGTGGGAATCGGCGGGCAGCCGCGGGCCAGCCGGCGGCTTGCCCACAGCGACCGGCCGACCCCGAACTTCGTGTCGCACACCACGCCGCTCACGGTCTTCGCCGAGCTGGGCGTGATCGGCCTCGCGCTGTACGCGTGGCTCCTCGCCGGCGGGGCGCTCCTCATCCTGCGGCTGCGAAAACGCGACGAGGCGCTCGGGCTCGCGCTCGGCGTGACCTTCCTCGGCCTGTTCACGCACGCTCTCTTCTACAGCGGCTTCCTCGAGGACCCGCTCACCTGGCTGGTGCTGGGAATCGCAGCCGCGTACTCGGTCCAGCCGAGCGTGGAGCCACGCCGGGAGGTCGTGGCGGCGTGACGCAGCGCGAGGGCCTCGTGCTCAGCGGCGTACTGTTCGCGCTGGTGGCGATAACGCTGCCCGAGCTCGGATCGGACCCGTGGCACTTCCGCCCCCCGAGCGTGGATCCACAGGGCCCGCTCGCGCCGCTTGTGCGCGCCGCCGGCGAGGAGTGGGACGTGGGCATCGCGCGGGCGTCGGCGTTCGTCGCCGCGCTCCTCTGCGGCGCCTTCGCGGCGCTCCTGCTGGCCCGACCGCGGCCGGCGCTCCCGAGCTGGACCGGAATCGCGCTGGTGCTGGCCGTGGGAGTCCTCCTCGCCGCGCCCTCGACGCTGCTGCAGCTCGGCCTCCGGGACTCGACCGCGCCCTGGTTCTTCACGAACGACTCGACCTACCAGGCCGAGCTCGGCGGCGAGCTCCTTCTGGACCTCGACAACCCATACGGCCACGACTACCGCGAGTCGGGGCTCGAGCGCTTCTATACCCGCGACGGCAGCATCTCCGAGCGCGTGCGCGAGCGCGAGGTGGCGCTCGAGCACTTCGCCTACTTCCCCGGCGCGGTCGTGAGCGCCGCGGTCTGGCGCCTCTTGCCCGACCCCTTCGACGACTACAGGCTGCTCGTCCTCCTGGCAACGCTGGCGCTGCTGCCCGCCGCCCTGCTCTTCCGCGGCCCGCTCGGCTGGCGGCTGGTGCTCGGCGCCGTGCTCGTCTGCAACCCGATCGCGGTCCGCTCGGCCTGGTTCGGGCAGAACGACGCCCCGAGCCTGCTGCTGCTCGTGCTCGCCTTCGCGCTCGTGACGCGACGCCGGTTCGCGTTGGGGGCCGCCGCGCTGGCGGGCGCGATCCTGCTGAAGCAGTTCGCCATCGTGGCCCTGCCGTTCCTGGCGCTGATGGTGCCGCGCGAGGAGTGGAAGCGAGCGGGGCTCACCCTGGCCGGCGTGCTTGCCGTGGGCCTGCTGCCCTTCGTCGTGGCCGACCCGGGTGCCTTCTACGACGACACCGTGAAGTACGGCGCAGGCACGTACCGGATCGTCGGCTACGGCCTGTCGGCGATCCTGATCCGGCTAGGCATCCTCGAGGACCGCGACGGGAGCTACCCGTTCCTCCTGATCGCGCTGCTCACCTGGGTGCCGCTCACGGTCTGGCTGCTGCTCGCCCAGCGGCGGGCTCAGGAGCTCTGGGTCGGCGCGGCCGCGTTCGCGGTCTCGATCCTGTGGCTGATGTTCATCGGCAGGACCTTCAACAACTACTACCTCGTCTGGCCCATGACCGGCGTGCTCGTCGCCGCTCTGATGGCGCTAGGGTCGCTCCGTGCTCCAGCACGAGGGTGACCCGTCGCGCTGCGCGGTGCTCCTGCCGGGCGTCCGCTACTTCAGCCAGGCACCGCTCATGTGGTTCGCGCGCGAGGCGGCGCAGGCGCGCGGGTGGTCGGTGGTCGAGGTGGACGAGCGCGCCCCCGACGACCAGGAGCCGTTCGAGTGGATGCGCGGCCAGGCTGAGCGGGCGCTTGAGGCCGCGGCCGGCGCGGAGCTGATCGTCGTGGTCGGGAAGTCGCTGGGAAGCGCCGCGGCGCCGATGGTCAGCGGCCCCGCGGTCTGGCTCACGCCGCTGCTGGTCCGGCCGGAGATCGTCGAGGCGATCGGCTCGGCGGGGGCGCCGGCGCTGCTGGTGGGCAGCCCTGCGGACCCAACCTGGGGAAACGGGACCGTGCCCGACAACCCCGCGCTCGAGGTCCTCGAGCTGCCCGGGCTTGACCACTCGCTTCAGGTCAGCGGCGATCCGCTCGCTTCTCTCGACGTTCTGCGGACCGTGACCGAGCGCGTCGGCGCTTTTCTCGAGCGGCTTTAGCCTTGCGCCGCTTGGCCGCGCGCGCCCGGCTCAGGTATTCCTTCACCACCTTCGACCCGCGCCGCGCAAGCGCGAACTCGTGCGCGCGGCCGGTCACGTAGATGCGGTCGTCGTCGGCAATCACCGGGTTTGCGTACTTGCCCGCCTGGAAGTGCCAGACCTGCGTGCCGTCGCGCGCGCGGACCGCGTAGGTCGCGTCGGGTCCGCGCGCCACCGCGCGCGAGGCCGCCTCGCCGCAGGTCGAGCAGACCGCGTAGTAGACGAGGCCGTCCATGACGGTCGGGGCCGCGTGGACCGCGCCGTGCGCGTCGATCTGCCAGCGCACGTCGCCCGTGGCCGCGTCGAGCGCGTAGAACTTGCCGTCGTAGGTCCCCACGAACACCTTGCGGCGGTAGACGGCGGCCGCGCCGTAGATGTAGGTGCCGAGCGGCCGCGCCCACAGGAGGTTGCCGGTCTTCGCGCCGAACACGTACATGGTGCCGTCGGTGTTGCCGATGTAGACGCGCCCGTAGGCGATCGTCGGCGTGGCGTACCAGAACTCGCGCGAGCCGAAGCGCGACTTCGACTGCGCGCTCCACAGGAGCTTGCCGCTCTTCGCGCTGAGCGAGTAGAGCGTTCCGCCGTCCGACGCGATGAAGATCCGGCCGTGCCAATACGCGGCGGATGTGTTGACCTGGTTGTCGGCCTGGAAGCGCCAGATACGGTGCCCGTTGGTCGCGTTGATCGCGTGGACGCCGTTGTCCCAGGTGCCGAAGAAGAGCCGCTTGCCGTGGAGTAGCGGCGAGGACTCGACCGGGGCGGTCTTGTAGCGCCAGCGCTCGCGTCCCGTCTGCGCGTCCCAGGCGACCACGAAGCCGTCCGCGCCGGGCTGGTCCTGCGCGCACACGACGTGGTGCATGTAGGACTGGTAGATGACGCCCTTCCCGATGGTGGGCGAGGAAGCGGCGCAGCGGCCGAGGCTCTTCCGCCAGGAGACCCGTCCGGTCTCTGCGTTCAGTGCGAAGAAGAGCCCCTTCTGCTGGGCGAGGTATATCCGCCTGTAGCCGAGCGTGGGCGGGAACTCGAGCGTGTCGTGCGCGTCGATCGTCCACAGGCGCTTGTAGGGCGGCCGGTGGTCATACGGCGAGACGTGCTGGCGCGCGTCGTCGTACCCGTAGGTCGGCCAGGGCCGCGGGTTCCTGTTCTTGGGAGGCGCCTTCGGCTCGGCGTCCTCGGTCGTCACGAACTCCTCCGTGGCGGAGCCGCGCTTCTTCAGCGGTTCGTTCTGGCTCCGGACGTACAGGCCTATCGCGACCGCGAGGACGATCACGACAAGCCCGCCTCCCACCAGCAGGCGTCGTCGGGTCACGGCCCGGAGGATGGCAGGCGCCGTGGGCAAGCACCGGGCGGTGCACGGTGCGCAGCGTCGCTATCTAGGTGCCAGGCCCGTCAGACAGGAGTTTCCAGATGCGCTTTGTCACTTGCGGCAGCTCGAGACTGAGTGCCGACTCCTCGAGCTCGCGGGCCCACTGCGGCGTTCCGGCCCGCAGCACGATGCCGCCTCCGAGGCCGAATGCCACGAACGCCGGCTGCCCCGCATCGCGGCCCGCTTCGGTGATCCGCCGCGCCGACCGCGGGAGTCCCGTCGAGGTCTCGAACACGCTGAACTCGCCGACGAAGCCCGACACCCCCTCGAACAGGCCGAGCCCGTCCTCGAAGACGGTGAGCGGGGCCGCGCTCGTATGAACCAGCTCGGTTCGCTCGCCAAGCGCGTTCTCGCGCCGCGGCGGTGACGGGTCGCTCACGACCGAGCCGCGCAGCGTCACCGCGCGCTTGAAGGAGTCGGCCCCGAACGCCGCGACGCGGCCGCCGTCCGCGGCGTAGTCGCGCAGGCGCCTGAGCAGATCCTCGGGCAGCCACAGCTCGCTGCCGGCAAAGGCGACGCCTGGCGCATTGCCGAGCGCCGGGCCCTCGTGCCGGGCGAGCGCGAGGTCGGTGGTGAGGTCGTAGGGAAGCCGCTCCCGGTCGAGCCAGCGCAGCAGCGGCGAGACCTCGGTGTCGAAGCGCTTCGGAAGCGTTCCAGCGGCGAACGGCCGGTCGACGTGCACCGAATCCGAGAACGGGAGCCTGTCGGCGAAGCCGTCGGCGTCGTCGTCCACCCGGTTGAGCCCCTGCCAGGTGAGCGCCGGAAGCACCACCAGGGGGCGCGCCTCGCCGCGGGCGCTGCGCGGCGGGAGGCCGGCAACGGCGAGCGGCCATACCGCGCGCTCGCTTCCGGCCCTCACGCGAACGACGTAGACCCCGGTGCGCATCTTGCTGGGCACATGGATGCGGAAGCGCCCAGCCACGCGCCCGCCGTGCAGCAGCGGCTCCGGGTCGCCGAGCCGCGAGACGACGAAGTCGAAGCTCCGGTCCACCGGCCCCACCTCGAGGTGGGCGAACGCGCCCGCGGTGATCGCCGACAGCGGGCCCCGCAGCGTGAAGTTCCGGACCGACACACCGGTGCGCGGACGGGCGACGGGCGGCCGGGGCACCGGCCTCGGCGCCTCGGTGACGTTTCCGGCCTTGTCGCGCACGGCCACCGTGAAGGCGTAGTCGCCCTCGGGCGCGGGCTCGGTGCGCTCCGGCCCGGCGCTCACGCGACCGTCCCAGGTGGCGTCGCGGTTCGGCCCGCCGCGGAAGCGCCGGACGATGTGCGGCTCGCCCTCGCCCGTCCGGAACACGCGGACCACGGGAGCCTGGTTCTTCGGGCCGCGGTAGCGCAGCCGCACGCTCGGCGTCTCACCGGGCAGAGCGGTCGCGATCACGGACGGCGTCGCCGAGGTCAGTGTCACGCGCGGCGGGACGGTGTCGACGGTGATCTCCTTGACCGAGTCGATCACCCGGCTCTCGTCGCGGCGCACCACGCGCATGCGGTAGGTCCCGTCGGGCACCACGGTGCCGTCGTCGTCGCGGCCGTCCCAGGTGAAGCGATGCTTCGCGTCGCCGGCGAGCCGGCGGCTGGAGATGATCCGCCGCACCTCCGTGCCCTCCGTGTCGATGACCATGAACGACACGCTGGCCGGCTCGGACAGGTCGAAGCCGATCTCGGACCTGTCGCGGTAGCCGTCGCCGTTCGGCGAGAAGTGGGCCGGCTTCGTCGCGAAGCGGATGACGAGCGGGAAATCGCCCTTCAGCTGCTGCGTGAGGAAGAAGGCGGCGATCGTCGCGACCACGATGACCGCGAACACCGCCCGGACGAGCGGCCGGGTCACCTGTGCCCGGAGGGGCGGGAGCCCCGACCTGGGTATCGAGGGCGGAGCAGGGTCATTCGGAGCCGGACCCTAGAGAATGCCCTGCGTGCGGGTGCACCTGATCGACCCCTCTGGCGACGTCCTGCCATACGACCACGCCCTGGCCGCCGCGCTCGCGCGACGGGGCCTCGACGTGGAGCTCGTCACGTCGCGTTTCGTGCACGGCCCGCCGCCCGCCCCGGTCGGGTACGGGGTGACCGAATCGTTCTACCGGCTGGCGACCCGGCTCGGAACGGGCGCGCCGCGGCGGCGCCGCGCCGTCAAGCTCGCCGAGCACGTGCCGGACATGCTCCGCTACCGCCGCCGCGCCGCCGAGGCCGACGTGCGCCACTTCCAGTGGCTGCCGGTCGAGCGGATCGACGCCCACCTGCTGCCCGCGGCGCGCCCCCGGGTGCTCACCATGCACAACGTGATCCGCCGCGAGGCCGTGGACCACCGCCTGGCGCAGCGGATGGACGGGGTGATCGTGCACACCCGTTACGGCGCGGAGCTGCTCGGTGGCGGCGAGCGCGTGCACGTGATCCCCCACGGCGCCTTCGAGCACCTCACCCACCAGCGGGCCGAGCAGCCGCTGCCGGCGGAGCTCGCCGCGGTCGAGGGCCCGGTCGTGCTGTATTTCGGCGTGGTCCGGCCCTACAAGGGGGCCGACGTGCTCGTGGAGGCATTCCAGCAGGTCGAGGGCGCCGAGCTGTGGGTCGTGGGGCGGCCGCTCGAGGTGTCGATGGAGCACCTGCGCCGGCTCGCGCCGCCGGGGCGCGTCCGCTTCGTGGACCGCTACGTGAGCGACGCCGAGCTGCCCGCCTACTTCAGGCGCGCCGAGCTGCTCGTGCTGCCGCACCGGAACGTCGACATGTCGGGCGTGCTGTTCGCCGGCCTCGCCTTCGGCAAGGCGATGGTGCTCAGCGACGTCGGCGGATTCCGCGAGCTCGCCGACGAGCACGGCGCCGGCCTGCTCGTGACGCCGGGCGATCCCGACGAGCTGGCGGCCGCGATCGGGCGTCTGCTCGCGGATCCGAGCGAGCGGCGCCGGCTCGAGGAGCGCGCAGCGGCCGCCGCCGCGGGCCCGTTCTCCTGGGACCGGATCGCGGAGCAAACCGCCAGTCTGTACGAGCAGGTGCGCTCGTGAGGGTCGTGTACATGGCGAAGTGCAAGCGGTCGGCGGCGCGGGCGCTGGACTGGCTCGTGGCGGAGGGCGCCGAGGTCGTGGCCGTGGTTGCCGGTGAGCCGGACGAGTTCACGCACGAGGAGCAGCGCGTCGACCTCGTCGCCGAGCGGCACGGCCTGACGCTTGTGTCCTACGAACAGCTGGACGACGCGTTGCCCGAAGCCGTCGACCTCGTGATCTCCTTCCTGTTCTGGAAGCGGATCCGCGAGCCGGTCCTGTCGCTCGGGCGGATCGGCTGCCTCAACTTCCACCCCGCCCCGTTACCGGACATACGCGGTCTGGGCGGGTACAACGTCGCGGTCCTCGACGGGATGAGCCAGTGGGGGGTGTCGTGCCACTTCGTGGACGCGGAGTTCGACACCGGCGACCTGGTGGAGGTCGAGCGCTTTCCGATCGACCCGAATACGGCAACCGCGCTCTCGGTCGACATCGACAGCCAGGAGCACCTGTTCGGGCTCTTCGGGCGCGTCATGGGACGGGTCTTGGCCGGTGAGGAGCTGCCGCGCGAGCCGCAGGGGCCCGGACGCTACGTGGGCCGCGAGGAGTTCGAAGCGTTGCGCCGCGTGCATCCCGGCGACGACCTCGAGCGCAAGCTGCGCGCGTTCTGGTACCCGCCGTATCCCGGCGCCGTGATCGAGGTCGACGGACGCGAGCTGACATTGGTGGACGAGCCGCTGCTCGCAGAGGCCGCCCGCGCCTACCTTGACTCCGGGCACGTGCCCTAACCTGGGCAGATGACCTGCGCCTCCTGCGGAGCCGAGAATCCGGCTGGTGCGCGCTTCTGCATGAGCTGCGGCACCGCGCTCGAGCGGCGCTGTCCGAGCTGCGGCACGCCGGCGCCAGCCGAGGCGCGCTTCTGCATGACGTGCGGCACGGCGCTCGGCGACGCGCCCGCGCCCGCGACGGAGGCGCCGGTGGTGGACAGCACTACGATTCCGCCCGAGGAGCGCCGCCAGGTGACCGTGCTGTTCGCGGACCTGTCCGGCTACACGGCGTTCGCCGAGCGGATGGACCCGGAGGCCGTGAAGTCGCTCGTGGACCGCGCGCTGCTTCGCCTCGGACACGAAGTCGAGCGCTACGGCGGGACGGTGGACAAGTACATCGGCGACAACGTGATGGCGATCTTCGGCGCGCCCGTGGCGCATGAGGACGACGCCGAGCGCGCCGTCCGGGCCGGGCTCGGGATGCAGGCCGCGATGGGCGAGGTGAACGACGGCCTGCCGGACGGGGCGCACTTCGCGCTGCGGGTGGGCGTGAACACCGGCGAGGTGCTGGCGGGCGCGGTGGGCGACGCCTACACGGTGACCGGCGACACCGTGAACGTCGCGTCGCGGCTTCAGAGCGTCGCTCGGCCGGGCAGCGTCACGGTAGGCGAGCGGACGATGCGCGCCACCGATGCCGCCGTCGAGTACGCGACGCTCGAACCGCTGGAGCTGAAGGGGAGGGCAGAGCGGGTGCCGGCGTGGGAGGCGGTCGGGCTGATCGAGGAGCACGCGGTGCGCCGGGTCGCCCCCGCCAGCGAGTCGCCGCTCGTCGGGCGCCAGCAGGAGCTGGGCGCCCTCGACAGCCTCTACGAGCGCGTGGTGCGTGAGGGCACCTCGCACCTGGTGACCGTCGTCGGCGAGGCCGGCGTCGGCAAGTCGCGCCTCCTGCGCGAGTTCGACCGCCGCCTCGAGAAGCACCCTTCAGCCCCGACGGTACGCACCGGCCGCTGCCTCCCGTATGGGAGCGGCATCGTGTTCTGGGCGCTCGGGGAGGTGCTGCGCGCGGAGTGCGGCATCGTCGAGACGGACCTGTCCGAGCAGGCCTGGCAGAAGCTCCGCGCCTACGTGGCGGACCTGATGGGCAAGGCCAGCACGCACTCCGACCGCGAGGCGGCGCTGATCGGCCGGCTGCTCGGCGTGGAAGTGCCCCCCGACCTCGTGCCCGACGAGGACGACCCCGAGCGGCTGCGCGAGGCGTTCCTGTCGGCGCTCCGGCGCGGGATCGAGGCGATCGCGACACGGCGGCCGTTCGTGATCGCGTTCGAGGACATCCACTGGGCCGACGACGGGCTGCTCGACGCGATCGAGCACCTCGCCCAGTGGGTTCGTGCCCCGCTCATGCTCGTCTGCCTGGCTCGCGACGAGCTGCTCGACCGGCGCCCGAGCTGGGGCGGCGGCCGCCGCTCGGCCACGCAGCTCATGCTGAGCCCTCTCAGCGACGAGCACAGCCGGGCGCTCGTGCGCGCGCTGCTGCCGCAGGGACAGGAGGTCGTGCCGGCGGTGGCCGAGCGCTCGGGCGGCAACCCGCTGTTCGCCGAGGAGATGGCGCGGCGAATCGCGGAGGAGGGCACGATCGAGGCGGCCGAGCTGCCGGACACGGTCCAGGCTGTGCTGGCGGCGCGGCTCGACTCGCTGGAGCCGTTCGAGCGGCGGCTCGTGCAGCAGGCATCGGTGGTGGGCCGCACGTTCCCGGAGGGCGCCCTGGCGAGCCTGGCTCAAGCCGAGGGGCGTGACCTCGACCGCGCGCTGATCTCGCTCCAGGAGAAGGACATCCTGGGGCCGGCGGTGCAGGGGCCGCTCGTCGGCGAGCGCGAGATGGCCTTCAAGCACGTGCTGATCCGTGACGTCGCCTACGGGATGCTTCCGAAGGCCGTCCGCTCGCGGAAGCACTTCGAGGTCGGGGCGTTTCTTGAACGGCGCGCAGGCGACCGCAGCGACGAGATGGTGGCGCTGCTGGCCGAGCACTATGGGCGCGCCGCCGCGCTCGGCCGCGAGAGCGGCGTGGCGCCTCAGGAGCTCGAGGCGATGCGAGGAAGGGCGCTCCGCTTCCTCGAGGAGGCCGGCGACGCCGCCGCGCTCCTGTATGCGAACCGCGAGGCGGCCGCGCACTACCGCCACGCCCGCGCGATCTGCCCGCAGGACGGGCGCGCCGAGGGCGTGCGCATCGGCGAGAAGCTCGGCGACGTGTCGCTCCGGCTGGGCCGCGTGGACGAGGCGATCGGCGTCTGGTCGGACTGCCTCGAGTGGCACCGCGGCCAGGAGGACCTCGAGCGGGTGGCCGACCTCCACCGCAAGATCGGCTCGGCGCTGTCGCACAAGGGCGAGCGCAAGGGCGCCATCGAGCACTACCAGAAGGGCATCAACCTGCTGAAGGACGGCCCGCCGCGCATCGAGCTGGTGCGGCTGTACGAGGAGGCCGCCTGGCTGTACCTGCACACGGGCGACAACATGCTCGCCATCTACGCCTCCGAGAAGGCGCTGCGGCTGGCCGAGCGGCTGGACGAGACCCGCGCCGCGAGCCGCGCGCACGGCATCTTCGGCCGCGTGTTCGGCCGGATCGGCGACACCGAGAAGGCGCGCCAGAACCTCGAGCGGGCCGTGGAGCTGGCGCGCGGGTCGGACGACAGCGAGACGATCCTCGCGCTCTCCGCGCTGGGCAGGCATCTCGAGATCTCCGAGGCCGACGTTGCCGGAGCGCGGGCCGCCTACGAGGAGGGGCTGGCGCTCGCGGAGCAGGTCGGAATGCTGCCGGCACAGGTGGAGCTCCACGCCTGGCTGGCGCAGCTCGCCGCCTACTGCGCGGACTGGGAGCAGGTCGAGCAGTCGACAGAGGCAAGCGCGACGCTCGCGGAGCGCGAGGGGCTGGTGGGGAAGCTGTGCCTCCCGTATGCGCTCCGCGGCCTGCTCCGCTGGCGCGAGGGGCGGATCGGCGAAGCCACCGTGCTGTTCCACCGCGCGCACGAGCTGGCCGAGCAGGTCGGCTGGTCCGAGATCGCCTTCGAAGCGCTCTTCGGGCTGTCGCTCGCCCTCCGCGACCAGGGCGACCTGGACGGCGCCACGGCGGCGCTCGACCAGGCCATCGAGGTCTGCGAGCGCGCGGGCCTGATCGCTCAGTCGATCACGGCCACGGGCGCGCGCGCCGTGATCCTCGCGCTGGCGCACCGGCCCCAGGCGGCAAGCGAGGCCGCCGCGATGGCGGCCCAGATGGCGGAGCGGCTGCACTACCCGGTTGGTCGCGCGGCCGCCCTGGAGGCGCGCGGCGTAGCCGATGAGGACCCCGTCGCGGGCGCCGACCTGCTGGCGGAGGCCGAGGACGCATGGCGAGCCCTCGACCGTCCCCTCGAGGCCACACGAGCGCACCTGCTGGCCGGCCAGCTGCTCTTGGGCAGCGACGACGAGCGCGCCCAGGAGCTGCTGGAAGAGGCGGCTGTGCGGAGCGAGGAGCTGGGAGTGCAGCACCTTGCCGAGAAGGCCCGGGGGATTGCCACGGGCGGCGAGCGCCTGCGCCGCTGACGCGGCGCCGGCTGCTACTGCGCCAGGTCGCCGCCCGCGATCACCACGACCGTCGCGTCGCCCGCAAGCTCCTGGCTCGCCGGATCGATCGGCTGACGTTGGATGATCCCCAGGCGCTTGCCGACTGCCCTCGCCTCGTTCTTGTGACCGGGCGCGAACAGCACCACCGACTCTGCGCGCTGCTGCTCCTGGTCGGCCGTGTTCGCCACCGTGCCGAGCTGGAACCCGTGCGACTCCACCCGGTCGCCGACCTGCTTCGCGAGCCCGGGCACGGTCGTTCCGTTCAGCACCGCCACGGTCACGTTCGCCGGCACCACGGCCGGCCGCTTCTTCTTGGGCTCGCCACCGCCGCCGTCGTCCTGGGCCGCCGGTGCCGCGCTGTTACCCGCGGGTGCTCCGCTGTCGCTGTCGTTTGACAGGTTGCTGATGCCGAAGGCTCCTGCGCCGCCCAGGATCAGGATCCCGGCCAGCGCCAGCACGAGATAGCGCGGGCTCCCGAGGACGCGGCGGTACCACGGCTGTCGCGGCGGCGGAATGATCGCGGTCTGCTGCGGCATCGGACGTGGCGGAAGCATCGGCCGTACCGGCACCCGCTTGGTGGCCGGCACCGGCGGCGGTGCTCCCGGCGGCCGTCCGCCCGCGGGGGTGGCGGGACCGCCCGGTCCGGTCGGGACGGAGGGCGGACCGGCGGCGGCCGACTTCGCGTCGTCGCCGGGTTGCGGGGATGGCGCCGTGGCGGGCTGGGTCGGAGCCGCCTTCGTCTGCATCGCGGCAGCCGCACCCGCACCGGCGCTGGCGGCGGCAACGGCAGGGCGCGACCCAGCACCCTGTCCGGCGCCGACCGGCACGCCCTCGCGAGCTTCATCCGCCTCCGACTCGGCGTCCGCGCGCTCCGCCTGGGCTGGCTGCGCCGGCGCCGGCGCCGGGACGCCCTGGACGGGCTGCGCCTGCGTCTTGCCGGCCTGGGCCTGAGCGCCGGCCGTCTGAGGCTGTCCGGGTCCCCCGTCGCCCTGACCGGCTTGGCCCTGGGCACCCGCGGGCTGAGGCACTCCCGGCTTCGATGCCCCCTGGGCCGCCGCAGCGGCGGGCTGGGGCACGGGCTGTCCTGGCTTGGTCGCCCCCTGAGCCTGGGCAGCGGCGGGCTGCGGAACCGGCTGGCCGGGCTTCGGTGTTCCGGCCTGCGCTCCAGCCGGCTGCGGGACGGGCTGTCCCGGCTTAGCCGGTTGCGCCTGGGCGCCGGCCGGTTGCGGACCCGGCCCGCCGGGCTGCGGCGCTCCCGCAGCCTGCGCACCGGCAGGTTGAGCCTGTCCCGCCTGCGGCTGCGCCTGCACTCGCCCAGGCACTGCCTGCCCGGTCATCTCGGCGGCCCGCTCGGGTGCCCGGCCTGCCCACTCGCGCAGGCGCTTCACGTCTCGCGCCTGCGAGAAGTAGAGAACGGAGAGGACAGCGAGCCCGACCACTGCGGCCAGGCCGGCGGCTGCCCCGATTTCCTGGAGGATCTCCGGCAAGAGTCGAACTGTAGAGGCGAGAGCGGAGCTTCAGCCGTCGCGCCGGGTCCCCGGCGCGACGCCACGGCCCTGACCTTAGCCGCCCTGCACCGCGAGCGCCCGCTCGACCGACAGCTCCGCCACGGTGGCGGCCAGCGCCGCGGCATCCCCCGCGTAGGCCAGCTCCTCGATTCGCACGAACGCGCTCTCCACCCAGTCGGCGTCGAGCGGCGAGTGCACGGCGCACACGATCTTGTCCGCGGGCGTCGGCTCCGGGCGCTCGCCGGGGTTGAAGAGCTCCTCGTGGATCTTCTCCCCGGGCCGGCGACCGATGATCTCGATGCCGATGTCCACCTCGGGCTCGAGCCCCGCCAGCCGGATCATGTTGTGGGCGAGCTCCATGATCCTCACCGGGTCGCCCATCTCGAGCACGAACACCTCGCCGCCGGTCGACAGCTCACCCGAGCGGATGATCAGCTGGACCGCCTCGGGGATCGTCATGAAGTAGCGCGTCATCTTCTCGTCGGTCACCGTGACCGGGCCGCCCTGCCCGATCTGGCGGCGGAAGATCGGCACGACTGAGCCCGACGACCCCAGCACGTTCCCGAACCGCACCGACGCGTAGCGCGTGCCCTTCCAGCGGTTCTGCGCCGCCTCGATCGCCCATTCCGCGAGCGCCTTCGATGCGCCCATGACCGTCGCCGGGCTCACGGCCTTGTCCGTGGACACGAGCACGAAGCGCTCCGTGCGCGCCTCGCCGGCCGCGGAGGCGACGATCCGCGTCGCAACCGCGTTGTTGCGGACCGCCTCGACCGGGTTCTCCTCCATCAGCGGCACGTGCTTGTACGCGGCCGCGTGGAACACCACGGACGGCTGATGCTCCGCGAACACCTCGCGCATGCGCGTGGCGTCCTTGCAGTCGGCGAGCACCGCGGCCGTCCGGGCGAAGTGGCGCTCCTCCTCGAGCTCGCGCCGGATCTCGAAGAGCGCGTTCTCGGAGTTGTCGACGAGGATCAGGCGCCTCGCTCCCACCCGGGCGGTCTGGCGGCAGAGCTCGGAGCCGATCGAGCCGCCCGCACCCGTCACGAGCACGGTGCGGCCGCGGAGATAGGCGCCCACCCGGTCGATCTCGACGCGCACCGGGTCGCGCCCGAGCACGTCCTCCACCCGGACCTCGCGGACCTGCCGCATGAGGTTCACGCCGCCCGAGAGCAGCTCGAACGTGGTCGGCAGCGTGCGCACGGGGATGCCGCGCTCGCGGCAGGCGGTCACGACCTGTTGGCGCAGAGTGCCCGGCGCGGACGGGATGGCGATGATCACCTCCTCGGGCTGGACGCCGTCCAGGATGCGCGGCAGGTTGCTCGTGGGCCCGAGGACCTTGATGCCGGCGATGCGCATGCCCTGCTTGCGCGGGTCGTCGTCGACGAAGCCGACCGGTGCGCTGCGCAGCTCGGGGTTGCGGCGCAGCTCGAACGCCACCTGCTGGCCGCCGTTGCCGGCGCCCACTATCAGCACCTCGTTCGCCGCCCGCTCGAGGATCGCACCGCGCGCGGGCCGCTCCACGAGCGCGCGGACCGCGAAGCGCGCGCCGCTCACGAAGACGAGCGAGAGCAGGAAGTCGAGGGCGATCACCCCGCGCGGCGGGTCGTGGCGCCCGATCGAGAACAGGAACAGGACCACGATCAGCCCGACCGTGGAGACGATGACCGCCTTCAGGATCGACTCGAAGTCCTTCTGGTCGACGAACCGCCACAGCTTCGAGTAGAGCCCGAACATCGCGAAGATCACCAGCTTCATCGCGACCGTGAGCGGGATCGTGTCCCAGAGCAGGTCCTTGTAGCGGGCCGGGATGCCCTCGTCGAAGCGCAGGACGTACGCCAGGTAGTACGCAAGCCCGAGCAGGCAGGCGTCGACGCCGACCTGTCCCAGGCGGCGGGCGTTGACAGAGGAAGTCAGGGATCTCATACGTCGGTGGCCGAGAGGAGCAGTGTGACGAGTTCGCCCGGGTCTCGCCGGACCCGCAAGCCGCCGTGCTCCATGCGCCGAGCCGGCCCCCGAATGTAGTGAAAACGCCGCAGCGTCAGGTCGACCCGGACACGCATTCCACGACCCGGCGCACCTGGTCCTCGGTCAGGTCAGTTCCCATCGGCAACGCGCGGTTCGTGCGGGCCGCCTCCTCGGTCGCCGGGAGCTCCACGACCGACGCGATCGCCGGCTGGCGGTGCACCGGGGTGCGGTAGTAGCCGCGACCGACCGGCAGCTCGCGCTCGGAGCGCACCACGTACAGGTGGTACGCGTGCGCGGCGCCGGCGGTCGCGCGCGGCAGCGCCACGTGCTCGCCGAGGCCGAGCCGCTCGTAGGCGGCGGCCACCTCGCGCCGCCGCGCGGTCCAGCCGTCGAGCTCCGGGAGCAGCACGCGCAGCGCCGCGGCCTGGAGCTCGTCGAGACGCGAGTTGTAGCCCACGTCCAGGAAGGTCGTCTTGTCCTTCGACCCGTGGAAGCGGAGGATGCGCACCCGCTCGGCGAGCTCCTCGTCGTCCGTCACGATCGCCCCGCCGTCGCCGAGGCACGGGAGGTTCTTCGAGGGGAAGAACGAGAACGTGGCGACGTCGCCGAGCGCGCCCGCCTTTACGCCGTCGAGCTCGGCGCCGGCGGCCTGGGCGGCGTCCTCGACCACGGGCACGCCGAGCTCGCGCAGCTCGCCCACCGGCGCCACGTTCCCGAACAGGTGCACGGGCACGATCGCCTTCGTGCGCGGTGTGAGCGCTGCCTCGACGGTCTCGCGGGTGACGCAGAACGTGTCGGGGTCGATGTCGCAATAGGCGGGCTCGGCGCCCAGGACGAGCGCGGCCTCGGCGGTCGCGTAGAAGGTGAACGAGGGCATCACGACCTCGTCCCCCGGGCCGACCCCGAGCGCCCTCAGCGCGATCGTCAACGCGTCCGTGCCGTTCGCGACGCCGATGCAATGCCGCACTCCGAGGTAGCGCGCGAACTCCTCCTCGAAGCCCTCAACCTCCGGCCCGAGGATGTAGCGGCCGCTGCGCGCGACGCGCTCGAGCGCCTCGCTGAGGCGATCGTGATAGGGCTCCAAACTGCTGGCAAAAAGCGGGACATCGGTCATGGACGGCCAGCTACCCTACTTTGCCCTCGTGCCCCTGATCGCTTCGCTCACAGATCCGATCGTGGAGGTCGCGGTGGACGTGGTGGATGCCATGGGCCTCCCCGGAGTGTTCGTGCTGATGCTCCTCGAGAGCGCCTGCATCCCCGTGCCCAGCGAGGCCACCATGCTCTTCGCGGGCTTCAACGTCTCGCGCGGCGAGTACAGCCTGTTCGCCGCGACGATGGTCGGTTCGGTGGCGAACCTCGCCGGCTCCTGGCTCGCCTACTGGATCGGGCGTATCGGCCGCGTGGACGTCCTGGAGAAGCACGGGAGGAAGCTGCACATCAAGAGGTCCCACCTCGAGTGGGCGGACCGCTGGTTCGAGCGCCACGGTGACGCAACCGTCTTCTTCACCCGGATGTTGCCGATCGTCCGGACGTTCATCTCGCTACCGGCAGGAGTGGCGCGCATGCCGTTCTGGCGCTTCAGCCTGCTCACGTTTGCCGGCTGCGTGCCGTGGGTGCTGCTGCTCACGTTCATCGGCCGGGAGGCGGGCGCCAGGTGGGACGACTGGCAGGACAGCCTCCACTACGTGGACTACGCGGTGGTCGCCGCGATCGTGATCGGCATCGTCTGGCTGATCGTGCGCAACCGGCGGCGCGCCCAGCCGGAGAGCGCTTGAGCCTTCCTTCGTAATTGCTGGCGAAACCGCCAGAGCGGACCTATGGTGGGCGTACACGGCGGGGGCCACCCCATGAGCCAGCCGAGCACGCTCCTCCCGACCACCCATGCGCCAGGGCCTCCCATACCGTGGCGTGAGCGCACGTTGGAACGCCTCGTGCAGCACGTGCGCACGGTGCTGCCGGTGTCCGCGGTCGCATTCGTGACGGACGACCCTGCCGCAGGGCGCCCCGTCGGCTGGTTCGCGGACGAGGAGCTGCGGGCGGCCATGGAAGCCTCGATGAGCCAGCTCACGCGCGGCCGTGCGCTGCTGCTCCCGCGCGTGGACTCGTGGCAGGCGGCCCCCGATCTGATGGACGCGATTGCCGCCGAGCTCGGTCAGGAACGGGCGCGCCAGGCCTGGGCGGTCTACCGGACGGCGTCGGTGATCGCGAGCCCGGTGCGCGGCGAGTTCGGCACTCAGCTCGGGACGCTTGTGGTCGCCTCGCTCGACAAGCGCCGGAGGCTCGGAAAGGAGCAGCAGCCGACGGTCGAGGCGCTTGCCGACCTCGCGGCGATCTCCCTGGAGCGCACCAACCTGCTCGAGGCCGAGGGCCGCCGCGCACGCGACGAGCTGCGGCTCAAGCACGCGGCCGAGGCGATCTCCGGCTCGCTCGACCCGGCCGAGGTGTACGTGCGCGTTGCAAGGCACGCCGCCGCGGTGACGGGCGCCACCTGCGCCCTCCTCACGCGGCTGAACGCGCGCGCCGGCGAGGTGCGGACGGCCGCGACCGTCGACTGCCCGGAGGAGCTCGCGGCCAAGCTCTCGTCGCTCGACAGCGCCGCATACGGGCAGGTGGCGCGCACGCGGACACCGGTCGTGCGAAGCGGCCCGGATGCCGCTCCGCTCGGCTCCGTGATGCACGCTCCGATCGAGCTGGGGCCGCGCCTGTACGGAGTCCTGACGGTCGGCCACGAGGAGCCTGACCGTTTCGGGAAGGACGACCTCGAGCTCCTGGTGAAGCTCGCGCGCTCCTCCGCCGCCGCGATCGCAAACGCCATCGACTTCCAGCGCGAGCGCCACATCGCACGCGCGCTCACGGCGGGCTTCGTGCCGGAGTCGCTCCCCGAGCTGTCCGGTTACGAAACCGGCCTCCTGTACGCCCCCGCGGCGGGCGAGACAACCGGCGGCGACGTGTACGGGGCCTGGCCGGTGGGCGGCGGCAACAAGGTCGCCGTGCTGGTGGGCGACGTCGCCGGGAAGGGCGTCGAGACCGCCGCCCTGAGCGCGATGGTCCGCTTCTTCATCGAGGCGCGCAGCTGGGACACGCTCTCCCCGGCGCGAGTGCTCGAGCAGGCAAGCGCGATGCTCCTGGGGCGCCTGCCGCCCGACGCTTTCGTGACCGCTTTTCTCGGCATCCTCTCGCGCGACTCGCTCAGCTACTGCAACGCCGGCCACCTGCCGCCGCTTTACATCCGTGGCGGCTCGGCCTGCCCGCTCGACAGCCACGGGCTGCCGCTCGGAGTGCTGGAGGGCCAGCGCTACTCGTCGAGCGAGCTGAAGCTCGAACCGGACGACCTCGTGTTCGCGCACACCGACGGGCTGATCGAGGCGCGCCGCGCCGGCGAGATGTACGGCACGGAGCGGCTCGCGCAGCTCGTCGTGGCCGCGGCCGGGACCCACTCGCCGAGGGAGCTTGTGCGGGTGGTCCACGACGACGTGATGGCGTGGGCCGACGGCATCTCGGACGACGCGGTCGCTCTCGCGCTGCGCCGGACTGCCTGACCTCCCGGCATTTCGCTTGAATGGGCGGGATGGCGGAGGGCGCATACGCACGTGCCGGGGTCGACCAGCTCTTGTCTGGCAACGCGGTGTCGGCGCTCGTCAACGTACTGGCCGGGATCCGGACCGGGCGGCCCTCGCGTGCCGCGCTCGCGAGCGGCCATTACGCCAACGTCCTGAAGCTGGACGACCGGCGCGGCCTCGCGCTGTCCTGCGACAGCGTCGGCTCGAAGGTGATCGTCTGCGAGCAGCTCGGGCGCTACGACACGATCGGGATCGACCTGTTCGGAATGAACGCCAACGACGTCATCTGCGTCGGAGCCGACCCGATCGCGCTGCTCGACTACATCGCGGTCGAGGAGGCTAACCCCGAGGTGCTCGAGCAGATCGGAATCGGCCTGCGCGCGGGCGCGGAGCAGGCCGGGGTCGAGATCCCGGGCGGCGAGCTGGCGGTGCTGCCGGAAGTCGTGCGCGGACACCCGTCCCCGCACGGGTTCGACCTCGTGGGCTTCTGCGTGGGACTCGTCGAGCTCGACGCCATCGTGACCGGCGACCGGATCGAGCCGGGCGACACGATCGTGGGGATCCCCTCGAGCGGGATCCACTCGAACGGGCTGACCCTGGCCCGCAGCGTGCTCACCGACCTGGACGAGGAGCTCGATACCCAAGTCGGGGCTGGCGCCCCTCCGGGCACAGGCGCCCGGACCGTCGGCGACCTGCTGCTCGAGCCCACAGTCATCTACGTCAAGGCGATCCGCGAGCTGCTCGAGTCCGAGGTCGACGTGCGCGGGCTCGCGCACATAACAGGCGACGGCTTTCTCAACCTGCTGCGCCTGGACGCACACGCCGGCTACCGCGTCGACGCGCCGCTCGACGTGCCGCCCGTCTTCGTCCACATCGCCGAGCGCGGCGGCGTGGATGACGCCGAGCTGTACGAGGTGTTCAACATGGGCTGCGGCTTCTGCGTGGTGGTGCCGCACGACGATGCGGATGCCGCGATCCGGTTGCTGGAACGGCACCACCCAGGTTCAGCGGTGATCGGAAAGACCACGACGGCGACCGGCGTCGTCGAGCTCCCGAAGCAGGGCCTGGTCGGCCGTCGGGGCGAGGGCTTCACAGCGGCTTCGTAACGCGGTCGCCCTGCTCGCGGCCGTGACCGCCGGCACCTGCGCACCGGCCGCCTCGGCGAACCCCGTCCTCGCCGGCGACCACCCGGACCCGTCGCTGCTGCGAGCGGGCGGCGGCTGGTACGCGACGTCGACCTCCGACGACTGGCTGCCGGCGTTCCCGATCCTCGAGACCGACGACCTCGCGGGGTGGCGGCAGGTGGGCGCGGTGCTCACGCGGCGGCCGCGCTGGGCGACCAGGGACTTCTGGGCCCCCGAGCTCGTGCTTCGCGAGGGGCGCGCCCTCGTCTACTACGCGGCCAAGGCGCGTGACGGACGGCGCTGCCTGGCGGTGGCCTCGGCGCCACGCGTGCGCGGGCCCTACCGGGACCACGGTCCGCTCCTGTGCACCCGGGTCGGCGAGATCGACCCGCTCCCGGTGAGGGACGAGCAGGGCGCCGACTGGCTGGTGTGGAAGCGCGACGGAAACAGCATCGGCCGCCCTACGCCGATCCTCGCCGCGCCGCTCGCGCCGGGCGGCGCGTCGCTGGCGGCGCCGCCGCGTGAGCTGTTCCGCGCGGACGCGCCCTGGGAGCGCGGGGTGATCGAGGCGCCGGCGCTCCTGCGCCGCGGCGGGATGTTCTACCTCGTCTATTCGGCAGGTCACTGCTGCGGCCGGCGCTGCACCTACGCCACCGGCGTCGCGCGCTCGGCCTCGCTGCTCGGCCCGTGGGAGAAGCGACCCGACCCGATCCTGAGCGGCGGCGGAGCGTTCCGCTGCCCGGGGCACGTGGGCATCGCAACCGGGCCTGGCGGCGGGCCGGTGCTCGCCTACCACGCATACGTTCGCGGCGACCCCTCGGACCGGCAGCTGCTCGTTGCCGCGCTGCGATTCGACGTGGAGGGCTGGCCGCGCGTGGACCCTTCGCACAGCACCGCCGTCCTGCCTGCGGCCAAGCGGTTCGGATTCACCGGCTCGCTCGGCATGGGCTGGGAGTGGCCCGCCGGGCCGCGGCCGGCGACACGCGTTACGGGCGGGCAGCTCGTGCTCGGCCCGGGCGCGCTGGCACGGCAGACGGGGACGACCCGCTTCACCGCGACCACCGCCGTGATCGCGAGGCGCGGCGGCGCCCGCCCCGGCCTGGCGCTGATGTCAGGGGACGGCAACGGGGTGGGAATCGAGCTACGGCACGGCGCGGCGGCGGCGTGGCGATCCGTGGAGGGCCGCCGCACCGAGGCAAGCGTCCTGGATTGGGCGCTGTATAGCCGCCCTACCCAGGACAGTGCACACCCTCAGTGCTGCCGTTCGCGGGTCCAGCTGCGCGTCCTGGTCGACAAGCGCGTACGCGTGGCAATCAACGCCCGCGGTCGGTGGCGCGCCGTGGGGCGCCCGCAGCCACTGCCGCGCTGGGCAACCGGCGCGCGCGTCGCGCTCACGGTCGCTGGTCCGCCGCGCGCGCGCGCTCAGTTCGACTCGCTCTCGATCGACCCGCGCTAGCGGTGCGCCGGCTCGGCCGTTTCCCAGAGCTCGCCGAAGAGCACGGGCACGCGCCTGACGCGCCACTCGCTCGCCAGCCGCCACGCCTCCGCTCCCGCGCGCGGGCCGCGCAGGTCGCAGACCGCCTCGAGCTCGGCCGTGGCCATCCGGCCGAAGCGGCGGAGCGCGCCCGGAACGTCCGGGGGAGGGGCCGAGCCCGGCGACGCGCCGGCCGCCGTGGCCGCCGCGCGCCAGTCCTCGTAGGCGTGCTCGCCGCCGACCCTGCCCTCGCGACCGCCGTCCGTCGCGATGAACCGCGCGATGGGAAGCCGCAGACGCTCCGCGTCAGGCAGCGCACGCGTCTCCTCGAGGTCGCTTGCGAACGCCTCCAGGATCGCGTTCGACTCCAGGTCGATCCTGAAGCGCTGCGCATCCAGCCCGGCCCGGCGCGCCTCGTCCACGAGCGCCTCCGGCCCGTCAAGCTTCCGGCCGTGGCACATGAAGCCCTCGCGCAGCCTGCGCAACAGGCGCTCCGCCTCACCCGTGCCCTGCTCGCCGGCGGCCTGGAACGCGATGCACGCGGGATAGCTCGACCGCGGGGGGTCGCCCGCCCAGATGCGCGGGTCCACCGGCATACCCGACCCGGCCGCGTCGTCGAGCCAGCGCATCACTATCCCGGGCAGGTCCTCGAACTCGCGGGCGAGGCCGCCCATCACGTAGGTGATCTCGAGGTCGTCGCCGAACTCCACCATGAGCCGGCGCAGGCGCGGCTCGGCAGCCCAGGACGCGGAGCAGGCGGGATCGGTGTGATAGCGCATGCGTACAGCCACCGGGAAGCGGAAAATAGATGACGGTGATCGGCACGCTCATCAGCGAGCGCTACCGGCTCGACGAGAAGATCGGGTCGGGCGGGATGTCGAGCGTGTACCGCGCGTTCGACCCCACGCTCGAGCGCTGGGTCGCGATCAAGCTGATGCACCGCGACATCTCGCACGTCCCCGACCAGCTCGAGCGCTTCAGGCGCGAGGCGCGCGCGGTGGCGCAGCTGAACCACCCGCACGTCGTCACGGTGATCGACGCGGGCGAGGACGACGGCGCCCCGTACATCGTGTTCGAGTACGTCGAGGGCGAGACGCTCAAAGACCGCATCCGGCGGCTGGGCCGCCTGCCGGTGTCCGAGGCGGTGGCCTATGCGATCGAGATCGGCCGCGCGCTCGAGGCCGCGCACGCGAGCCGGCTCGTGCACCGCGACGTGAAGCCGCAGAACGTGCTGATCGATGCCGACGGCCGGGCCAAGGTCACCGACTTCGGGATCGCGCGCTCCCTCGAGGCGCAGGGACTCACCGCCACTGGCCGGGTGCTCGGCACCACGGACTACGTCTCGCCCGAGCAGGCACTCGGCCACGAGGTGACCGGACAGTCCGACATCTATTCGCTCGGGATCGTGCTCTACGAGATGCTCACCGGCGAGGCGCCCTTCACCGCGGACACGCAGGTGGCCGTCGCGATGAAGCACGTGCGTGAGCCGCTGCCCGACGTGCAGCGCCGCCGCCCCCAGATCTCCGCTTCCCTGGCCGCCGTGGTCGAGCGGGCGACCGCGAAGGAGACACAGAACCGCTACCAGGACGTCGGCCAGATGGTGCACGACCTCGAGGAGGTGCTCGCGATCGAGGCGGCGCGCACGGGCCAGGCGACCGGCGAGGCCACCACAGTCCTGCGCTCGCTCTCAGGCGACACCGCCGACTTCGCGCCGATCCGGCTGAGGCGGCCGAAGCGCGTTCTCGCCGTCACGCTGCTCGTGCTCGGCCTGCTTGCCGCCAGCGCGGTCTTCCTTGCGACCCGGACCGAGAAGGGCCCAGGGGGAGCCGTCGTGAAGAAGCCGCCCGCGGGGCTCAGCGACGTGCGGCTCGCGAGAAACGCGGCGAGCGACTACGACCCTGAGGGCGACAACAAGGAGTCGCCCGAGGCCGCGCACAACGCGATCGATGGCAACCGCAACACCAACTGGAACACCGAGACCTATCAGGGCGGCTTCGAGGGGAGCAACAAGTCCGGCGTGGGCCTCTACGTGGACGCCGGCACGCTGATCCCGGCGCGCGGCCTCACGCTCGTGACGGCCACGCCGGACTTCAAGGCCGCCGTGTACGGATCCGAGACCGTGCCGCCGAAGCTGAGCGGCTGGACGCGCGTTAGCCCCGTGCAGAGCGTGAAGCAGGACCACACCTTCCGGCTGAAGACACGCGGGCACGTGTACCGCTACTACCTGCTCTGGATCACGGAGCTCCCCGAGGGCGGGAAGGCCGAGGTCCAGGAGCTCTCGCTCCTGCGCTAGCCGCGGCGCCGCGCTAGGGCGATTCCGGCGGGGCCGGCTCGAGTGTGTCGTCCTGCTGGAGCACGCCGATCACGATCACGACCTGGCGTCCCTGGTCCACCTCGGTCCCGGCGCCGGGTCGCTGCTCGATTACGACTCCGTCCTGGGCCGGATCGGTCACCGTCCGCTCCTGGCGGACCGGCGTGAGCCCCGCGCTGCTGAGCCGCGCGGTGGCGCGCTCCTCGCTCATGCCGACCACGTCCGGCACGTCGACCTGCGGCCGTCCGGTGGAGATCGTGATGGTCACCCTGTCGCCGCGCGTGACCTTCGCGCCGGCACCCGGGCTCTGGGAGATCACGTCGCCCTCCGGCTCATCCGACTCCTGCTCCTCCACGGCGACCTCGAGGCCCTCGTCGCGCAGGCGCGCCTCGGCCGAGTCGCGTGACAGGCCGGTCACGTCGGGGACCGTCACCTGCTCCGGCCCCTGGCTCACCAGCAGCCGCACGCGGGTGCCCTTCGTTACCTCGGTTCCCTCCGGGGGCACGGTCCGGATCGCGAAGTCCTCCTTCACCTTCTCCGAGAACTCGCGGTCGATCGTCACCTCGAGCTCGGCGTCCTCCAGCTCCGTGACCGCCTGGCCCTGGCGCAGGTTCGCGACCGGCGGCACGAGCACGTCGCCGGGGCCTCCGGACACCTCGAGGGTGACCGTGGAGCCCTCGTCCGCCTCCTCGCCCCCGTTCGGGTCCTGATCCACGACCTGGTCGAAGGGCTGCCGGCTCTGCACGCGCTCGGTCTCGACCTCGAAGCCGGCGCGCTCCATGATCGCCCGCGCCTCCACGAGCTGCTTGCCGGTCACGCGCGGAACGTCGCGCTTGTCGGCGGCAAGCAATCCGCTGAGGATCACGTACAGAAGCACCCCGACGAGGGCCAGCGCGAGCGCCGCGATCGCGTACCAGGGCCAGCGCCGCTCATGCTTGCGCTCCGGTTCGCCGACGGGCGCAACTACCGCCGGCGTCGTGGCGAACTGGGTGGGTGCCGTCGCCTCCGGGGCGGGCACGGGGATCGCCGCAAAGCCCGCCGTGTCCTGCCCGCCGTTCGGCCCTGCCTCGATCTGCGTGCGCGCCGCCTCGAGCCCGGCGGCCAGGTCCTCGGCGGACTGCCAGCGCTGCGCCGGGTCCTTCGCCAGCGCCGCCATCACGACCGCCTCCAGCGCGGGGTGCACGTCCGGGCGCCATTGCGAGATCGGCGCGGGCGGCTCGGAGAGGTGCTTCAGCGCCACCGCAACCGCGCTGTCGCCCTCGAACGGCAGCCGGCCGGCGAGCATCTCGTAGAGCATCACCCCGATCGAGTAGATGTCGGAGGTCGCTGTGACCGCGTGACCCTGTGCCTGCTCCGGCGAGAGGTACTGCGCAGTGCCCATGATCGAGCCCGTCTCCGTCATCTCGGAGGCGCCCGCGCGCGCGATGCCGAAGTCCGTGACCTTGGCGTGACCGTTCTGGTCCACGATCACGTTGTGCGGCTTGAAGTCCCGGTGGATCACGCCGTGGCTGTGCGCGAAGCCGGCCGCCTGGAGGATCTGGAGCCCGAGTTCGATCACGCGCTCCTGCGACAGCGGCGCCTCGGCCGCGACGATGTCCTTGAGCGTCTGTCCCTCGAGGAGCTCCATCGCGATGTAGTAGGTGCCCTCGTGCTCGCCGCGGTCGAAGACGCCGACCACGTTCGGGTGGTTGAGTCCTGCCGCGGACTTCGCCTCGCGCCGGAAGCGCTCGACGAACTCCTGGTCCTGGGCGAAGCGGCGGTGGAGGACCTTGATGGCAACCTGGCGCCCCAGGTGGGTGTCCTCCGCGCAGTAGACGTCGGCCATGCCGCCGGAGCCGAGGCGTCGCAGCACCCGGTAGCGGCCGTCCACGAGCGTGTTGCCCGCGACCTCCGTCATCCGCCGCCTCCGCCGAGCAGCGCCTCGAGCACCGACTTCGCGATCGGCGCCGCGACGGTGCCGCCCTGACCCGACGTCCGCTCGACCGTCACCGCGACGGCCATGCGCGGATCCTCGACCGGCGCGAAGCAGATGAACCACGGCTGCGTGAACTCGCGGTTGGCGCCCACCTCGGCCGTGCCCGTCTTGCCGGCCACGCGAATCCCGGCGAGCGCGGCGGCGGTGCCGGTGCCCTCCTCGACCACACGGCTCATCATGTTCGCCAGCTGGTCGGCGGTCTCGGGCTTCATGACCACGGCCTGGAGGTCCGGCTCGATCTTCTCCTTCACGCGTCCGTCCTTGCGGACGATGCGGTCCGTGAGGCGCGGCTTCATCAGCCGCCCCTTGTTCCCGATGGTGGCCGCGACCTGGGCCATCTGCAGCGGCGCGGCGCGGATCTCGCCCTCGAGACCGCCCTGCCCGATCGCCACACGGCCGGCATCGAAGCCGTCCTCCACGTAATCGCCGTCGCCGTTGATGATCCCGCTCGCGATCATCTGCGCGCCGGGGTAATCGAGCTGCGGATCCTCGTAGAAGCCGAACCGCTTCATGTACTCGACGAGCGTGTCGCGACCGATCTTCTCCCCGACCTGCGCCCACACCGTGTTGACCGAGTTGGTGAGCGCGTCCGTGATCGAGATCGGCCCGAAGCTCTCCCCGCCGGCGTTCTCGAGCGGCACACCGCTGATCTCCTTGGGCGACGAGCCGTCGATCACGGTCTCCGGCGTGATCGCGCCCGTGTCGAGCGCCGCCGTGGCGGTCACCGTCTTGAACGTCGAGCCCGGCGGGTAGAGCTCCTGCGTCGTGCGGTTCAGGAGCGGCTGGTTCGTGCGGTCGCGGTTGAGCTGGCCGATCTGCGACGGGATCAGGTTCGGGTCGTACTCGGGCTCCGACACCATCACGCGGACCTTCCCGGTCTTCGGCTCGATGGCGACCACCGCGCCCTTGCGGCCCGCCAGCCCCGCGACGGCCGCCTGAGTGCCGCGGACGTCGAGGTTCGTGACGACGTCGTTGCCCTCCCGGTCGCGGCTCTCGAGGCCGGCCAGGATCGACTCGAACTCGTCCTCCTGGCCCACGAGGTCGTCGTTGCGGCTCGCCTCGAGGCCGCGCTGGCCGTTCTTCAGGAACGAGAAGCCCACCGGGTGACCAAACAGGCCCCGCGTCGGATAGGTGCGTGTGTAGGTGCGGTTCTCGCCGCGCCCGTGGCCGCGGCTGCGCGCGAGCACGGTGCCGTCCGAGGCGAGGATCAGGCCGCGCGGGATCTTCTGCTCCTCGATCAGCGGGCGCCGGTTGTACTGGTTGTCCTCGAGCGAGCTCGCCTCGAACACCGTCCAGCGCGACGTGAAGACGAGCAGGATCGCGAACAGCAGGGTGAACAGCCCGAACAGCTGGACGATCTGGCGGTTCACGGCGTCACACCAGCCCGCCGCGGCGGCGCGCGTCCGAGCGCGCGTGGTCGGAGACGATCAGGAGCAGCGCCAGCAGCACCATGTTCGCCACGATCGAGCTGCCGCCGTACGACACGAACGGGAGCGTGACTCCGGTGAGCGGGATCACGCGCGTGACGCCGCCCACGATCACGAACACCTGGATCGCGAGCACGGCGGTGAGGCCTGTGGCGAGCAGCTTGGAGAAGCCGTCGGCCGCGGACAGCCCGGTCCGGAGGCCGCGGTACACGAGCAGCAGGTAGACGCCGATCAGGCCGGCGGCGCCGAACAGCCCGGCCTCGTTCGCCAGCACCGCGTAGATCAGGTCAGTGTGCGCGGCGGGCAGGATCGTCCCGCCCCCGGGTAACTCGAGCAGCGCCTGCCCGAACCCCTGCCCGAACAGCCCCCCATCGGCCTGTGCGAACAGCGACTGGGCGAGCTGGTAACCCTCCCTGTTGACCACATCCCGCGCGAACGGGTCGAGCCAGACGTCCACGCGCTCCTTCACGTGCGACACGTTCTGCGAGAGGTAGAACGCGCCGCCGAAGAACATCGTCGCCCCCACGCCGATGAGCGACACCCGGGCGGTCGCGACCCAGAGCAGCGCCAGGAAGCCGCCGAAGAACATCACCGAGCTGCCGAGGTCGCGGATGACGATCAGCATCAGCATCGCCAGTCCCCAAACGAGCAGGAGCGGCCCGAAGTGCTTCGGCGAGGGGCGATCGCGGACGACCGCCGCGAAGGAGAACAGGAATACGCCGAGCAGCACCGATCCCGCGGCGCCGAGGCGGAGCACCGAGGCGCCGAGGAGCGTCAGGACAGCCGGGATTCCCCACAGGAGGAGCTGTCGCTGGTATGGCAGCGGCCGCAGCCGCGGCCGCACGAGGATGTCACCGGTCTCGCGCAGGTAGCTCGCGAGGAAGACGATGATGCCGAGCTTCGCGAACTCCGCGGGCTGGAACTGGATCGGCCCGACCTTGATCGCCAGGAAGGCGCCGTTCACCTGCGCGCCGATGCCGGGCAGCCGCGGCATCATCAGCAGCCCGATGCTGGCCGCCGCGATCGTGTAGCGATAGCGCTCCAGCACGTGGTGGTCGTCGATCAAGAGGATCGTCACGCAGAAGAGCGCGAGCCCGACCACGAACCATTGCGCCTGCTCGCGGGCCAGCTCGGCGTCGATCCGGTAGATCAGGACCAGCCCGATCCCGGCGAGGACGGCGGCCAGCGGGAACATGTACGGGTCGGCGTCCGGCAGCCGGGCCCTGATGAACAGGTGCGCGAGCACGCACAGGCCCAGGAAGAACGCGCCGTAGGTGAGCGTCGCGTCGGAGACGTTCTCGGTCCGTGTGGAGAGGACTGCCGCGAAGCCGGCCGCGACCAGCAGCGACACGGGCAGCAGCCCGAACAGCTCGCGTGTGCGCGCGGACATCAGTCAGATGCTCCGGCGTCGAGCTGGCCGCGCTCGAGCGCCCGCACCAGGTCGACGGCGTCTTCGCGGCTGCGCCATTCGTGGTCGAGGACTCGCGCCCGGCGGCGGCTGGGGATCGCGCGGGCGGGCATGCCGCTGGCGTACTCCTCCCGGTAGAGGTCGATGCCGAGCGGCAGCTCGTACGGGATCCCCTGGTAGACGGTCACGAGCCCGGCGTCGTTGGTCCCGACGAAGTAGACCTGGCGGCTGAGCGCGTAGAGGCCGCCCACCAGGGCGGCCAGGAGCAGCAGCCCGAGCGCGAGGCGCAACCCGA
>JBKPBS010000164.1:0-24468 GCA_046726915.1 Actinomycetota bacterium
GAGGCACGATATCCGGCTTGGCCGACCGGCGAGCCATCGGCCTCGTTCCACGCGTGCTTGCCCACCGGTGTGTCGATTGCACGCGGACACCGCCTGGCGTAGGTTTGACACAGCCATCGCCGCACTTAGCGAGGCGAGGCCGGTCGAGAGGAGTGGCCCGTGTCTATTGCCCCGCAGTCGCGCCTGACGGGCGGTGCCGGCCGGGCCGTAGCGACGCTCGGGGCGTTGCTCGTGCTGCTTCTCGCGTTGGGGCTGTGGGGTGCCAGCTCTGCAAGGGCGGTGAGCTTCGCGCCCGAGAGCCACTACTCCGTCGGCGGCTTCCCCTGGAACGTTGCCGTTGCCGACTTCAACGGCGACGACGATCCCGACCTGGCAGTCTCGAACACCACGGTTCCGGGCAACGTGATGATCCTGCTCGGAACGGTCGGCGGCACCTTCGGCGCGCCCACCCCCTACCGCATCGGCAAATACGGCAGGGGCGTCGCGGTCGCGGACATCAACCACGACAGCATCCGCGACCTCGCGGTGACCAACGAGCTGTCGGGCACGGTCTCGGTGCTGCTCGGGGGAGGGGACGGGACGTTCGGGTCGCAGACCCAGTACCCGGCCGGTATCGAGCCGCGGTCGGTCGTGGTCGCGGACTTCGACGGCGACGACGACATGGACCTGGCGGTCGCCGACACCCACTATCAATCCTCGAACGTCTGGGTGCTGCTGGGGGCGGGGGACGGCAGCTTCGGGGCGCCGACCGGCTATCCCGTCGGCCGATCGCCGTGGAAGGTCGCGACGGGCGACTTCAACGCCGACGGAGATCCCGACCTGGTAACCGCCAACCTGGCGCGCGGCGAGGCCTCGGTGCTGCTTGGAGGAAGCGGCGGGACCTTCGGCACCGCGACCAACATCGGCGCGGGCGGCGAGGCAACCACCTCGGTTGCGGTGGGCGACTTCAACCTCGACGGGGACCCGGACCTGGCGTTCACCAATTCGGCCGGAAACGTCTCCGTTCGGCTGGGTGCGGCCGGCGCAACCTTTGGCGCGCCGACGGCGTACCCCGACGACGAGAATCCCTGGGCGGTAGGGATCGGCGACCTCAACTTCGACGGGGATCAGGACCTGGCGGTGGGCAACTTCTACGGCGGGGACGTCTCGCTGCTGCTCGGAGGGGCCGGCGGCAGCTTCGCCGCACAGGCCACCACCTTCCCGGTCCACGGCGGACCGTCGTCCGTCGCGCTCGCGGACTTCGATCAGGATGGGGATCAGGACGTCGTCGACACCGATTGGTTCACGGGCCCATCGACGGTCTCGGTGCTGTTGAACATGGCGGTGATCCTCGCTCCGACGAGCATCACCTACCAGCCGCGCCCGGATCACACCCAGTCGGAACGGAAGCCGGTCACGCTCACCAACAACGCCGCGCCCGCGCTGACCGTCAGCTCGGTCACCGTGATCGGGACGGATGCGAGCAGCTTTGTCGCCGACCCGGGCACCTGCAAGAGCGCCACGCTGGCCGCCGGGCAATCCTGCACCGCAATGGTGCGCTTCCGGCCCCTCGGCACCGGGCTCAAGACCGCCAGCCTGCGCATCTCCGACAGCCTGCCCGGCAGCGCACCGACGGTCGCGCTGTCGGGCACCGGCACGCCCGGCCCCTGGCTGAGCACCAGCGTCCAGGGCCTCAGGTTCGGCTCCGTCCCCGTCGGGACCACCAGCGTGAGCAAGTCCGTCACCCTCACGAACATCGGCAGCGCCAACATGACGGTCAGCGCCATCACGGTCGAGGGCACCAACCCCGGCGACTTCACCGGCCTCACCCACAACTGCGCCAGCCTCGCGCCCGGCCAGAGCTGCAGCGCCCAGATCGCCTTCCGCCCCACCGCCACCGGCCCGCGCACCGCGAAACTGACCATCACCGACACCGCCCCCCGCAGCCCGCACCATGTGGCGCTCTACGGCACGGGCACCTAGCGCGCGCGTTGCGCCCCCGTTTGCGCGAACTACCGCACTGAGTGGGTCCGAGGTACCCCCAAATCGCCCCTCCCCGCGCCCCCCAACGCGCGCAAGGTGCCGGCGCAGACTGTGCATTACGGCTCGGGCCGAGCTCAGCGAACTCGGTGCGGGCGCATCAAACATCCGGTGGGACGTCTGCGTCTTGTTCCAGAGGCGGTGGACCTCCGGAGGAGAGGGCTCTATGCCCGCGGTCAGGCTCCTTGCCGCCGTTTTGCTCTCCCTCGCAGCGACGTGTGTTCCGGTGGCCCATGCCGCGGTGAGCTTCGCTCCCCATACGACCTACGGCGCCGGGATCTACCCGGCGGACGTGGCGATGGACGACTTCGACGGCGACGGCGATCTCGACCTCGCGGTCGCCAACAGCACGGACGCGGGTCAGGTCTCGGTCCTTCTCGGCGGGCCGGGCGGCAGCTTCGGCAGCCTGACTACGTATCAGGCCGGGCAGTTGGCGCGCTCAGTGGCGACCGGCGACTTCAACGGCGACGACGATCCCGACCTGGCGGTCGGCAACTACCAGGCCGCCACGGTCTCGGTGCGGCTCGGCCGCCCGGGCGCGAGCTTCGGTCCGCAGGTCACGTACCCGGTCGGATTTGACGTAGTGGGGGTCGTGGTGGGCGACTTCAACGGCGACGACGATCTCGACCTTGCGGTCCTCAACGGTCACTTCACGGACAGCAGCATCTCGATCCTCCTCGGCGGGGCGGGCGGCAGCTTCGGCGCACAGACGAAGTATCCCGTGGGCCGCGTGCCCCGCTCGCTGGCGATCGGCGACTTCAACGGTGATGCAGATCCCGACCTGGCCACGGCCAACACCGAAGGGTCCAACGTCTCGGTCCTGCTCGGTGGAGCCGGCGGTACCTTCTCGGCGCCCACCAACTACAACGCTTCTGAGGGCGCCGGGGCGGTAGGCGTGGGCGACTTCAACGGCGACGGCGACCCCGACCTGGTCTCGGGCGGCGAGGAAGTCTGGGTTCGCCTCGGCGGAGTGGGCGGCAGCTTCGGAGCGCCCACCAAGTACCCGGCAGGCGGCTATTCCGTCGGCAAGGTCGCGGTCAGCGACTTCAACCTCGACCGCGATCCGGACGTAGCGCTCGGGCTGTCCCTCAACAGCGCCGTCTCTCTCCTGACGGGCGCAGCCGCACCGCCTGGTTGAGCAGGACCGAGACCGTGCCGGGAGGGGGTTATGAGATCGCCCGAACCGCCTCACCTCAGGCCTGCAGCCGCATGACAGCTCGGCTGAGGTGCGCTCAGATCAGCCCAGATCAGCTCAACATGGAACCACGAATGGAACCACGGCGCGAGCCAGAATCTGCCCGAAGCCGTAGTGCGTGGGCCCGTTCGAGTGAACGGGCATCCCGGCGGAGCTGGGGTACGACCAATGCCGCCTCCAGCGCTATACGCCAGCTCATCTTCGAGCTGCCGCGGTCGCGGTCGTGGAAGGAGATCGGAACCTCCTGGACGCGGAAGCCGGCGCATAGCGCGCGGTATGTCAGCTCGACCTGGAAGGCGTAGCCGGACGACCGCACGCTCCCGAGGTCGATGGCCTCGAGCACTTCGGCCGCAAAGCACTTGAACCCGCCCGTGAGATCGCGGACATCGATCCTGAGCACCTTGCGGGCATACCAGCAACCGCCTCGGCTCGTGGCCCGGCGCGGCAGACTCCAGGCGGTGATCTCGCCGCCGGCGACGTAACGCGAACCGAGCGCCAGGTCAGTGCCGTCATCGCGCACCGCCGCCAGGAGCCGCGCCAGGTCGCGCGGATCATGAGACCCGTCGGCGTCCATCTCCAGGACGTAGCCTGCGCCTCGTGCCAGGGCGTGCCGAAAGCCCGCCACGTAGGCGCGCCCGAGGCCCTCACGCTCCTTACGATGGAGAACCTCCACCCCCACGTGCGCGGCAGCCAGCCTGTCGGCGACGTCTCCGGTTCCATCGGGTGAGTCGTCATCCACGATGAGAATGCGATAGCCGGTTGGTGCCGCCGCCTCGAGCACCGCCACAACGGCCACCACGATGCGCTCGACGTTCTCCGCCTCGTTGAACGTCGGCAGCACGACCCATGGCGTCCGACGAGTCCGGGACACGCTTGGATCGTCGGCAGGGGCGCGCGCCGCGGTAATAGTCACTCAGCCACCGCCAGTACAGCAGACGGAGCTGGCTGATCCTGGCCGCGGTACCAGGCCGCGGCCCGCCGCACGCCGTCTTCGAGGCTCACCTGCGGCCTGAAGCCCAGCTCGCGGCGCGCCTTGTCGATCGCGTGGCGATTGTCCGTGCCGAACAGCTTCACGCCAAGCCGGGTCACGAGCGGCTGCCGCCGGGAGCGCGTGAGCCTCCCGAGCACTTCGGCTGCGTACCCGGCGGCGTAGAGCACGCGGTAGGGCACATGGACGCGTGGCGGGCTGGCACCGATCTCACGCGCGATAGCGTGCAGGAACTCCGCCTGGGTGAGCGGATGGTCGTTGGTGATGTTGTAGGCCTGGCCCAGCGCATGCTCGTGCTCGAGCGCGAGCACCAGCCCCTGAATCACGTCCGTGACGTAGACGAAGGGCAGGGCGTTGTCGCCGGAGCCGACGATCAAGCCCCGGCCGGCGCTCAGCCGGTCCGCCATCCGGCCGAAGTGCAGATGATCCCCGGGGCCGAAGAAGGTCCCCGGGCGCAAGATCACAGCGGGAAGGTCATCCTCGGCGATCATCCGCTGCACGACCATGTCGCCCGCGGCCTTCGTCATCGCGTATGGCTCGGAAAAGGGAGTCAACGGATGCTCCTCGCGAACGGGCTGCCCCAAGGCCATGCCATAAACCGTCCAGGAGCTGACGTGCACGACTCGAGCAGCTTCAATCAGGGCGGCGCGGCAGACGTTCGCCGTGCCGGTCACGTTGACCGCGTGATAGTCCCCCATCGGGCGCCAGACGCCCATCATCCCGGCAAGGTGCACCACCGCCTCCACCCCGCTCATCGGCCCGGTCAGCGTCTCCGGCCGGCGCACGTCCCCGCGGTGCACCGTCACGCCGCGCGCGTCGAGCCACGAGGAGTCCTCGCGGGGAAGCACCATCACGCGCACGCCGTACCCCCGCTCTTCCAGCGCGGAGACGAGGTGGCGGCCCAGCAGGCCATTGCCGCCGGTGATCAGGATCTCCATGTCGCTCCTTCCTCCCGGACGGGCGACCAGTGCCGGCGCCGGTATGCGAGGTCCGCCATGCTTGGGAGCAGCTGTTCGAGCCAGGCGATCGCGTAGTGCCTGCGCGGTAGGACCACCTCCCGACGTGGGCGCGTAACGAGGTCGGCAATCGTTGTCGCCACGAGCTCCGGCCCCGGCATGCGGACTTCGAGGTGGCTCGTCATCGCGGTGCGGATGTTGCCGGGCGACACGAGCGACACCGAAACGCCGCTTCCGGCCACCTGCCGGCGGAGCGCAAGCGAGAAGCCTCGGAGGCCGTACTTCGTCGCGGAGTAGAGCGGTTCCATCGCCACTCGCCCCGAGAGCGACACCACGGAGATGATCGATCCGTGCCGGCGCTCGAGCATGCCGGGGAGCACGGCGTGCGTCAGCAGCATCGCGCCGAGCAAGTTCACCTCGAGCAGCCGGACCACCTCATCCGGTCGGCTCGAGGCCAGCGGCTTCGACCAGCTGGCACCGGCGTTGTTCACGAGGACATCGACCCGTCCGAAGGTCGCCGTGGCGCGCTCCGCGAGCTGCGTCAGCTGCGTCCTGTCCGTCACGTCGGCGGGAATTGCGAGCGCCTGGCCACCCGCTCCGCGTATCGTCTCGGCCTCGGCTTGCAGCGCGTCCGCGCGCCGCGCAGCGAGCACGACGACTGCACCGCGCTGGGCCAGCTCCCTTGCCGTGGCGGCGCCGATACCCGAGCTCGCTCCGGTGACGATCGCGACCTCGCCCTCCAGCCTCGGACGGGGTGAGTTCCCATCACGGAGCATCTAGACGCCAACTCCCTCCGCGGAGCGCTGGATGCGGGGCCGCGCCTGGTGCGCACCGCCGTCTCGGTACCACGCCGCCGCGTGGCGCACCCCGTCGCGAAGGTCTACGCGCGGCTCGTAGCCGAGCTCCCGCCGCGCCCTGCCGACCGCATACTCGTTGTGAGTGCCGAGGAACGCCACACCGAGCCGCGTGATGGGAGGACGTGCTCGGGCCGCGGCCGGGTTTGTAAGCCGTTCGGCGGCGTAGCCGGCCGCGTAGAGCGCGCGATATGGGACACGGAGACGTGGCGGGCGCGCGCCGATCGCGCGCGCGATGGCCTGCAGGAATTGCCTCTGCGTGAGCGGGCTGTCGTTGGTGATGTTGTAGACCCGCCCCACCGCACGTTCGTGGTCGAGCGCCAGCAGCAGGCCCTGGACGACGTCACTGATGTAGACAAGCGGCAGCGCGTTGTCGCCGGAGCCGACGATCAAGCCCCGGCCGGCGCTCAGCCGGTCCGCCATCCGGCCGAAGTGCATATGGTCGCCGGGCCCGAAGACCTGGTCCGGCCTGACGATCACCGCAGGTAGGCGGTCGCCGGCGATCATCCGCTGCACGGCAATGTCCCCCGCCGCCTTGGTGACCGGGTACGGGTCCGGGAACGGCGCCAGCGGGAAGCTCTCGTCCGCCGGCCTGCCCAGGGCCATTCCATAGACGCTTGATGAGCTCATGTGGACGACCCGACTTACGTCGGCGGCGAGCGCCGCGCGGCAGACGTTCTCGGTGCCGGTCACGTTGACGGCGTGGTACTCCTCAATGGGGCGCCAGACGTCCATCAGGGCGGCGAGATGGAGCACGCGATCGACGCTCTCCATCGGCCCGGCCAGGTCGTCCAGGCGGCGGATATCTCCGCGGTGGACCGCGACGCCACGCTCGTCGAGGGCGCTCGTGTCCTCGCCGGGCAGTGCGAGCACGCGCACGGTGTCACCGCGGTCCAGCAGCGCCGAGACGACGTGCCGGCCCACGAACCCGGCGCCCCCTGTAACGAGGATCGCGCTCATGCCAGCGCCATGGCCAGCCCGGCCTTCTCGTGGCTCCCGCGATACCACTTGGCACTCCGCCGCACGCCTTCGGCCAGGTCGACCAGCGGTACGAAGCCCAGGTCCTCGCGGGCGCGTGTGATTATGAAGCGGTTCTCTCCTGCCAACAGCTGGATGCCATAGCGCATCACGGGCGGAGGCCGCCGCGCGCGAGCCAGCCGGGCCAGGGCCTCTCCAGCGGTGGCGAGCCTCAGGGCGAGCCCGTAGGGCACCCGGCGCGTCGGCATGGGCGCATCCAGCTCGGCGGCGATGGCGCCGATGAAGTCGTTTTGCGTCACCGGCTCGTCGTTCACGAGCAGGTACGAGCGGCCCTCGGCCGGCGGCGCCTCGCTCGCGAGCAGGACGCCCCACGCCGCGTCGCGGACGTAGATCAGCGGCAGGTGGTTGTCCCCCCCGCCGACCATGGTCATTCGACCCGTCTCGATCATCCGCGCGATCCGCCCGAAGCTTGCGCGATCCCTAGGCCCGTAGATCCACCCCGGACGCACAATCGTCACCGGCGCGCCCTCGTCCTGAATCATCCGCTCGAGCAGCCGCTCGCCCGCGACCTTGGAGCGGCTGTATGGATTGGGCTCCTCCCGGATCGGGGAGCTCTCGTCGGCCCAGCCGCGCACGTCGTTTCCGTGCACGGTGATCGAGCTGACCTGCACGAAACGTCGCACGCCGGCCGCGAGAGCCGTTCGGACCATTGTCTCGAGCCCCCGGACGTTCACCCGCTCGTATTCGCTCTCCGGGCCCCACGGTCCCGTGCGCGCCGCGCAGTGGAGCACTCGCTCCACGCCGCTCATGGCCTGTTCGAGCGCCGCGCGATCGGAAAGGTCGCCCACGTGCACGTCGACGTCGGCGTGCGCCAACGCAGGAGCGCTTTCGCCCGGACGGACCAGGGCGCGCGGCCGTTCGCCGGCCACCACCAGCAACTCGGTGAGATGGCTCCCGAGGAAGCCGGCCGCGCCTGTCACCAGCGTCGTCATGCGTGCACCTCCTCTGTCGGAGCCGCGGCCACTCGCAACGTGCGGCGCAAGGTCAGGCCCATCGCGCTCAGGCAGAGCAGGCCGGTAATCGTCATGAGGGCCGCAGTCCACGGATGCGAGAACAGGAACATCGCACCGACTCCAGAGCTGTCTACTCCGAGAACGCCGGAGAAGAGCAACAGTCCAACGAGCTCGTTGCTGCCCACCTGGCCAGGCGGCGTCGGCAGGATGAACGCCAGGTTGAAGAACGTGTATCCAAAGAGCACGACGGGCAGGGTCACCGGCACGCCGACGGCCCTGAAGGCCAGCAGGCAGAACAGCGCGTCGAGGAGGACCGCCGCCGCGGTGTAGGCCGCGGCAACGCACATGACGCGCGGTCTCCGGATGAGCGCCAGCAGAGTGTCCACGAACTGCGTTATGAACGGCTCGACTCGCTGGCGCGCTGACCCCGGCAGAACCCTGGCCAGCGGTCGAGTCAGGACCGACACCGCCAGTTCCCGCTTCCACGCCACGAGAGCGAGAGCCGCGGCCGCAAGCGCCACTGCTGACAGCGCCAGGAGCAGCAATATCCACAGGAGACGGCCAAGGTGGAGGCCCGAGAACGGGAGCAATGCGAGGAGCGCCACGGCCGGCAGGAGGTCCATGGCCTTGTCCATGCTCACGGTCGCCAGCGACCGGCTGACCGGAATTTTGTTGGTGCGCCGTAGCAGTAGCGGCTTGGCGAGCTCGCCGCCGCGAATGGGCAGCAGCCAGTTCATGAAGGTGGCCACCTGATAGATCGCGACTGCCCTCGGAATGCTGACCTCGTACGGTCTCAGGAGACACCGCCAGCGGATGGCACGAACCACGTACGCGCCGAGGAAGGGGAGGCCACACAGGAGCGCGAGCGTTACGTTGAGATGTTCCAGGCGCGCGAGGACCGCGCTCACGTTCACGAGCTGCAGGAACGCGAGGAGCAGGACCGCGCCGAGGCAGAGACCAACGGCCGCGCGCAGCCCCACGGCCAACACCCGCGTACCGGCAACGCGGGGCGCTGAAGCTACCTCCACGCGCCGGCCCCCCTCTTCCGGGCGTGCGCGGCCGCGTGGCAGGGGGCGCACAGGGAGACCAGGGCTTGCGCGTCGTAGGACGGCAGCAGCCACGGCTGGCGCCGGAGGTGCGTGCCGACGTGCGACCCTCGCGTTCCGCAGGACTGGCACGAGAAGCCGTCGCGCTCCATCGCGGCGGCTCTGGCCTCGTCCATACGCAGCTCGTGACGCACGTCGAGCGCCAGATGCAGCGCCATCCCGAGCGCAACCGGCAGCAGGGCTCGACGGCGACCGCTCAAGAAGAGGACCGCGAGCGGCGCCACGGGACTGTGCAGCACGCGGGTCGCTCGGTCCTGTGGTGGGTGCGCCTCGTTGAAGAACCGCATCGCGTCAAGCGGGTTGGAGCGCCGCTCTCTAAGACAGAACCAGAGGTAGTGGTCGATGTCGACGAGGACGCTTCCAGCCCAGAAACCGATCGCATCCCGGCGGAGCCACGGATGGAGCAGCGCGGCGCCCGCTGTCGAGAGCGCGATGTGATCCCGAACGCGCATCAGCTGCGCCTCATCGGCTCGCCGGGACCGGCCCCCGGTGCGAGATATCCCCGCTCGCGGTACCACGCAACGCTGTATGCCGCCCCGGCGGGCAGGTCGGTCGCCGCGGCAAAGCCGAGCAGCCGTCGGGCCTTCGTCACGTCATAGACGCGGCTGTGCGTGAGGAAGTCGAGCCGGCCGCGCGTCAGCGGAGCAGACCGCCGGAGATTCGGCGGCAGTCGGTCGCCGACGACAGCCAGCGCCCGGGCGGCAGGAAGCGGGATGTATCCCCGCGACATCCGCTTGCCGCCGGCTCGAGCGATCGCGTCCGCCAGGCCCGCCAGCGGCACCGGCTCACGCCCGGCCAAGTGGAAGCACTCGCCGACCGCCTCGGCGCGCTCGCCGCAGCGCGTGAGCGCCTCCACCATGTCGTCGATGTAGATGGGGTGGAGCCAGACGCTCCGGCGGCCGATGGGTCGAAACTGCCGGCGAAGGACGGCCCGGAAGAAGGGCAGGAGGTGGAGGTCGCCCGGCCCGTACACGAGCCCCGGCCTGGCGATCACGGCTGGAAAGCCGTCCCGCGACTGTTCGCGCACCGCAAGCTCGGCTTCCGCCTTGGTCGCCTCGTAGGCGTTGGTGGGCCGGCACGGGGCGGTCTCGTCGGCCGGCCGGTCGCCGGTCACCCCCAACACCCCTGTCGTACTGCAGTGCACGAACCGCTGGAGGTTCGGCTCCTCCTTGCAGCGGGCCACCAGGCACGCGGTCCCGTCGACGTGCGTCCTGTGGTACTCCGTCGCGGGTATGCCGGGGGCGAAGAGCCGGCCCGCGAGGTGGTAGACCACCGTCGCGCCGTCGGTGGCCGCGGCGACCGCTGCCGTGTCCGTGATGTCGCCGACGGCGACTTCCGCGCCCAGGTCCTGCAACGGCTTGGCCTTGGCGGGCGAGCGGGCGAGCACGCGCACCTGCGTGCCACGCGAGAGCAGGCGACGCACGAGGCTCGTACCGAGGAACCCGGTGGCACCCGTTACGAGGACCGTCATGCCGCTCGCGGCTTCGCCGAGGCCACACGGGCGCGAACGCGCGAACGGGCCACGCCTGTCGCGACCTTGGTCACGGTCGGAGCGTGCGTGAGCATGTTCGTGTACGCGGCGTTGGCAAGCGGGCAGTGACACTCGCCGGCCTTGATGCTGCGCCTCAGCTGGTCGGCTTTGCCCGTTCGCCAGACGGAGCCGAAGTCGTAACCGTGGTCGCGCAGGTTGCCCATCGACTGCGCGCGGATGCAGCAGGTCCAGACGTCTCCGTTGGGCGCGATCTGCGCCGACGCCACACCGGCCATGCACGGGATGACCTGCCGGTGCTCGCGGAGGGTGCGCTTCACGATCTCGTAGTACTCCCGGCGAAAAGCCTGGGTCACTTCGGCGACACCCGTCAGCTTCTGTTCGCGCATGCTCTCGAGGAGCGTGTCAATAGCGACCGTGTACTTCTCCGCCGTCGGAGTGATGCCCAGGCCCACGGTGTCGAGCTCGACGCGTTCCTCGGCGATCTCCGTGATGTACGAGTCGGGCTTCAACTCGCGCTGGACGTACTCACACAGCTCGGGAAACGAGTCGACGTTGAAGTTCGAGATGACGGTGTGAATCCCGACCGTCAGGTTGCTGTACCGCTTCTTCAGCTCCTTCAGACCGGCGTATGTCTTCATCGCGTGGGTCCAGTTGTTGCGGACGCCGCGAATCTCGTCGTGCTTCTTGCCCACGCCGTCGAGCGAGAGGTTGATGATTACCTCGGCCTTCGGCGCCGCCTCCAGCACGGCCGCGATGCGATCCGGGATGACCTTGCATTGGATCCCGTTGGTGGGGATGTTGATGATGCCGGGACGGCAGTGCCGATACGCGCTCGCCACCATGTCCGGCAGGTCCTTGCGCAACGTGGGCTCACCGCCGCTGAAGGTGAACCAATACGGGGATTTGCCCAGCGACTCGAAGACCAGCTCCCACTCGGCAAGGGTGAGATCGTCGTTCGGAAGCAGCCAGACGTTGCAGGTCTTGCAGCGTGAGTTGCAGCGGTAGCTGACGCTGACGGTGATGTTCACCGGCAGCCTGATCATGCGACCGGTCGCGTACGACGCTTTCAGCGCTGGAATCTCAGGCAGGACCTTCGCCATGCCCATTGCAACCACACCTCCTCGCGCGCCTTCGGGGGACGCGCGACCGGGATCTCAACGTGACGTGCGTGCGTGGCTCATCGGCGGCGGCAGAGGCCAACGTCTCGTGGCCCACTCGCTGCAGATCGCGCAGATAGGCGAGCTGGACCTGCCAGTGCCAATCGACCGACAGGCCCCCGGCGAGCCGCGCGGTGTCGTCGAGAGCCCCGAGCAGCTCCTCGACCAGCAGCATCAGCCGCTCCGTTGGCTCCCGCCGCCGCCGTGCGTGCACCATCTCCGAGCGCCCCACTAGGTCGCCACCGCGGCGGCGGGCTCGGGTTCCAGCATCGGTACCGGTACGGACCCCGCGAGAGGCTGCCCCTCGGCTGGGAAGGCGATGATCGCGCAGGCGAGGTTGACCGTCACGGTGGCGCCGTGACCGTTCAGGGGGAGCGGTGCGGCCTCGAGCTCCTTCACGAGCTCAGCGGCCGTCCGCTCCGCTGCTTCGCGGTCCCCATCGACGAGCGCCACGATCGTCCCGCTGCGTCCGATGGAGACGGTCGCCTTCGACCCGACCGCCCGTTTGATGTGATCGCGCACCCGCTGGGTTAGCTGCCGACTGGCATGGGCACCGAGCTGGAGCTGCTGGCGGTGGAAGCCCGAGATGTGGAAGACCAGTACGTTCTGCTGGCTCTCCGCACTCCCTTCCGCGACGTGCAGCTTGGTCGTGGGGCACATCTCCCAGACGTGCTGCGGTCGTCGGCGCGTCACGTCATAGCGACCCAGCACCCGGGCCGTTGCTTCGAGACCCACGGTGCCGATGCTCCATACGAAACTGCGCGGACTCCCGAAGGAGCCGGATCCCACCAGGGCCCGCAGCACCCGCGAGGAGCTCATGGTCGATGCTGAGTAGCCCTGCTGCTCGACGACCCGCAGATGTCCCGCGTGTATGCGGCGTCGCTGCCGCAGCCAGTCGCGCACCGTCGTGGGGCCGCGGTTGTAGACGATCGCCTCCGGCTCGTAAACCAGGCGGTACCCGAGCTGTGTGATCAGCCCCTGGATCGAGATCTCGTCCACTGCCGTGTCATTAGGGATGCTGGGCACGACGTTGCGGAAGGCGACGATCTCACCGAGCTTCGGCGATTCGCGGGCGATCCGGTCGTGCAGGCGCCACTGCAGGTGGACCGCATGGCCCAGGAACGTCGTCTCGCCGTTGACCGGGATCGGGTGTCCCCCCACCATTCCCACGGTCCCGTCCTCGAAGTGGCGCAAGAGCGCGTCGATCGTGCCCTCCTCGACCAGCACGTCGGCGCTCACCATGAGCAGGACGGGGGAGGTCGCGGCGCTGATGAAGAGGTTGATGGCCGATGCCTTGCCCTCGCGACGCTCCTGTTCGATCAGCCGAACGCGCGGGTCGTGGGCGACGATGCCGCTGACGATCGGAACCGTGCGGTCCTCGCAGCCACTCGCAACCACGATGAGCTCCGCGATGTGGCCCGCGCCGAGTTTCTGGCCGAGGATGGCGCCGATGGCATCGGCGATGTTGGCTTCCTCGTTGTAGGCCATGATGCCGACGCTGCAGCGGACGCCCGACCCGGCAACGCCCGGTGCGTCCTGTGGCTCGGTGAACTCGGTAACCGTCACGCCGACCTATGGTCGGGGGCGGCTATTCCAGGGCAATTCCAGGCTGATTCCGTTCAGGCGGGATGCTCAGGCGTCGCTGCCGTAGAGCGTTCCGCCTGCCGGCGCATCGTCCGCCGGGCGATCTGGCGCACCTTGTGCTCGACTCGCCCGCCTCGGTCGGCACGCTCGTCCATCGCGGCCTCGTGCACCTCGACCAGGAAGGGAGGCGTCGGCGCACTCGCCGGCAGCCCCTGTTCCTCTCGTATCCCGGCGAGGGCCTCGAAGTGCTGGCTCGCCCAGTAGACGTTCATGCGGCAGGCGACGCAGTTCCACTCCTCATCCGGTGTCTCGGCGCCGCATTGCGGGCATCGCATGGCGCCATCCTGGTGAGGCCTTCTTCCAGAACGGTTCCAGCCAAGCCCGCTACGGGAGCCTTACCGGCTTCAAGGCGAGCAATCGCTCGCGGAGCCGCTCGCCCGGGGGCGTCGGCCTGCCGTCCCACGATTCGATCAGCGCGGGGGCGGCGCAGCCCGACGGGTTCCAACTCCAGGCGAGGTAGGAGACGTCGGCCGAGTCGGCCCAGCTCATGAAGCGATCGAGGAACGCGCCGGAGCACTCCCGCTCGCCTATCTCCGTCACGACCACGGGCACCTCGCGAGCGACCGGATCGGCCGTCCTTCTCCAGCAGCCAACGGACGTGCACGAGGCGAAGTCATAGAAATGGAGGCCGGCCGCTAGCTGGTCGGCCGGATCGTCGGGGCGGTACTCGAGCCAGGACGAGAGGTCGGTTCCCCAGTGCAAGCCGGTCGCGATCACCGGTTGGCGAGCGCCGCTGGAGCGAACAGCATCGACCAGCGTCTGCATGCCGGCCGTGCGCCAACCTTCGGGCAGCATGCAGCCGTCGCGCCAGCATTCCCAGTCGATGCCATGCGGCTCGTTGTAGAGGTCGAAGACGAGCGCATGGTCGTCCTTGAACGCCCGTGCCACGGATGACCAGAACGCCGGCGCGTGATCGAGATCGGCCATCGGTCGCTGCCTGCCGGCCGGAAGATCCCCCGGCGCGTTCCAGTGCAGGTCCAGTACCACGTAGAGGCCCGCTCTGTGAAGGCGCGCCACATAGCTCCTGACCGCCCTGCGGTAACGGGCTCGGCTGTACCCCGTGGGAGCGTCGTTGATTCCCAGCCAGCAGTGTTCGTTCAGGGGAACGCGCACCGCGTTGATCCCCCAAGCGGTCATGGCGGCGACGGCTCGCCTGCCGGTCGGCCCGGCGAAGAACCCATGCCCGCCGACACACGCGTATTCGCCGCCGGACCGGTTGACGCCGAGCAGGCGAACGGGCTCGCCGTCGCGGTCGACGAGCTGGTTGTCGACCACGTGTAGGCCCGGATAGTCGTCGTCGCGACATCCCGCGCACGACGCGATCAGCGCGAGCGCCAGCGCCAGGACGAGCGCTACCACCATCGATCCGGAGGCTGCCGCCCGCCGATCGCGCGGACCTCGATGCGCTGCGCCCCTTCACCGAACTGAGCGATCACGTGCGAGTGCTCGAGGGCCTCGCGGGTCGTCGGCGTCTGCTCGGTGGTGGACCGCACGGCCTCCGTCGACACGACGTAGTCAAAGTCCCTCCACCCACCGGGGAAGCGCCGCTTGACCGCCGGGTCGTAGTCGAGCGGCCAGTACACGACGACGTGCCGCGAGAAGAACCCGCCGCGCACCGGGCTCTGGTCGAAGCCATTTTGGACGAGGTGGATCCAGAACTCGTCGCCGACGATGAGGCGCTTGTCGCGCCCGATGTTGTCCACGAGCCAGCTCTCTGCAGCCCGCCGTGGGCCATCCAGCCTGACGGTCGTCGCCTGATGATCGCGGTGCGCCCAGCGGAGGCCAACCGCAAGCGCCACCAGCAGCGCCAGGGCGGCTGCCGGCGCGCGGATCGACCATTTGAGCGCCGGAGACGGGATGGCCCGCGACCTTCGCCAAAGCGCCTCGCTCGCACCCGGCACGATCAGCGCAGCGAAAGGCAGAAGGCCCAGCACGTACATGTTCGGCAGGTAGCCCGGCCGTAGGACCATCACGACCTGGATGACGAAGGCGAGTGCGACGGCGCGAGTGCTGCGACGCGCCAGCGCGATCGGCGTTAGCACCAGCGCGGCCCCGAGGAGCCACGGGTCGAGCTGAAGCCAGTAGTTGACGATCGCGTGCGTCTCGCTCTCGGGGTCGAAGATGCTCCCCGTCGCCTCGCGGGTGAATAGCTGGACGATGGTGTAGCCCAGGAGGCTCACGTGCCCCTCGCCAGGCAGCAGCTCTCCCTTCAGCACCGCGTACAGCGGATAGCTCGCTGCGAGCAATCCGAAGAGGGACACGAACAGCGTCAGGCAGTAGCGCCGCGTGCGCTGATCCGCATTCCGGGCGGCGGCGAGGAGAAGCGCCGGCAGCAGCACGAGGATGGTCTCCTTCGAGAGGACGGCGGCGGCGAAGCATGCACCGCTTCCGGCAAACGCCCACAGACGGCGGCGGGGAGTGAGCGCGAGTACGAACGCGGCGAGCGCCCAGGCGATTGCGATGTTGTCGAGCAGGACAGCGCGGTGGTAGTAGAGCGCAAGCGGGGACAGCGCGAAGAGGATCACCGCGGTGGCCGCGAACGCCCGCCCCATGTTGAGGCGACGGGCCAGGATGAAGACGAGGGAGCAGCTGACCATGGTCACCACGAACATGAGCTGGCGGCCCGTGTCCAGCGAATGGCTCCCGTCCGAGAAGATCCCCTGGGCCCACGTCCATAGCGCGATGAGGAGCCAGGCCAACGGCGGGTGGCCGTAGCTGTAGGTGTAGGGAGCGAGGGCTCCGTGCTGCACGGCCCAGGCGTTGGCGACGTAGGTGCCTTCGTCGAACTGCGTGTTGGGCCAGTGCAGCATGTTCGTGGCCTGCACGAGTCCAATACCGGCGAGCAGCGCCAGCAGAACGAGCAGATCGGCGTGAGACGCGAAAGCCGCCCTCAGTCGGAGCGGAACCTCTCCAAGGCGGCTTCCTCCGAGCCCCGCCACGAGTCCCTTCGGCAACGGGAGCGAGGCGGCGCCGTTCGTCGAGACCGCGCCGAGGCGGGCCCACAGGGGTTCGCCATGGACGACTCCAAAGAGATGGTCCGGGTGCGGGACTGAGCCGTTGCCGTGACCTTTGCCCGCCGCCGATGAGGGCTCTTCGCTCACCGCGAGCGCGACCGCGCTTGGCTCGAGGACGGCACAGCCCGCCCCGGCCCTTCGAGGAGGTGTTGCCCGCGGCACCGGCACGCGCTGCGATCCGTGGCTTCGCTCACGGCCGCCGGCCACCTCCGAGAGGTGCAGACCCATATGCGCCGTCTTCTCCCAGCTTCGATCTCCGCGGAGCTCGCGGGCGACGGCGCGAACGGCCGCGAAGGCCAGGACCGCTTGGTACAGCAGCACTCCCAGCACGAGCCGTGCGTAGTCGCGTGCGGTCGCGCGCTCCCCGTAGGCTCGGCAGAAGTCGCTGAGCCCCGCGACCTCGACCGCCAGCATGGAGAGCATCGGCAGGGCAGGAAGGAAGGAGACGAGCGTGATCGGCACCGGCGCCTTGACGACGAGCGCGGTTGCGATGGCGACCGGGATGGTCAGCCAGACGACAGCCATCAGATACGGCATCGCCAGCGTGTAGGCGCCGAGCGCGCGCTGCCGGAACGGCAACCGTCGCCAATAGCCCTTCGACAGCGTCTGGAGGTATCCCTGGTTCCAGCGGGTGCGCTGGCGCGCAAAGGCGCCGAGCGTCGGCGGGCACTCCTCACGCGTTACCAGGTCGGGCTCGTAGAAGACGGCCGTGCGGGCTCCGAGCGCGCTCAGTCGAACTCCCAGCTCGCAGTCCTCCGCGAGGCACTCCGGGTCCCATCCCGACACGGCCCGGAGCACCTCCGTGCGGATGAAGACCGTGTTCCCGCCCAGCGGAATGAATCCCCGGCGAGCGTGGAAATGCAACCTGCTGCGGAACCAGAAGTAGTACTCGAGGACGTTTCGGACAGTCAGCCAGCTGGAGCGGAAGTTCATGAGCTGGACGCCTGCCTGCACGACGTCCGCATCCGTCCGCTGGAAGCACTGGTCGACTCGCTGAAGGAGCGCTGGATGCACATCATCCTCGGCGTCGAACACGCCGGTTATCGCGCCCGAGCAGTACAGGAGCGCCGCATTCAGAGCCTTGGGCTTGCTCTTCGGCCGGCTCGTATCGATTACCACCCTCAGGCTGTCGGGGTGGCGATCCGCCACCCGCTCGGCGACCTCGCGCGTCCCGGGGTCGTCGTCCCCGACGACAACGAGCACCTCGAAGTCCGGGTGGTCGGTTGCCATGAGGCGCGTGAGCGTCGCCTCCAGGACGACCTCCTCGTGGCGCGCGGGAACTATCAGCGAGAACGAATGCGCCGCCGCGAGAGCCTGACGGCTGAGGCCGCTCTCCATGAGAGCCGCCGGCGTCCGCCAAGCGTTCACCATCCAGACGAGCGTTGTCCACGCGATCGCTGCCAGGAGGAACGAGACGCCGACGTAGAGCAGGTAGAGGGGCGAGCCGGTGTTGATCGCCGCCGCCACCGCGGCCGCGGCGGCGGCGACTGCGAGGAGCCGGCCGAGCACCCGGTAGGGCATCCGGGCCGCGACGTGCCCCGCCACCTGCTTAGCCGCCCGTGCGGCGGCATGCGCGGCGTCACTGGCGGCCGCCGGCACGCGCACGGCCGGCCAGCTGCGCGTTCCTGCGGGCTGGCCGGTGATCGCGTCGACGAGCGCGGCGTGAACGACCACGTTGACGAGCGTCCGGTGGCGGTCGGCCACCCGTTCGGCGACCTCGCGGGTCACGGGATCTTCGGCTTCTACGACGATGACGACCTCGGAGGGGCGGTCCTCGTCCGTCAGGTGTTCCGACACGATCGCCTCCAGCACGGTCTCGTCGCGCTGGGCGGGAACCGTCACGGAGAACGAGGCGGGGGAATCCGGCCAACCCCCGTCGGAGCCCTCGGCGATCGGTAGGTCGAAGTCGGCCGCTTCGTCGACCAGCTCGACAAGCTCGGGGTGGCGAGCGGCTGCGCGTTCGGCCACCTCACGCGTCCTGGGATCGTCGGTGTCGACGACCACCAGCACCTCGGAAGGCGACTCGTCGCCCGTGGCGAGGCTCGAGAGGGTCGCGTCCAGCAGCGTCTCGTCGCCGTGCGCGGGAACCGTTACCCAGAACGAGCCCGCGGGCGCCGAGCTCATCGAAACGCTGCGGTCAATGGCGGTACGTCACAGCTGCGCTCGAGTGCGGCATGCAGCTCATCGCGGCGGTGCTTCGAGAGATCCTCGTAGAGAGCCGATCGAACGAGCGGATGGCGAAATGCGTAGGTGTCATCCCGCTCCTCCAAGATGCGCATCGCGAGCGCGCGATCCAGGGCATTGAAAAGCGCCGCGTCGGATACCGGGGGATGGAGCGCTGCGCCTCCGCTCCGGAGGTCACTCAGCGAGATCTCCATGCCGTTGGAGGCGGCCAACGCGAGCACACGGCGCACGCTTTCCTCCATGAAGCCGAACCGGAGCGCAACCAAGGCGCGCACGCGAGCCGGCACCGTCACGCCCGGCGGGTCCGCGGCCCGCCACGAGCCGTTCATGAGGGTGAGCTCACCGCGTGCGCGCATCTCGCCCAGAAGCTCCTCGACGAAGAGCGGGTTCCCCAAGGACCTGTCATAGACGTGGTCCACGAACACATCGTCGACGCGACCGCCGGGAAGCAGTGCCCGCACGAGCTGGGCGCAAGCCGTGCGGTCGAGGGGCTGGAGCTCGACGTGCACGCACAGTCCCTCGCGCTCCGTGGTGTCGATCGCGCGCGAGACCTCGGCCGCGTCCTCGAGTCCCTCCCGCCGTGTTCCGACGATCAGCCAGCGCCGCTGCGGAGCGAGCTGCGCGAGGTACTCCAAGAGGTCGAGGCTCGAGGGATGAAGATCATGCAGGTCACCCAAGCCGAGCAAGACCGGCTGGGCACGGGCCAAATCGGTCAGCAGGCGCACGATCGCCGGAGCGAGGTAGATCTCGTCAGAGGGGTCCGTCAACGGCTGGGCCTTGTTGCCGATCCCGAGAGAGGGGACGAAGTGCACGAGTGGCGGGAACCGTTGTGCCAAGTCGATCCGCTCGGCGTCTGGACGACTCGCTACGTAACCCTCCAGCGCGACCGCAAAGGGCCCATAGGCAAGATGGTTGGCGTGCGCGCCGCTGCCTCCCCAGAGGACGGCGGCCCCTTGACGCCGGGCCTCGCTCGCCAGCTCCTCCGCGAGCCGGGTTTTGCCGACGCCCGCTTCTCCGGTCACAACGATCATGCGGCCCTTTCCCTCGTCGGCTCGCGTGAGCTCCTCGCCCAGCTGACGGAGGACGGAATCACGACCGACCAGCCCTACGCGCTGCTCGGTGGTCGGCCTGTGAATGGACCCCAGCTTTGTGGAAGCGCGCTCAGGAGCCGGCATCTGCCTCGGAGTCCGATCTGCCTGGATCTCCCGGTACAGCTCAACCGTCGACTGCTCCGGAGCGAGATCGAGTTCGCGTTTCAGCGCGTCCTCACAGACCTGGAACTGGCGCACGGCCTCGTCGCGCGCTCCCAGTGAGGCATACAGCGACATGAGGCGGCGGTGCGCGTCTTCCCTCGTCGGGTCGTGCTGCAGCACCTCGCGCAGGCGTGCAGCCGAAGCGCTATGGGCGCCGCGTTCTTCATGGGCCTCCGCCAGGGCCAGCAGCAGCTGGATGTGCAGGGCCCGCAGGTCCTCACGGCGCTCCGCGCACCAGTCCTCATATCGATCCTCCGGAAGGAGCTCGCCGCCGTACGCCGCGAGCGCAGATTCGTAGCCGGCGACATCTCTCTGCCGAAGGGCACTCTCCGCGAGGCGCTCGAAGTGATCGGCATCGATCCAGACGCGCTGCGTGTCCAGCGTGACCATCGAGTCGGTGAGCGGCAGGTAGGCGGAGCTCTCACGCGGCAGCAGCTCCGGTTCGAGCGCGCGGCGAGCGGCATGCAGCGCCTTGCCAAAGCTGTTGAGCGCGGACTCGAGGCCGGCGTCCGGCCAAAGGATCTCCAAGACCTGCTCCCGGTGGAGGCGGTGACGCGGGTGTGTGGCCAGGAGCTTCGTGAGCGTCTTCGCGGTACGCCGCTGCCAGCCAGAGATCGGCCGTGCGAGTCCGGCTCGCTCGACCCGAAAGCTTCCGAGCAGCTCGATACGGAGCGGCTGCACGGCTCGCCTGTGGAACCCGTTCCCATTCGGGCCGGAGAAAAGGCTCACGGCGGTCGGCCTCAGTCGCGGGTCGACCGTCATCGCACCGCCTGGTTCGGACGACGGCCCGTCGGCGTCCCGTTTCCGTCCGCGTCGAGAGCGACCAGGTTTATGTCGTCACCGGCAACCGATTGGAGCTGCGCCTGGATCTCGTCCTCTGAGCGCCCGAGGTGGTCGAGACTGTCTACGACAAGTCGCCCGGCAAGCCCGTCGCGGATCTGCTTGACGGCATGGGCGAGCCCGGGTCTCTTGCTTCCGTTCCCATTCGCCGATCCGTTCTCGCGGATCACGCAGACAAGGGTCCATCCGCGCTCGCTGCAGGCTCGTTCGATCGCCGCTGCCTGACGCTCGAGCTCGGCTCGGTCGCGCGCGCTCGCGTACCCAACCACGCGCGGTGCGCGCTCGTGGCCGTTTGTCGGTGGCGCCGGGGCAGGCGACTTGCGGTCGCCTGCCCCAGCATGTGAGTTGGTGGAGGGCGTCGGGTCGGCTGGAGAAACCTGCTGGGCACGCCGTGGCCAACTCCTCGTCAGCGTCATGAGCGAAAGGGCCGCTACGCCGAACGCTGCGCCTAGGACGATCAGCAGGGGGCTGATTCCGTCGCTGACTTCGTCCGCGTCGCCGAGTGTCACTGCATGAGGCGGCCGCGCGGCGAGTGAAGGCGGAGTCGGAGGGGTCGCCCGCTTCCGCCCCGGCTGTGTGGGTTCATCGCTCGACGCAAGGGCCCGCAGGCGTCCCAAGGTCGCTGCTTCGAGGCTGCCGCGCGGGCGAAAGCCTTCCTTCATTTGGAACCACTGCACTGAGGCCTTGGTCCGCGGTCCGAAAAGGCCGTCGACGGGGCCGGGCCGGTAGCCGAGCCGGCGCAGGTCCCGCTGGACTCGGCGAACGCGCTGGGATCCGGCCGGCCTCCGATAGCCGGCACCGAGCTGCGGCGGACGCGCGCGTTCGGCCAAGTTGAGCGTTGCAACGCTCGTGTGCCGCTGGGGATTGCGGATGGGGCGCCCATGCCATCCGGCGGCAGGAAGAGGTGGGACTTTGAGCTCCGTGGAGGCCGCCGCAGCGTCGCTCCCTGGGGAGCCTCGGCTGAGGGCGCGAAGGCGCGTGAACGTCGCCCGATCCACGATCCCGGTCGGGCGGAAGCCGTGATGCACCTGGAACCACTGGATGGCGGCCTGGCTTCGCGGCCCGAACCGCCCGTCGAGAGGGCCGAATTCGTACCGGAGGCTGCTGAGCATCCGCTGTACCTCGAGGACACGCGCCGAGCCGCCCGGGGTGCGGTAGCCGGCGCCTGGGCGAATCGGTGGGGGTCGACCCCGCCCGAAAGACGCCATGCGCAGCGCCGCTGCGGTCTGCGGACCGACGATGCCGTCGATCGTCAGGCCATGCGCCTGCTGGAAGCGCCGAACGGCCCCTTCCGTCAGCGGACCGTAGACGCCATCCACCGGGCCGGGCGCATAAGCCCCATTGCGCAGAGCACGCTGGAGCTGCAGTACCTGCGCTGAGCCGCCGTCGACGGCATAGCCCGCGCCACGAGCAATGACGGCCGGCTCACCCCCTTCCGGTCGACCAGCCGCAAGGCCCGTCTCCGGCAGGCACAGCAGAAGCGCCGCGGCCAATGTGCCTGCCGCCGCCACACGGGGCGGAGCGAGGAGACGTGGCAACGTGGGCGTGACGGTCGCCGGACGATCGATCCGCAGCATGCTGAATCGACGGCGGCGACGTGCAACTCCACGTGCAGCTCGGCTTGAGGGTGAGAGAGTAGGAGACATACTGCGAGTTCGAACCCACTCATCAGGTACCCCCGGAGTTCTCGGAGCGGCCAACTGAAGCGAGGAAAGCGGGCTCTTTCGACAGCTGGTACTGCATCGGGCCCGCGTGGTATCAGCGAGCTTGCCGACGCATAGGACGATGGAAAACGCAGGCGGGAAGCCGGATCGGCGCGAGAAATCGACTGAGACAGCCGAGCTGCTCCACGCCTATCTGGAGCGCGGCGATATCACTGCCCGCGACCGCCTGATCGAGCTATACCTGCCCCTCGTCGAGAGCTTCGCGCACCGGTATGAGCGGACCGAGGACTACGACGACCTGTTCCAGGCCGGCTGCATCGGGCTCATCAACGCGATCGACCGCTTCGACCTCAAACGCGGCGGAGAGCTCGCCGCTTTCGCGGTGCCGAACATCGTGGGTGAGATCAAACGGCATCTGAGAGACCGGACCGCGTCGGTCAGGGTGCCGCGTCCCATCCAAGAGCTAAGGGCCCGAGCCCTGCGATGCGAGGCTCAGCTGGCCACCGCGTTACAGCGGCCGCCAACATCCGCCGAAATAGCCCGCGAACTCGGAGTCGACAAGGAGGACGTTGCGCGGGCGCTCGCCGTGCGGCGCTCCGGTGGAGAGGAACACGACATATCTCTGGCGGAGGAACCAGGAGACGCACTCGACGTCAGCGACGAGCGGTTGGCTCTGGCGACCGCATTCGAGGCGCTCGACGAGCGTGAGCGTCAGATCGTCTACCTGCGTTTCGTGCGCGATAGGAGCCGCAGCCAGGTCGCCCAGGAGCTCGGCATCTCGGAACGTCACCTCTCACGGCAGACCCATGCGGCACTTGCGAAGCTGCGCGAGCAGCTGGAACGCGCGGGACAGGTGATCATGCCGCGTGAGCGCCCCGTCAGGGTCGCCGCGACCGCCCAGCCGCCGTCGCAACCGACGTCCGCCGGGCCGATGCCTCGCCGCCCGTCCCGGGTCTCCGGCGAGCGTCGCGCACGGAATCACACGCATCCGCCCTATCGCATCTCGATCGTACGAGACCATGGAAACGCCGAAGGGCGCGAGTGGACCGCTCAGGCCGAGGAACTGCCGGGCTGTGAGGCGTACGGCGACAGCGCCGAGGAGGCGATTCGCGGGATCGAAGCCGCGATCGAGGAGTGGATCGAGGACGCGCTGGCGAAGGGACGGGAACTTCCAGACCCGCGGCCGACGGCGAGCTACAGCGGTCGGCTCATGCTCCGCATGCCGCGGTCGCTGCACGCCGAGCTGTCAGATGCCGCGGAGCGTGAGGGGGTGAGCCTCAACCACTTCATCGCGAGCTCCCTCCAGAGCGCCCTCGTTGCGCCTGTGTCCCCCACCGGCGAGGGACTCGAGGACGACGCCGGCGACAGGCGAGGAGTGCCGGCACTGCTCCGCGTGGCGATCATCATCAATCTGCTCGTCCTCCTCGTGGCGGGAGTCGTCGCGGTGATCATCCTCGTCGTCGGCTCTCAGCAGGGCTGGTAGCTCGAGCTGTCCCCCGGGCGAATTGACAGCGCCCAATATGGGGTCTACGGTCGGTGTACCTCCTTCCCTCCAAGGATGGCCCACCGACGTTCTCGCGGATCCGAAGTCGTCCACGTGTCGCCCTCGCCGCTCTAGCGGTGTGCGCCGGGCTGCTGATTGCTGGTTCGTCGGCAGACTCCGCCTCCGCAGAGCCTCCGGTACTCACATACGAGTGTTCGCCTGCTCCCGCTGACTGCTCAGGCTGGTATCGCCAGAGCGTGACGGTGAAGTGGGGGTGGTTCACCGGAGACGCGGTCTATTTCGCAGGGGACTGTACGCCGAACCCGGATCCGTGGGTCACATTCTCCGCGGACACGGCGGCACACGAGACTTGGTGCGAGGTGAAGGACGCGAACTCCAACGACCGGACGCTCCGATCGGTCATTCTGCACATCGACAAGACGCCTCCGGGCGTGGCCGCGGTAACGGGGCGACCGCCGGACTACGGAGGTTGGTTCAACCAGCCGGTCGCCGTGCTGTTCCAGGGGAGCGACGCCACCTCGGGCGTGGCGTCATGCTCGAGCTCGATCTACGCCGGCCCTGATGCTGTAGGCGCCGTGGTGTCCGGAAGCTGTCAGGACGTGGCGGG
>JBKPBS010000165.1:0-7491 GCA_046726915.1 Actinomycetota bacterium
CCCTCGTGCAGGTCGGCGACCGCGGTGGGGACGCCGCAGCCGAGCGACGCCTCGACGGCGGCCTTCAGAGCGCCGCCCGCCTCGTCTTCGTAGAGGGCGCCGCCGAACACCTCCGTGCCGTTCCGGTCGGTGAGCGCCATGTCGGGCTCGGTGTAGGCGCTCGCCGCGCCGCAGCCAGCCTCGTCCGCCGGGCCGCCGCAACATCCGGTCGAGGTCGCCTCTTGAACGGCCTTCGCCGCGGCGGCGTAGCGGTCCCGCACCTGGTCGCGGATGTCCGTGTCGGTCAGGTCAGCCATGCGGCGAGTTCCTCCAGGGCATCGGGGATGACGTAGTAGTAGGCCCACAGGCCGCGCCGCTCGCTGTCCACGAGCCCGGCAGCGCGCAGCACCTTCAGATGGTGAGAGACGGTCGGCTGCGATAGATCGAACAGCGGCACGAGCTCGCACACGCAAACCTTGCCGGCGTGCTTTCGCAGCACGTCGACGAGCTGGAGACGGACGGGATCCGCGAGCGCCTTGGCGATCGCGGCCATGCGCTCGGCCTGCTCGCGCTCGACATCGGGATAGACGACCGGCTCGCAGCATGGTTCGCCGGCGGGTCGCTTCTGTTTCGGCGCCAGCTCCAGATCGACAGCCATCGATCTATGTATATCGATTGAAGTGATGGTTGTCAATGGATACGCTTACCCAGTTGAGCGACGTCCGCCCCAAGATCACCCAGCGCGCCGCCGCAGAGGCGCTCGCGGCCTTCGCGCTCGTGTTCGCGGGCTGTGGAGCCGTCGTCGCGAACGCGCACTACGACGGCGCGCTCGGCGCGGTCGGCGTCAGCCTCGTCTTCGGGCTGATCATCATGGTCATGGTGTACGCGACCGGGCACCTCTCGGGCGCGCACATCAACCCTGCGGTCACCGCCGCGTTCACGCTCAGCCGCCACTTCCCCGCGCGCGACGCCGCCGCTTACATCGCCGCGCAGCTGACTGGTGCAGCCGCCGGCGCTCTTGTCCTCCTCGCGGTGTGGCCTGATCAGCCAGCCAACCTCGGCGCAACCGTGCCGAGCGTCGGCGTCGGAAGCGCGTTCGTCTACGAGCTCGTGCTCACGGCCTTCCTAATGTTCGTGATCATGGCCGTAGCTACCGACACGCGCGCCGTCGGCGCCGCCGCCGCGATCGCCATCGGCGGCACGGTCGGCCTCGATGCGCTCTTCGGGGGACCAGTCACCGGCGCCTCCATGAACCCGGCGCGCTCGTTCGGGCCGGCCCTCGCCGCAGGCGAATGGACCGACTTCTGGCTGTACGTCCTGGGACCGCTCGTTGGTGCCGCGCTCGGGGCGTTCGCCTACCAGCTCGTGCGCGGGGACGCTCAGCCGATACACGAGGAGGTTGCCGCGCGTGTCTGACGCCGTCGCGGTGATCACCGACATCCACGCGAACCTGCCGGCGCTGAAAGCATCTCTGGACCGGATCGCGGAGCTCGGCATCGAGCGCGTCTACTGCGGCGGCGACCTGGTCGGCTATGGGCCGCACCCCAACGAGGTCTGCCGCCTGATCGAGGAGCGCGGCATCCCGACCATCTACGGCAACTACGACTACGCGATCGCGCGTGATCTCGAGGACTGCGGCTGCGCGTACGTGACCCAGCACGACCGCGAGCTCGGGCAGAGGTCGGTCGACTGGACGCTCGCTCACACCGACCAGCGCTCGAAAGACTTCATGCGCGAGCTGCCCTTCGACCTGCGCCTCGATGTCGGCGAGAAGAGCATGCACCTGGTGCACGGGTCGCCGCGCAAGGTGAACGAGTACCTGTTCGAGGACAAGCCCGCCTCGCTCTACGAGCGCCTCGCCGCCGCGGAGGAGGCGGACACGCTCGTGTTCGGGCACACCCACAAGCCGTGGGTGCGCGAGTACGGCGGCGTGCTGTTCGTGAACTGCGGCTCGGTCGGGAAGCCGAAGGACGGCGACCCGCGCGCCGCCTTCGCCCTGCTGCGCCGGGGCGAGGAGGTCGGCGTCACCATCGAGCGGGTGGCCTATGACGCGGAGTCGGTAGCACGCGAGGTCGCGGCCGCCGGGCTGCCGGGGGAGTACGCCGAGAAGCTCGTAGCGGCCGCCTAGTGGAGCGCGCCGGCGCGACCTGCTTAACGGACCCCGGCGCCGACCAGCGTCCGTCGCTCGACGGCCGGCTCAGGCCGCAGCGCGCGCTCGCGTGCGACGCTGACGACGATCAGAGCCAGGTTCGCGGCCGCTGCGGCTCCGACCGTGGTCGTGACTAGCGCGAGCATGTCGGCACCGGCGTGGAGGCCGAGCCATCCGCCGACCAGGGCCGACAACAGCGCGGCGGCCAGGCCCACGCGCTTGGTCTCGGACGGCCAGTCCCGATCCAGCCACGCCCAGTAGATCCCGAGCCCGATCGGGACGCCCATCGAGAGCACGACCAGCAGCTCATCGTCGAGCGGCACGGTCGGCGCGACGGTCAGCGCGATCAGCGAGACCAGGAACCAGCCGCCGAATCCGAGGACGAGCGGGAAGAGCGAGCGCAGCAGCACGCTCTTGCGGGCGCCGATCCGCCCGCGCTTCATCACACGCCGCGGCATCCACAGGAGCGAGATGACCGTGATTAGGGCGAAGCCGAGCATGGAGCCGGCGATTCCCTTCGCGAGCGCCGCCTGCGTGACCTCGGGCTCGAAGTCGATCTTCCGGTGCTTGAACAGCGACGTGTCGACCCTTCCGTCGTCGAGGAAGGTGTTGATCAGGTGCGTGCTCGCTCGGGTCTGCTCGGTCCAGAGGTCCGACGTGTGGCCGAATTCCCGCAGGATCACCTGGTGGCCGTTCGGGAGGTGAGGCATCAGCTCGCGCGTGGCGACCTCGGTCGGTGTCGCGGCATCGAGGGGTCCGCCGATCACGAGCGTCTCGACGTCGCTGGTCCGGACCCGGTCGTACTCGTCCTGATCGGGGGCCGGAGGAAAGGCGCCGGCGACCCCTCCGCCGGCCCAGATGAAGGTGCCGCCCGGGTCGCCGAGAATCGAGTCTCGCTGCTCGGACTCCGAGAAGTGCCGGCCCGCGAAATTCGCGTCCGCACGCCCGACGGCCGCGAATTCACCCCACACCTGGACGCGCGGGAAGATCAGTTGGGCGAGGACTGACTGGAGCCAGAACCCGCTCGCGTCGCTGTCCGCGGCCGCCAGCCAGGAGTCCAGCGTCATGGGAGCGGACAGGGGCGCCACCTCGTCGCCCGAGTCGAGGAGGCCCCAGAAGCTGGCGACCCGGACGTTGCCCTGCTTGACCTTGAGCGGCCCCCAGCGTCCGGGGATGTCGTCGGCCTCGCGCTTGATCAGGCCGGCGAGGTCGTCCGTCCGCTCGCTACACGCCTCGGCGTGCGAGCAGAGCTCCGAATAGCGGCGAATCTTCCCGTCGTTCGTCGTCGCGTCCCACAGGAAGTGCCCCGGAGGGTTCGCGCCGAGCATCACCGAGCGGTGGATGCTCTTCGGATGCCGCCAGGCGTAGATCATCGCCGTACGGGTGCCCGCGCTCTCGCTGACCAGGTCGACCTGGCCGTAACCCAGGGCCCTGCGCGCCGCCTCGAGGTCGTCCACGCGCTGGGGCAGGGTGTAGCCCGCGAGGTCGAAGCCATCGTCCTGGAGCCGCTTCGCGCATGACCGGTACCCCGCCGCCTGCGCCCGAAGCGAATCGGGTGCGAGGAAGTCGCTCGAGTGCCGCATGGCGTCCGTGACCTCGGGGCAGTCGAGGATGGCCGAGCCTTCGACGCCGCGGTACCCCACGAGGACCACGTCGCGCTTCTCGGCGAAGCGACTCGCCTGCGTGAACTCCATGTTCGTGATGCCGGGACCGCCCTCGAGCCTGAAGATCGGCTCGCGCGGATGGTCGGACAGGGCGCGGATGCGGGTCACGGGCAGGGCGATCAGGCGCGACTCCGGGTCGGCGCGGTTCTCGGGCACGACGAGAGTGCCGCAGTCCGCGTCATAGCTCCCGTCCTCCGTCGAGTACTCACACGAATGCAGGGTCAGCTGGCCGGCATGCGCGCCCTCCGGCACGGAGACCTCCCCTGCCGGTGCGAAATGCAGGTAGGCGAGTCCGGCGACGACCAGGGCGATTGCAACCAGGCCGATGATCCGGCTGACGGTGAACGGGCGGGGAGTCGAGTCCATGCCGCCAAGCTATGGCCGCACGAACCCAGGGGCATCGTCGAGAGGCCGTGTCCTTCCTCCTGCTCCGCGACGATTTCGACTCCTACTCAGGTAGGAGGCGGGGAGGCACGGGTTGCATTACCTTCAGGCCGTGAGCGGTCTGGTCCCTCTCGCACGCAGGCACGGCTTCGACCTGGCGATCGTGATCGGGGCGATTGCGGCGGCGCTGGAGGTCGCGCTCAGGAACGACCCGGGCGACGAGCCGACCACGACCGTCTGGTTCACGGCGCCGGCCGTCGCGATCGTCGTCCTCACGCTGCTCGCGCGGCGGCGGTTCCCGTTCGGCTCGCCCGCCTCGTTCTGGCTGCTGAGCGCAGGGCTCTCGTTCGTGGACGGGCGCCTTATCGCCTTCCCGGTCACCGTCTATCTCTTTGGCCTCGCGGCCGCGTATCTGCTCGGCAGCCTCGCGGACGCCGTCCGCGGCCGCGAGGGACTCCTGGTGGTCGTCGGCAGCGCGGCGATCATCATCTACAACCTCCCGGGCCACTCGGCTGGGGACATCATCCTGATTCCGTCCGTGTTCGCACTCGGCTGGCTCGGCGGCTTCGCCTTCCGGGAGCGAGACGTTCAGGCAGCCGAGGCGGAGGAACGGGCCATCCAGGCCGAGCGCGAGCGCGAGGCGGCAGCCCGCGTAGCGGTTGCCGAGGAGCGTGCGCGCATCGCACGTGAGCTGCACGACATCGTGGCTCACGCCCTCAGCGTCATGGTCCTTCAGATCGGCGCGGTGCGGCACAAGCTGCCCGAATTGCCGGACGAGGACAGAGAAGCTCTCGAGGACGTCGAGCGTGCCGGCCGGACGGCGCTGGCCGAGATGCGCCGCCTCCTCGGGGCGATGCGCGAGCGGGGCCGCGAGGCCGAGCTCGAGCCCCAGCCCGGTCTCGACAACCTCGGCGCGCTCGTCCAGAGGGTTCGGAGCGCGGGTCTCCCCGTTCGCTTGGACGTCGAGGGAGATCCGGTTCCCCTGCCGCGCGCGCTGGACCTTTCCGCGTACCGAATAGTCCAGGAGGGTCTCACGAACGTGTTGAAGCACGCCGGTGCCAGTCACGCGGAGGTCGTGGTCCGCCATCGCCCGGACGCGCTGCAGGTCGAAGTGCGGGACGACGGCCGCGGACCCGCCGACACCGACGGCCTCGGTCATGGGCTGGTCGGTATCCGCGAGCGCGTCAAGCTCTATGGCGGCGACATGAGCGCAGGCCCCGCAAACGGCGGCGGGTTCGTCCTCAGCGCGAGCCTCCGATTGACGGATACGCGGCGATGACCATAGGCGTCCTCGTCGTAGACGATCAGTCGATGGTGCGAGCGGGCTTCCGGATGCTGCTCGGAGGTGAAACAGACATCGATGTGGTCGCGGAGGCGAGCAACGGCCGCGAGGCCGTCGACAAGGCCGCGCGCTTCAAGCCGAACGTCGTGCTGATGGACATCCGAATGCCCGAGCTCGACGGCCTTCAGGCCACCCGGGAGATCCTCGCCGCCAACCCCGACGCCCGCATCCTCATCCTCACCACGTTCGACCTCGACGAGTACATCTACGAGGCGCTCAGGGCAGGGGCGAGCGGCTTCGTCCTGAAGGACGACCCGCCCGAGCAGCTCATCGCGGCAATCCGCACGGTCGCCGCGGGCGACGCGCTCCTTTCCCCGTCAGTCACCCACCAGGTGATCAGCCAGTTCGCCCGAATCGCGCGGCCGACTCCGCCCAAGGAGCTCGAGGAGCTGACCTCGCGCGAGCTGGAGGTGTTCCGCCTGATTGCGCAAGGCCTGTCCAATGCGGAGATCGGCGAGCAGCTCTTCATCTCGGACACGACCGTCAAGACGCACGTCACGCACGTCTTCCAGAAACTGAACCTCCGCGACCGCGTGCAAGCCGTCGTTCTCGCCTACCAGTCGGGCATCGTCGACGCGGGGCCTGACTAGCGCCGGACGATGCGCCTGTTGCCCGGTTGGCCGCGGGCCTACCAGGGGACTAGGGAGTGGAGAGTGGGCACGCGCATCCATTGGTGAGACACTGAGGCCCTCCGAACAGCTGGGGGGTGCTCGTGGGTGCGCTCGCAAGTGGGGTAGTGCTCGACAGCCGCGCGGTCGATGACGTCGCAACGTCGTTCGGCGGATCCCTGATCCGTCCAGACGACACGACCTACGACGAGCAGCGGCGGATCTGGAACGGCTCGATCGACCGTCGCCCGGCACTAATCGCCCAGTGCGCCGGCGTCGCCGACGTGATCTCCGCGGTGCGCCTCGCCCGAGATCAGGAGCAGCTCGTGGCGGTGCGAAGCGGCCGCCACAGCTACCCGGGGCTGGGCGTGTGCGACGGCGGGATGGTCATCGACCTCGGGCAGATGAAAGGGATCCGCGTGGAGCCCGAAGCGCGCACCGCGCGGGCCCAGGCCGGGGTCCTGATGGGCGACCTGGACCGCGAGGCGCAGGCGTTCGGCCTCGCAGTCCCCGCGGGAATCGTGACCCACACCGGGCTCGCGGGCCTGACCCTCGGCGGGGGAATCGGCTGGCTCGAGCGCAAGTACGGCCTGACGATCGATCAGCTCCTCAGCGTCGACGTGGTTACCGCCGAGGGCGATTTCGTTTCGGCGAGCGAGGAGCAGAACGCGGACCTCTTCTGGGGGGTGCGCGGCGGCGGCGGGAACTTCGGGATCGTCACCGAGTTCGAGTTCCGGCTCAACCCGCTCGGCCCGACGGTGTTCGCCGGGCCGGTCGCGTGGGCGATGGAGGACTCCCCGAAGGTCGTTCGCTTCTACCGGGAGTGGATCAAGGAGGTGCCCGACGAGCTGACGACGATCGTGACGCATCGCCGCATACCGCCCGTCCCGGCGATGCCCGAGGAGCTCCACAACAGGCATGTCGTGATGGTCGGCACCTGCTACGCGGGGCCGGTCGAGGAAGGCGAGAGGGTCTTGCAGCCGCTGCGGCAGTTCGGCTCACCGCTGCTCGACCGATGCGCGCCGATGCCGTTCACCAACCACCAGGCCGCGCTCGATGCGAGCTTCCCCCACAACTGGTGGTACTACATCCGCTCCTGCAACGTGGCGGCGCTGACCGATGAGGTGATCGACACCCTCGTCGATCACGGACTCAGGATCGCCTCGCCGCTGACGGTCTTCTCGATCTATCACCTCGGCGGCGCTGTGGCTCGGGTGGGTGAGGACGAGACCGCATTCGGAGGCCGCGACGCGGGCCATACCGTGAACGTGATCGGGATAACGACGACGGGTGAGGGATTCGAAGAGGAGCGGGAGTGGGCGCGCGGACTGTGGACCGCGCTGCAGCCCCACCACCAGCATGTCT
>JBKPBS010000166.1:0-18346 GCA_046726915.1 Actinomycetota bacterium
GGCACCCGCGGCCCGCAGTCGTACTGGGAGCAGTCCGATCCGAGGACCAGCTATCAGCCGGCACCCGCCGACGGCTTCAAGGCCCGCGCTGGTGGCCCGCGGATGATCCCGCAGGGTCCCGGCGCCCGCTAGCCCACGACGTTCCCCCAGCGGCGATCAACGGGCCCTCCCCCGGGAGGGCCCGTTTCGCGTGCGCTCTCAGCAGGCAGGCGCGCCAGCTCGCTTGACAGCCCGCGGTAGTCGGGTTCTAGTTGGAGCCATGCCCTTCAAGCTCATGGCGGCCGCAGGCGCCGCCGCACTCACACTGGCCATTGCGGTCCCGGCTCACGCGTTCGACTGCGCGGTGGCGAAGAAACCGCCCCGCGCAGGCGCGGTTGGGATCGTCGACATTACGACTGAAGAGGACAACTTCACCCCGCTGAAGAACAATCCGGGCACCGAGGAGCACCCTCACGGCGGCTTCGTCGTGCTCAGCACGGGCGAGCAGGAATTCTCGACCTTCCTGCACGCACCGGGGGATGGCGTGCTGCCGCCCGTCCGCTCCGGCGGCCCGCAGGACAACTGCGACGGCAAGGGGCTCGAGTCGCTCGAGGAGTGCTTCAGCGGCTAGATCAGGCGACCGTGGCGGGCTGTCCCAGCGACAGCCCCGCCACGCGCTCGCGGTGCTCGCGCGCCGACCCGTAGAGCATCGCGTTCGTCTTCGCCCGCTTCAGGTAGAAGTGCAGGTCGTGCTCCCAGGTGAAGCCGATCCCGCCGTGCACCTGGAGCGACGAGCCGCACACGCGCCAGCCGGCGTCGGACGAGTAGGCCTTCGCCATCGAGGCGGCGGCCGGTAGCGAGTCAGGCTCGGCGTCGGCGCACCATCCCGCGTAGTAGGCCGCCGATCGCGATCCCTCTACCTCGAGGAGCATCTGGGCGCAGCGGTGCGAAACCGCCTGGTAGGAGCCGATCGGACGGCCGAACTGCTTGCGCTCGCGCGCGTACTCGACGGCCATCTCCATCGCCTTTTGGGCCACGCCGACGGTCTCGGCTGACAGCGCGGTGACGATCCGGTCGGCCGCCGCGAGGTGGTCGCCGCCGAGCGCTTCGCCGCCGTCGGCGCGGACGCGCGCGAAGCGGCGGGTGCGGTCCATGGTCTCGAACGGCTCGATCTCGGCCGCCGAGGCCTCGACGACGCTGGTCGAGCCATCGGGCGCGATCAGCACGATCACCTCGGCGGAGTCGGCGTCCGGAACGAGCCGAGCCTCGCCGTCGCGCAGGATGCCCACCGTGCCCCGCGCCTCGCCCGAGGCGATGCCCGGCAGCCAGCGCTCCTTCTGCTCGTCGGTGCCGGCGAACTGAAGCGCCAGCCCCGCGGCGGCGTTCGACAGGAGCGGCACCGGCGCCAGCGCGTAGCCGAGCTCCTCCATCAGGATCACGAGCTCGACGATGCCGAGCCCCTGGCCGCCGTGGTCCTCCTCGATGAAGATGCCGGCCCAGCCGAGCTCGCACATCTCCTTCCAGGCGTCGTCGTCGTAGCTCCCTGCCTCGGCGAGCTCGCGAACATGTTCCGGCTTGAAGCGCGCCGCGAGCATCTCCTTGGCGGTGCGCTTGATCGCCTGCTGGTCGTCGGTGAAGTCGAAGTTCATTCCCCTACCTCAGCTTCGGCAGGCCGAGCACGCGCTCGGCGATGATGTTCTTGAGGATCTCCGTGGTGCCGCCCTCGATCGAGTTGGCGCGCGAGCGGAGCAGCTTGTAGGTCCAGGTGGAGTCCCAAGCCGCGCCGTCCTCGCCGAGGATGTCCACCGCCAGCTCGGTAAGCGTCTGGTGGATCTCGCCCCACTGCCACTTCGGCAGCGAGCCCTCGGGGCCCGGCACGCCGTGCTTCATGATCTGGGTGAGGCCGCGCCAGGCGTTCAGCCGCAGCAGCTCGACCTCTATGGCGAGCTGGGCGATGCGCTGGCGGATGACCGGGTCGTCGTCCACCCCGCGCTCGCGCGCGAGCCGCTTCACGTCCTCGAGGGCGATCCGCATGCCGGCCGCGGACGCCGCGCCGAGTCCGGCGCGTTCGTTCATCAGCGTGGTGATGGCGACCGCCCACCCGTTGCCGACGCCGCCGACGACGTTCTCGTCGGGGATCCGCGCCTCCTCCATGAACAGCTCGTTGAACTCGGGCTCGTTCGTGATCTGATGAAGCGGGCGGACCTGCACCGCGTCCTGCTCCATGTCCATGATGAAGTAGGTCAGGCCCTGGTGCTTCGGCACGTCCTGGTCGGTGCGCGCGACGAGCATGCACCACTTCGCCTTGTGCGCGAACGTGGTCCAGACCTTCTGCCCGGTCACAAGCCACTCGCCGTTCGACTTGACCGCCTTCGTCTTCAGCGAGGCGAGGTCGGAGCCGGACTCGGGCTCGGAGAAGCCCTGGCACCAGATCTCGTCGCCGGTCAGGATCGGGTTGAGCCAGCGCTCCTTCTGCTCGTCGGTGCCGTGGTGGATGACCACCGGGCCGCCCATGACCATGCCGAGCACGTTGGCCGGCGAGGGCGCGCGGGCGCGCGCCATCTCCTCGCCGAAGAGCGCCTGCTCGACGAGCGTGGCGCCGCGGCCGCCGTACTCCTTGGGCCAGGAGAAGCCGGCATAGCCGGCGTCGTAGAGCTGGCGCTGCCACCTGCGCCGGTGGTCGAAGGCGTCGTCGTCTCCGGGCGGCTCCTCGCCCGGGTGGTTGTCGGCGAGCCAGGCGCGCAGCTCGTCGCGGAAGGCCTGTTCGGAAGGCGACAGCGTCAGGTCCATGGCGAGTAATGTACCAGGGAGTACACAACGTGGACTCGGCCCCTGACATCCCCCGCCGGCTGCCCCGAGGCACTCATGGCCTGGACCCGTCGCTCGTGGCTGCGTCGCAGCGCACGCGGCTCCTGGAGGCCGCGGGCCGCGCAGTCGCCGACAAGGGCTACGCGGCCACGACCATCGAGGACATCGTGCGCGGGGCCGGTGTCTCTAAGAAGACCTTCTACGAGCACTTCAGCGACAAGCTCGACTGCTTCCTCGCCGCATACGAGGCGGCGAGCGACGAACTGCTCGCGCACGTGCGGGCGGCCCAGGAGGCGGCCGCGGGCGGCGACGCCACGCAACCCTCGACCACCCTCAAGGGGTCTGACCCCTGGCTCGCTCGCACCCAGGCCGGCATCCACGCCTACCTCCGCTGGCTTGCCGCCGAGCCGGCGCTTGCGCGGGTCTTCCTCATCGAGGTCGCGGCGGCTGGTCCCGAGGCACTCGAGCGTCGCGAGCGACTGCGTGATCGTTACGCACAGCGCATGCGCGAGCTACAGGTTGCGAACAGCGTGCCTGACGAGATCTTCCACGCCGTGGTGGCCGGCGCGGATGACCTCGTCGTGCGACGCCTTCGCGAGGGCAGAGACCTGCTCGAGCTCGAGCCGATCCTGCTCTATCTCCAGGTCTCGCTCCTGTCGGGCGCGGAGCCGGTCTAGCCGCGGGCCAGCAGAGCGACGACTTCCTCGGCCTGCGAACCCGTGCCCCAGTTGACGGGGACCTGCTCGACGCCGAGGTCGAGCGTCCCGCCCTTCACCCCGCTCTTCAGCTTGCGGTTGTCCGGGTCGATCCGGAGCGACCCGCGCGACCACGAGCCGACCTCCTCGCGCTTCACCTTGACGACGACGTCAATGTTGGTCTCGCCGCCCCCCTCCGACCAGGGACTCATCGCGAACGCGACCACCCGGCTCGGGGTCACCGCGACGCAGAACTCACGCGGGAGCGACTTGCACCGCCGCGACCTCGCCATCTCGACGAGCGCCCAGCCCGTGGCCATCGAGAGCAGCGACTGCGCCTTCCCCTGCGAAACCAGTCCGGCCGCGACGACCTCCTCGGCGAGCCAGCCGCTCAGGTTCAGACGACGCTTGAACGACTCCGGCTCGTCCAGCGGAACCCGGAGCTGGTCTGGGTTCTTCTTGTCGAAGAGCCGGTCGAGATCAAGATCCGGGCCCGGGTTCGGGGCGAACACGTCGATGGCAACCTCCGCCACGTCCGACCACATGCGCTGCTCTCCTTTTGTCGACGCGAGGCGGCAATGGCCTCGGTTCACAAGATCACCTGCGGAGGTGGCTGTCACCAGGGGGGCAGACCGACTCGTGAGCGTCGGTTTGCCGCCATCACGACAGCGGTGAAGGAGCGACAAAACCGCAACCGTCCTGGCTAGGGCGCCTTATGGCAACTCCATCCAGGACGGTCCGCTCCTCGGTGCTGCCGTTCCGGCGACTGAAAGCGCCCTAGCTCGACTTCGAGCCGCTCTTCTTGCCGCCCTTGCGGCCGCCCTTCTTCGACGCCGCGTTTCCGGAGCCGGCGTTCGCGTTGGAGATCTTCGCCGCGCGCTCCTTGCTCATGCCCTTCTTGCGAAGACCCTCGTACTGCTTGTCGTTCTTGACGCTTGATCCGTGATCTTTAGCCATGCCGGGCGGATACCCGTCAACGCGGCCGTGAATCCGGCCTCAGCCCTCGGAGCAGCCGCGCCGCGACGCCCCTGAGCGTCTCGTTCCCATACGCGTGGCTCGGGCTCGAGCTGATCAGGATTGCCACCGACAGACGGCGCCGGCCGCGCCGGAGCAGGGCCACCTGGTGGTCCACCCAGCCGGTGCCCGATCCCCAGCCGCCCTTGAAGTAGAGCGCCCAGCCGCGCGGTCGGACGCGGGCGATCCCCCACCGCTGCGATGGCACGATCGAGCCGAGTAGCCGCAGCGCATAGCGCCGGTGGCGCCGTGGAACGTGCCGGTCTATGTGGAGGAAGAAGCGAGTCTGATCGGCCACGTCGATCGTCGACAGCCCCCACGGGCGCGTGGCGTGGAAACGCTGCATGTGAGCACGGCGCGCGAGCCGCGCGAGGCCGCCCGTGCCGACGACGTTGCACACCTGCGACGCCGCGGCGTTGTCCGAGCGCCGAATCATGGGTCGGAGCAGCGCCCGCTCGGCCGGCCTGAGCGCGCGCTCCCGCACGTCGGGCCGGCGCAGGTAGGCGACCAGCAGCATTGCCTTGACCACGCTGGCCGACGGCACCGTCCGCTCGACGCCGATCCCGCGAAGCCCGTGCCCGGTCCGGACACCGAACGAGACCTGGCCGGCACGGCCGGCGGCGTACGCGGCCGCGTCCCGAACGTGCGCGCGCCACGGGTGGAGTCCCCGCGCCGGGTGCGCCCGGCCATCGACCGCGGCGTGCGCCGACCGCACGCGAGCGGGGGCGGCTGCATGCGCCGGCGCTCCGACGACGAGCGCAACAGTGAGCGACGCCACATAAATTCGGAACGCCCGCGTTGCATAAATGCCGCAGATGTGCTTCAATAGCGATACGCGACCGTTTCGTATCGATTAACGAGAGGAAAGCACGTGACCGCCACAGCCCAGACCATTCACGACCGCCGCTGGTGGACGCTCGTCGTCCTCTCCACAGCGCTCCTGGTCATCTCGCTGGACAACACGATCCTCAATGTTGCCCTACCGACCATCGAGCGCGAGCTCGACGCGTCGAGCGGCCAGCTCCAGTGGATCGTCGACTCGTACACGCTCGTCTTCGCCGGCCTGCTGCTGACGATGGGCGCCCTCGGCGACCGCTTCAGCCGCCGCGGTGCACTCGCATCCGGTCTGGTGATCTTCGGAGGCGCGTCGCTTGCATCCGCATTCGCCGAGTCGGCGAACATGCTGATCGCGAGCAGGGCCCTGATGGGAGTCGGCGGCGCGCTCATCATGCCCACCACCCTGTCGATCCTCACGAACGTGTTTCCCGCGAAGGAGCGGCCGAAGGCGATCGGAATCTGGGCGGCCGTGGCCGGGATCGGCGTGGGCGTCGGGCCCGCCACCGGTGGCTTCCTGCTGGAGCATTTCGACTGGACCGCGGTGTTCCTGGTCAACGTCCCGATCGCCGCGGTGGCCCTGCTCGCCATCCCGAAGCTCGTGCCGGACTCGCGTGATCCGAAGCGGCCGCGACTCGACCCGATCGGAGCCGCGCTCTCGACCGTCGGCCTCGGCCTCTTGACGGCGGCGATCATCGAGGCGCCCGAGCGCGGCTGGACCAACGGGCTCATCCTCGGCGGCTTCGCCGCGGCGGCCGTCGTGCTCGCCGGGTTCGTGGCCTGGGAGCTCCGCACCGCTTCCCCGATGCTGGATGTCCGGCTGTTCCGCATCCGTCGCTTCAACGGCGCGAGCGGGGCGATCGCGCTCGTCTTCTTCGCGCTCTTCGGCGCGATCTTCTTCCTGACGCAGTACCTCCAGGGAGTGCTCGACTACACGCCGCTCCAGGCCGGCGTCCGGATGCTCCCGGTCGCGGCCGGCCTCATCATCGGGGGACCGCTCTCCGCGAAGCTCGCGGGCCGCTTCGGGACGCGCACCGTGGTCGCCATCGGCCTGGCCGTGGTCGCCGCCGCGCTGTTCCTGCTCTCGGGAGCCCAGACGGACAGCGGCTACTCGCTGGTGGCGACCTCGCTCGTCCTGCTCGGCTTCGGGATGGGCGCGACGATGGCGCCGGCCACCGAGTCGATCATGAGCTCGGTCCCGAAGGGCAACGCGGGCGTCGGCTCGGCGATGAACGACACGGTCCGGCTGGTGGGTGGCACGCTCGGCGTGGCGATCCTCGGAAGCCTCCTGTCGAGCAGTTACGGTGCCGACATGGAGCCCGCGGTGAAGTCACTTCCCCAGCCCGCGGCCGACGCGGCGTCCGACTCGCTTGGCCACGCGAGCGTGGTGGCGGATCAGATCGGCGGCGGCGCAGGACGGGCGCTGTCCAGCGCGGCGGAGACGGCCTTCACCACCGCGATGAGCACCACGCTCACCGTCGCGGCGGCCACAGCCCTCGCCGGTGCCCTGCTGGCGCTTGTCGTGCTGCCGGGCCAGAGCCGCGAGCGGGCCGAGAAGCGCGCTTTCGGGATGGAGCCGGAGCCGGCACGCGCATGAGCAACTCAAAACCGGCAAAGAAGGACGACCGTGCCGGCGCCTCCGAGGCGCCGGCACGCGGTCGTGGAAGGCCGCGCAGCGCCGAGGCCGACCAGGCGATCCTCGACGCGACGCTGAGGATGCTCGGCACCCAGGGGGTCGCTGGCACGACCATCGAAGGAGTCGCCGCCGAGGCCGGCGTCGGCAAGACGACGATCTACCGGCGCTGGCCGACTAAATCCGACCTGATCCTGGCCGCCATCTCCGACATGGTCCCCCCGGGCGACCCGCCGGACACCGGCACCATGGCGGGGGACATGGCGGCCCTTGCGGAGATGCAGCAGCGGCGGCTCGCCGGCTCGGGGCTGTCCGGCATCGTCCCGCGCGTGCTGGCCGAGTCGATGGGCGACCCGGAGCTGCACCAGGACTTCGTCGACAGGGTGGTCACCCCGTTCCGCGAATTGCTCCGGTTGTTCATCGAGCGGGGGATCGAGCGCGGCGAGCTGCGGCCGGATCTCGAGGTGGAACCGCTCGTGGACCTCCTGCACTCGATACCGGTCTACAAGATCCTTATGTCGCGCGGCGACCCGGCCTCGCTCGAGCAGGTGCCCTGGGCGTACCTGCCGCTGCTGGCCCCGGGGATCCTCAGTAGCTCTTCGGAAGCCCCAGCGAGTGCTCGGCGACGTAGTTCAGGATCATCTCGCGCGAAACGGGCGCGGTCCGCGTGAGGCGCACGCCCCACCACATGTCGGACAGTCCGTACTCGAGCGCGAAGCCGTTGCCGCCGTGGGCCTGGATCGCGCGGTCCACGCACAGGATCGCCGCCTCGGCCGCCGCGTACTTGGCCATGTTGCTGGCCTCGCCCGCGCCGGGCGCGCCCGCGTCGTAGAGCGCGCACGCCTTCTGCATCATCAGCCGCGCGAGCTCGAGCTCGATCTTGGCCTCCGCCAGCGGATGCGACACGCCCTGATGCGTCCCGATCGGCACACCCCAGACGGCGCGCTCGTTAGCGTACGCGGCCGCCTTGCCGAGCGCCCGCCGCCCGGCGCCGCACGCGATCGCGGCGCCCATGATCCGCTCCGGGTTGAGGCCGTCGAACACGGGGCCGAGTCCGCCACCCTCGCCGCCGATCAGTCGCTCCTCCTCGAGCTCGACGTCGTCGAAGAAGAGCGTCCACTGCTTGTCGGGGCCGAGGTAAGGCATCGGGATCTCGTCACGCGTGAAGCCCGGCGCGTCCACGTCAACGATCGCCAGCGACGGCAGGCCGAGCGACCCGTCCGGCAGGCGGCTGCGCGCCACGACCAGCACCGCGTCGGCGTGCTCGACACCGGAGATGTAGGTCTTCTGCCCTCGCAGCACGAGCACCTCGCCGCGGCGCTCCACCGACGTGGACAGGTTGTGCGAGTTCGTGCCGGCGTCGGGCTCGGTGATGGCGAAGGCGATCTTCGTGCTGCCCGCCGCGATGCCGCGCAGCCAGCGCTCCTTCTGCCGGTCGGTGCCGTGGCGGGCGAGGATGTTGCCGACGATCGCGGGCGATACCACGATCAGGAGCAGCGACTTGCCGGCAGTGGCGATCTCCTCCCCTACCGCGGCGAGCCCGCTCATGCCGAGCCCGCCGCCGCCCCACTGCTCGGGCAGGTTCACGCCGAGGTAGCCCTTGCCCGCGAGCGCGTCCCAGAGCTCGGTCGGCGGCTCGCCTGCGGCGTGCTTCTGGCGCGAGTAGTCCTCGGGGAAGCCTTCGCAGATGCCGCGCACCGCGTCGCGGATCTGGCGTTCCTCGTCCGATGGGACGAGCGGCAGCACGGCTTCGGTGGCGATGCTCATGTCGCGCATAATGCCACCGTGCGCATCGGGCTCTTTCTCGCCTACTGGCCCTGGTTCTCACCCGAGGAGCAGGTGGCTCTTGCCCGCCAGGCCGACGACGCCGGGCTCGACTCGATATGGGTCGCCGAGGCTTGGGGCCAGGACGCGGTCTCGGTGCTCGGCCACCTGAGCGCGGTGACCGAGCGCGTCGCACTCGGCTCCGGCCTGATGCAGATCCCCGGGCGCACGCCGGCGATGACCGCGATGACCGCGGCCACCCTCGACGTGCTCTCGGGCGGGCGCTTCCGCCTCGGGCTCGGCGTGTCGGGCCCGCAGGTGTCCGAGGGCTGGCACGGCGTGCCGTTCGCGCGGCCGCTGGCACGGACTCGCGAGTACGTGGAGATCGTGCGCGCGGCGCTGGCCCGGGAGGGGCCGCTCGAGTACGAGGGCAAGGAGTTCAGGCTGCCGGTGGACCCGAACGGGCTCGGCAAGCCGCTGAAGCTGCTGGCGCGCCCGGTGCAGGAGCGCATTCCGATCTACCTCGGCTCGATGGGCCCGAAGGCGATCGAGCAGACGGCGGAGATCGCCGACGGCTGGCTCCCGTCGATGTTCAGCCCCGAGCTCGCCGAGCCGTTCAAGGCACGGGCATCGACATCTCGCCGGTGGTGATGCTGTGCGTGGACGAGGACGTCGACCGGGCCCGCGACCTCGCGCGGCCCTGGCTCACCGTCTATCTCGGCGGCATGGGAGCCAGGGGCAAGAACTTCTACGTGGAGGCGGCCGAGCGGTTTGGCGAGGGCGACGCCGCCCGCGAGGTGCAGACGCGGTTCATGGCGGGAGATCGGACCGGCGCCGCGGCCGCCCTCACGCCGGAGCTGATCGACCGCTCCGCGATCTGCTGCCGTCCGGGCGAGATCGACGACCGGCTCGCGTACTACGAGCGCGCGGGCGCGACGACTCTGCTCGCGATGCCGTTCGGCGACCGCCCCGCGATCGTCGACCTGCTGGCCGCTAGCTCTCCTTCGCTTGCTGCTTAGCCAGCTCGAGCTCGCGCTTCACGGTTTCGGTCTGGTTCGGGATCTTGAGCCGCTCCTTCAGCACCGGGATCGCCTCGTCCGGGCGGCCGGCGAGCCGCAGTGACTTCCCGAGGTTGAAGAGCGCGTAGGCGTAGTTCAGGTCGGTCGTCCCGGACGGGAACGAGTCCACGGCCTGCTGCAGGACGGGGATCGCCTCGTCGTAGCGACCCTGGTTCATGAGCTCGAAGCCCTGCGCGTTGAGCTCCGCGCCGCTCGCCGAGCCGTCCGATCCCTGGCTCTCCTCGGCCGGCGCCTGCTCGGCGGGCGCATCGTTGCCCTTGTTCTCCTTTGGCTCCTTCCGCGCCTTCGGCTCCTTCTTGCCCGTGTCGGGCTTCGCGGGCTCGGCCGGCGTTCGCTCGGCGCCCGGGGAGGAGCCCTCGTCGTCGCCCCCTGACAGCACTGCGCCCACGATGGTGGCCGCGGCGAGCGCGATGAAGATGAGCGCGAGCGCGATTGCGGCGAAGCTCGGACGCCGCCGGGGCTGCCGCGAGCGCTTCGGCCCAGCCGTGGACGGGGGCTCGGCCGGGGGCGCCGATTCGGCACCGGTCGGGATCGGCACCGCCACGGGCGCTCGGCGCGTGAGTCGGCGCGTCGGCGCCGTCTTGTCGGGCGGGGCCTGGAGCGCGTCCGCCAGCTCGTGTGCCAGCTCGCCCGCCGAGCGGTGCCGTTGCTCCGGCTCGAGCGCCATCCCGCGCTGGAGCACGGCGGCGGCCGCGGCCGGCGCCTTGGGCCATACGTCGCGCAGGTCGGGCGGGCCCTCCGTCGCAATCTTGTGGGCGATCTCCATTGGCGTGCGGCCCTCGCGCGGCTTCGTCCCGCTCAGCGCCTCGAATGCGATCGCCGCGAGTGCGTATATGTCCGCCGCCGGGCCGACGTCGCGCCCCTCGAGCTGCTCCGGCGCCATGTAGGCGGCGGTGCCGAGCACCATGCCGCTGCGCGTGATCCGGGTGCCGTCGGACGCCGTGGCGATCCCCAGGTCCGCGAGCTTCGTCACGCCGTCGTGCCGAATCAGCACGTTGCCGGGCTTCACGTCGCGGTGCACGACGCCCTGGGCGTGCGCGTGGTCAAGCGCGTCGCCAACGTCGAGCACCATCTTGCGGACCTCCTCGGGCCGCAGCGGTCCGCGCCGGAGCAGCCGCGACAACGGCTGCCCGTCCACGTACTCCATGACGATCAGAACGCCCTCGTCGTCGGTCGCGGTGTCGAACACCGACACGAGGTTCGGGTGATTCAGCGATGCGCCGAGCTTCGCCTCCCGCTTGAAGCGATGCTCGACGTCGACCGGGCTGTCGGCGTGCAGGCGCTTCACGGCAACCTGGCGGCCCAGCCGCTCATCCTCGCAGAGGAGGACGGAGGCCATCCCGCCGGAGCCGAGATGCCTGACTACCCGATAGCGGTCGTCGAGAAGTGAGCCTTGGGTATGCACCGGCACTCGGGCGGGTGTACCCGCGCCGCCCGGGGGTTAACCGGGGGCACGGGTATTCAAACGCTCCCTTAAACGCGCTGGATCAGCGTTCCGGTCCCGAGCCCGCCGCCGCAGCACATCGTCACGAGGCCGACCTCCTTGTCGGAGCGCTCCAGCTCGTGCAGCAGCGTGGTGATCAGGCGGGCGCCGGTGGACCCGAGCGGGTGGCCGAGCGCGATCGCGCCGCCGTTCACGTTCACGCGGTCCATGTCCGGCTCCAGCTCGCGGCGCCAGGCGGCGACGACCGAGGCGAAGGCCTCGTTGATCTCGACCAGGTCGATGTCGTCCATCTGCATCCCGTTGCGCTCGAGCAGCTTCTTGGTTGCCGGGATCGGGCCGGTGAGCATGATTACCGGGTCCACGCCCACCGTGGTCTGGTCCACGATCCGCGCGCGCGCCTTCAGCCCAAGCGACTCCGCCTTCTTCCGCTCCATGAGCAGCACGGCGGCCGCGCCGTCCGAGATCTGCGACGAGTTGCCGGCGGTGATCTTCCCGTCCTCCTTGAAGGCCGGCTTCAGCTCGGACAGGGCCTCGATGCTGGTGTCGGGGCGAATGCCCTGGTCGGTCACGTAGGTGTCGCCGTTCACCGAGAACGGCACGATCTCGCGCTCGAAGCGACCTTCCTCGGTGGCACGCGCCGCAAGCTCATGTGAGCGCAGCCCGATCTCGTCGAGCTCCGACCGCGGGATCTCCCACTTGTCGGCGATCATCTCCGCCGAGATCCCCTGCGGCACGAGGTTGTACTTCTCCATCATCTCGGGCGGCCAGGGAGTGCCGACGTCGTCGACCCACTTGAAGCCCACTCCCATCGGTATGTGGCCCATGTGCTCGACGCCCGATCCGATCGCCACGTCGTGCACGCCGGAGGCGATCAGCGCGGCCGCGAAGTTCACCGCCTGCTGGGCCGAGCCGCACTGGCGGTCGACGGTGGTGGCGGGCGTCTCGACCGGCAGCCCCGCCTGGAGCCACGCGTTGCGGCCCACGTTGAACATCTGCTCGCCGTACTGCTGCACGCAGCCGCTGATCACGTCCTCGACCTCGGAGGCGTCGATCCCCGCGCGCCCGATGACCTCGGTGTACGTCTTGCCGAGCAGCTCGTTCGGGTGGGTGTCCTTGTAATAGCCCTTCTCGGGGTGACCGCGTCCAATCGGCGTGCGCGCCGCCTCGACGATCACGACCTCCCGCCCGTTGCCGTTCTGCATCTGAATCGCTTCCTCCGGAGTCGCTTTGTGCTAAGAAGCGTACTCGATTGACTGGCGAGTCAACCAAAGGTGGAGAAGAGCTTGAATCGGCTTGGTATTGCGGGTAGCGGGGCAATCGCGTGCGGGCTGGCACGCGCCGCCGGCGGCTCCCACGAGGTGATTCTGTGGGCCCGGAGCGACGGTTCGAAGGAGCGCGCGTGCGCGAAGGTGGAGGACGCCGCCACGGTCGTAACCGAGCTGTCCGAGCTCGCCGGCTGCCCCGTCGTCGTGGAGGCGATCAGCGAGGAGCTGGGCTCCAAGCGCGAGCTCTATCGCCTGCTGGCGGACGTGCTGGACGACGACGCGGTGCTCGCAACGACGACCTCGTCGCTCTCGGTGGCCGAGCTCGCCGAGGCGAGCGGGCGGCCCGACCGCTTCGGCGCGCTGCACGTGTTCAACCCGGTGGACAAGATGAAGCTGGTCGAGCTGTCGTTCCCGGACGCGGCCAGTGGCGAGACGAGGCAGCGGCTGCGCCAGCTGTGCGAGCGGCTCGACAAGACGGCGGTCGAGGTGCCGGACGCCGCCGGGTTCGTCGTGAACAAGCTGCTCTTCCCCTACCTGTTCGACGCGGTGCGGCTGCTCGAGCGCAACGGCATCTCGCCCGAGGCGATCGACACCTGCATGAAGCTCGGAGCCGGCCACCCGATGGGACCGCTCGCGCTGCTCGACTTCGTTGGCCTGGACGTGGCAGCCGCGATCGGGGAGTCGATCGGAACCGAGATCCCCGAGCGCGTGCGCGAGCTGATCGACGAGGGCAGGCTGGGCCGGAAGGCCGGCGCCGGCTTCTACGACTATTAGCGCGTAAGCCCAGCGGGCGAACGACGGCATTGAAGGGAGTGACTGTCCTGCCTAACGGTTGGTAGCCAACCTTTGGACAGGACGGCCCCTGAGACGGCCGGCTCCGTCACCGCTACGCCGGCGGCTTCGCGCGCTTCGCGCGCGCGGTCTTGCGCGGCGTGCGGCGCGCGGGCGGTGCCGGGGGTGTTCGCGCCGTCAGGTCCCAGACGACGTCGGCCTCGCCGATGCCCTGCTTCGCGGCCAGCTCGGCCACGCGCTCCCAGGGGAGCGTGGCCTCGGGGAGATCGTCCCAGCGCGCCAGCTCCAGGGCCTCGAGCGCTGCCGTCAGAGCCGGACCGCGCTTGTCCTGATCGCGTACAAGCGCCCTGAGAGCGTCACGCTGCGAATCGCTGAGCTTCACGCACCACATACCGGGGAGACCTCCTCCTCCGAGAAGCACTCTGGGTGCGAAGCTAGTCCCCCACCCGGACGGACCGCCCGTCCCCCGCTCGGGTGCTACCGCTCAGACGCGCGGCGCTCGATCTCTCGCGGCGTCGACGCGGCCTGCTCCACCGGTCGCACATTGGTGCTCTCGTCGGGCGGGCCGTCCTCGCCGCGGGCGTGGTGGTCGCGGATGCGCACGGCCTCCACGCGGTTCTCGCGCACGGCCTCGACGCGCAGCGAATAGCCGTTCACCTGGACCATGTCGCCGCGCTTCGGGAGCCGGCCGAGCTCGCCGAACACGAAGCCGCCCACCGAGTTGTACGCATCCGAGTCCACCGGGAGGTCGAGGCCGTAGTCGGCCAGGTCCGTGATCGGCACGTGCCCACGCACCCACCAGTCGCCGTTCGCCAGGCGGCGGACGCCGGCCACCGCGGGGTCGGTCTCGTCGGCTATCTCGCCCACGACCTCCTCGATGATGTCCTCGACGGTCACGATCCCGGCGGTGCGGCCGTACTCGTCCACCACGACCGCCATCGACGCGCGCTCGCGCTGCAGGTCGGCGAGCAGGTCGTCCAGAGGCTTCGTCTCGGGCACGATCAGCGCGTCCTTCACGCTGCTCTCGATCGACGCGTGGGAACCCTCGGTCATCAGCTTCCGGGACAGCGAGTTGGCGTGCACGATGCCCTTGATGCGGTCGGTGTTGCCGTCCTCCGTCACCACGAGCCGCGTGTGGCCAGAGTCGACCGCCCGCCGGAGCGCCGCCTCGGCCGGCTCGGACGCGTCCACGGTCACGACCGCTGGTATCGGCGTCATCACCTGGCGCGCCTGCTGCTCGTGCAGATGGAAGACGCCCGAGAGCATCCCGGCCTCGCCCGGGTCGAGCTTCCCGCCGCGCTGGCTGCGCGCGATGATCAGCTTCAGGTCCTCGGATGAGCTCACGTCCTCGAACTCGGCCCGCGGGTCCACGCCGATCAGCTTGAGGATCCCGTTCGAGGCGGAGTTGAGAAGCCAGATCAGCGGGTTAAAGACCCGGCGGAACAGCTCGAGCGGACGCGCTATTCGCATCGCCGTCTTCTCGGAGTGCACGATCGAGTAGATCTTCGGCACCTGCTCGCCGAACGTGATGTGAAGGGCGGTCGTGATCAGGTACGCGAGCGCAAGCGAGATAGCGAGCGACGCGTTGTGGGAGATCGCGGTGCCGAACGCGTCCTCGAACAGCTGGGCAATCGCGGGCTCGCCCAGGAAGCCGATGCCCAGTGAGGTCATGGTGATGCCGAGCTGGCAGGCCGACAGGTACTCGTCGATGTGCTCGATCTGCTTCGCAACGAGTGCCGCGCCGCGGCGCCCCTCGTCGCGGAGCTGCTCGACCCGTCCCTGCGACGCGCGAACGAGCGCGAACTCGGCCGCGACGAAGAGTCCGTTCAGGGCCACCAGAACGGCGACGCCGAACAGGAGCAGGACCTGGGTCATTTCAGACCGCTTCCCTGCGGGGCGAGGGCCGACCCGGTCGCTGCGCGCCGGGCACCGCCCGGCGCTTGCGCAAAGGCGCCCTTTGTATGCCTACTTCGAGGAGGATCGTCGTCGCTCATGCGGTGACGCGGCGAATTTAGCAGTTAGTCCAGTGCGTCAATGCGGCGCGCGAGCTCGAAGTCGGCCTCCGTCAGGCCACCCTCGCTGTGGTTCGTGATGGACACGGTGACCGTCTTCCACGAGATCTCGAGGTCGGGGTGATGGTTCATGTCCTCGGCCTCTGGCGTAAGCCGGTTGACGAAGTCGACGGAGCCCTTGAAATCGCCGTTGTCGAACTGCTTCACGATCGCGTCGCCGGAGCGCTCCCAGCCGTCGAGTCCGCCCAGGCGTTCGTCGATCTCCGTGTCATTCAGACGTGCCATGCTCGTCTCCGTGCGTATCGCGTCACTTGTCCCATCCGCGACCGAGATGCTGTTCGCGCTCGGCCTCGGCGACCGCGTCGCCGCGGTCACCCACGAGTGTGATTACCCGCCTGGCGCCGAGCAACTCCCCCATCTCACGCGCAGCGTAATCCCCGAGGGGCTGGCGGCGGCCGAGATCGACGCCGCCGTGCGCGAGCGCACGGGCCGCGGGGAGGCTCTGTACGAGCTCGACGAGGCCGCGCTCGAGGAGCTGGACGTAGACCTGATCGTGACGCAGGCGGTCTGCGAGGTCTGCGCTGTGTCGTTCGAGGACGTGCGCGCGGTGGCCGAGCGGCTGCCCACGCAGCCTGAGGTGATCTCGCTCGATCCGTCGACCCTGGGCGAGGTGCTCGCCGACGTCCCGCGCCTCGCCGCTGCCGCCGGCGCCGACGAGGCCGGAGAGCAGCTCGCCGTCCAGACGGCCGAGCGCATCGCGGCGGTGGAGCGCGCCGTCGAGGGCGCGCCGCGCCCGCGCGTTGCGGCGCTCGAGTGGCTCGACCCGCTCTACATCGGCGGCCACTGGGTGCCGCAGATGGTCGAGCTGGCGGGCGGCGAGGACGTGCTCGGACTGCCCGGCGAGAAGTCGCGGACCGCCGACTGGGCCGAGCTGGAGGCGGCGGCGCCGGAGGTGATCGTGTCGATGCCCTGCGGCTACTACGCCGAGCAGGCCGCCGCCGAGACGATGAAGGAGCGCGAGCGGCTCGCCCCGCTGGGCGCGCGCGTCTTCGCGGTCGACGCGGCCGCGTACTTCTCGCGCCCCGGCCCGCGGCTCGTGGAGGGCGTCGAGCTGCTCGGCCACCTGCTGCACCCCGAGCTCGTGCCGGCGCCGCCCACGCGGCGCTCGATCGAGCTCGCGCCGTAGCGCAGATAGCCGGGCGCCGTCCTACGCGAGCGCGATCGAGCCGGCCACGGCTCCCACGGCAAGCACCACGCACAGTGCGGCCGGCACGTACTCCGGAACGCGGATGCGCTCGCGGAAGTCGACCAGCACGAGCGCTGCGATGCCCCCGCCGACCAGGCCGCCGAGGTGACCGCCGATCGAGATGTTCGGGATCGTGAACGTGATGAGCAGGTTCAGGCCGATCCAGATGCCGAGGCCGCTCTCCATGAGGCTGAAGCCGCGATTGCGCGCGAGCACGGCGGCTCCGGCCATCAGCCCGAACACGGCGCCGGACGCGCCCACCGTGAGGCTGTCGGGCGAGAGCAGGAGCGCGCCGAACGAGCCGCATAGAAGCGACACGAAATAGATCAGCCCGAACCGCCACTTCCCGAGCGCCGGCTCGATCATCGAGCCGAGGATCCAGAGCGCGAGCATGTTGAAGAGCAGGTGGAACGGGCCCGCGTGCAGGAAGCCCGCCGTGAGCAGCCGGTAGTACTCGCCCTCGGCGATGAAGTGCTGCGAGATGCCGCCGTCGTCGGTGAGCGAGCTGCTGTCGGCGCCCGCCCCGCCGCCGAGCAGCGAGCCGATGCCCGCGAGCACGTTGATCCCGATGAGGATGTACGTGAGCGTCGGCTCATCGGTCATCGACCGCATCGTCCGGATCCTGGTGCGGCCCTGCCTGGCGCACTCGGGGCAGCGCATGCCGACCGGGGTCGACGTCATGCAATCCGGGCAGATCGGCCGCTCGCAGTTCGAGCAGCGAACGCCGGTCTCGCGGTTCGGGTGGCGGTAGCAGACCTCCATCGGCCCGAATCACCTTAGTTGGGCCGCCGCGCGCGACTTGGGCGCACTAGAGCAGGACGCTCACAATCGGCTGTTCGCTCGGCACCTGAGCACCTCCGCGCGCCTCCCTCGTCACGAACACGCCCTTCGCGTCGCCGACGTCCGGGAGCTCGACCCGGCCGACGCCGCTCCGTCCGACCTCGAAGGTGCGGGTCGGGACCAGGCGGTCGCCGTGCTGGAACCAAACCTGGTAGACGCGTGCGCCGCCCAGGTCTGGCATGTCGTGGAGCTCGAGCGTGGCGCTGTTGCCCGCGATCTCGAGCGTCCCACCGGCGCGCGGCATCGCCTTCGCGACGGTGACGCCCACCGTGCGGGTGTCGTCGTCCCCGCCGAGCTGCGCGACGCCGAAGCCGACCACGAGGCCGACGAGCAGCACGGCGGCGACCGCAAGCAGTCTCATCGGCCGGCGCCGTGCCGGGAGAGCCGTCACCTTGGAATCGCCCTCCACCTCCGCCATCAGCCGCTTCTTCAGACCCGGCGGCGGATTCAGCTGCACCACCGAGCCGGGCAGCGCCTCCGCGGCCGGGCGCAGGCGCTCGACCTCCTCCTGGCACTCGCTGCAGCCGCGCAGGTGCCGCTCGAACGCCTGGCGCTCGAGGTCGTTCAGCGCACCCAGGAGGTACGCGCCGATGTCGTCGCGGTAGCGCGCGTGGTCGTTCATGCCACGCCCTCCACGAGCTGCCGTCTCATCTTCTCGAGTCCAAGTCTCATCCTGCCCTTCACCGTCCCCACCGGCTCGTCCAGCAGCTCCGCGATCTGGGTCTGCGTGAAGCCGCCGAAGTAAGCCAACTCGATCGTCTGACGCTGCTCCGCCGGCAGCGTCTCCAAGGCGCCCCTCACGCTGCGCGCCTCCTCCCGCCGGGCCACCTCGACATCCGTCCGCTCGCGCGCCTCGAAGCGCTCCTCCACCACGTCGAGCGGCTGGCGGCGGCGGTCGTGCACCGCGCTGCGACGCAGCCCGTCGACCGCCCGGTTGTGGA
>JBKPBS010000167.1:0-8316 GCA_046726915.1 Actinomycetota bacterium
CTGTTCGCCGAGCTCGAGCGGAAGATCAGGGAGAAGAAGGCCGCGGGCGTAGATGTGATCAGCCTCGGCATCGGCGACCCCGACACGCCCACGCCCCAGGTGGTGATCGACGCGCTCGCGAAGGGCGCGAGCGATCCGGGCACGCACCAGTACCCGTCGAACCGCGGGCGCCCGGAGCTGCGTGAGGCGTACGCGCGCTTCTACGAGCGCCGCTTCGGCGTGACGCTCGACCCCGAGAGCGAGATCATCCCCGCGCTCGGCGCCAAGGAGTGCGTGTTCAACATGAACCTCGCCTTCCTCGATCCCGACAGCGTGGCGCTGGCGGCCGACCCGGGCTACCCGGTCTACACCGGCGGGCCGCTGCTGGCCGGCGCCGAGTCCGTCCTGATGCCGCTGCTGCCCGACCGCGGCTTCGCGCCGGATCTCGACGCCATCGGCGGCGAGGTGGCCCGGCGCGCGCGCCTGATGTACCTGAACTACCCGAACAACCCGACCGGCGCGATCGTGCCCGACGGCCTGTTCGAGCGTGCTGTCGAGTTCGCGCGCGAGCACGACGTGCTGGTGGTGCACGACGCCTCCTACACCGAGACGACCTTCGACGGCTACGTGGCGCCGAGCTTCCTGGAGACGCCCGGCGCGAAGGAGGTCGGCGTCGAGGTGTTCTCGCTCTCGAAGGGCTGGAACATGACCGGCTGGCGGACTGCGGCCATCCTCGGAAACGCCGAGGCGGTCGCGGCCTACTGGAAGCTCAAGACCAACATCGACTCTGGGGTGTTCGAGGCGGTCCAGCTCGCGACGGCCGCCGCGCTCGACGCCGGGCCGCCCGCAGAGATGCCCGGGATCTACCAGCGCCGGCGCGACCTCGTATGCGACGCGCTCGGCGAGATCGGCGTGGACGTGACGCCTCCGAAGGGCACGATCTACGTATGGGCCCCGGTGCCGGACGGGCACACATCGGCGTCGTACTGCGAGATGGTGCTGGAGGAGTCGGGCGTGGTCGTCTCGCCCGGCGGCTCCTACGGCACGAACGGCGAGGGCTTCTTCCGGATCTCGCTGACGGTCCCGGACGAGCGCCTCGCGGAGGCCGTCGAGCGCCTGCGCGGGAGCCTGGGGGGCTGATGCACTACTGCGGTGTTGTCCCGATGCAGCGCACGCTCCAGCTGGCGCTCCTCGAGGAGGTACGCGACCCCGAGCCGCCGATCCGCCTGAGCGCGCTCTTCTACGAGCCGGGGTCGGCGGCGCAGATCGCCGAGGAGATCCGCGCGCTGGGCGACGTGGTCGTGGGCCTCGGAGCTCCGGCGTCCGGCGGGGACACTCAGGAAGCGATCGCCCGCCGCGGAGTCCCACCGCAGCCACGGCACGCCGAGCTGGAGCGCCTGGTCGAGGAGCTCGGGCGGCCGGTGTTCACACCGGATGCCGAGGGGGACGAGGGCCCGGTCCCCGAGGGCACGTACGAGGACTTCCCTCTCTTCGAGACGAACGCCGACGGCGTCTTCTGCGCGCTACAGGGCAGGCGCCTTCCCGCGAAGCGCCATCCGTACGGGATTCAACTGCGGATCGCCGAACTGGTGGGCGACCGGATCACCGACGAGGGCGGCGACCTCTGGCACCGCCGCATCGAGGAAATCGACGCCGTCGCCTGTGCCCTCTGTGCCCACCGCTACGCGGTCGGGCACGCCTACAGCGTGGGCGCCCTCGTGTTACCCGGCAGCGGCGTGCCGGAGACATTCTCGAGCCGGGGGGTGCTGCCGGCGGTGGAGCGGATCACGCTGTCGTGATCGTCTCGCGCAGGCCGGTTTCGAGGTCACGCGGCTCGTAGCCGAGCTCCGCGCGGGCCTTGTCGTCCTTCGCCAGGTAGGTCACGTTGTCCGCTGCCGAAATCATCTCGCGGAAGTTCGGCGGCAGGCCCATCGGCGGGCCCACGAAGCGGCCGACCGGGGTCATCGCCTTCAGCAAGAGCGGCGGCACCGTCATGCGCGGCGGCTTTTTCCCGCCGATCGCGGCAGCCTTGTCGATCAGCTCGCCCTGGGTCGTGATCTCGCCCCCGAGGACGTAGGACTCGCCGGGCTTCCCCTTGTCATGCGCGAGCATGATCCCGTCGGCCACGTCGTCGACGAAGGCCGCGGTGATGCCCAGCTTGGGGAAGGCCTTGGCCGGCATCTTGCCCTTGCTGGCCTGGTCGATGAACTGGCCGATTAGCGCGTGGTCGCCCGGCCCGTAGACCACCCCCGGCTGCACGATCACGATCGGCGCGCCCCGCGCTGCGCGCTCCTGGGCGAGCTTGTGGGCGAGGTACTTCGTCTCGTCGTAGTAGGAGACGAACCCGTCCGACTCGTCGCGCGTGAACGTCTCGTCGACGGTCTTGCCGCCGGTGTTGCCGAACGCGTTCACGGTCGAGACGTAGACGATCCGGTCGACGCCGGCATCCGCTGCGGCGTCGAAGACGCGCTCCGTGCCGCGCACGTTCGCGTCGTACATCGACGGTCGTTTCGATGTGGCCATCCCCACGCGGTAGTCCGCGGCGATGTGGAAGACGGCCTGGCAGCCCTCCACGCCGCGGCGGATGGCGTCCGCGTCGGAGAGGTCCCCCTCCACGACCTCCGCGTCGAGCCCGGCGGCCTTCTCCGGACGGCGCGCGAGCACCACGACCTCGTCGCCGCGGTCGCGCAGCCGCTTCACCACGCGCGAGCCGATGAAGCCCGTTCCGCCGGTCACGAAAGCTCTCATGGCGGGCCACTTTACCTGGGGTCAGACCCCTCCTCAGGGGAGGGGTCTGACCCCTACACTGGAAGCGGTGGATGCAGCTCAAAACGGTGCCACGCGGCGTGCCGTACAGCGGGCGCTGACGATCGGTGTCGCACCCGACGTACCGGACCTCTCGGAGCTGCGCGAGCTGCTCCGCACCGCCGGCGTCGCCGTCACCGGCGAGATGGTGCAGCGCCGCGAGCAGCCCGATCCGGACCGCTACTTCGGGCGCGGCAAGCTCGCCGAGCTGAGGCAGGCGGCGAAGGACGCCGACGCGAACCTGATCGCGGTCGACGACGAGCTGCTGCCGCGCCAGGAGCGGAACCTCGAGGAGGAGCTCGGCATCCCGGTGATCGACCGCACGGCGATTATCCTCGACATCTTCGCCGACCACGCCCGCTCGGCCGAGGGCAAGCTCCAGGTGGAGCTCGCGCAGCTCGAGTACAACCTCGCGCGCATGCGCGGCCTGTGGACGCACCTCGAGCGGCTCGGCGCAGGCCGAATGGACGGCGGCATCGGGACGAGGGGACCTGGCGAGTCCCAGATCGAGACCGACCGCCGGCTGGCGCGCAACCGCATCTCGGCGCTGAGGCGCCGGCTGCGCCAGACCAAGGCCACCCGCGCGACGATGCGCAAGGAGCGCGACCGCGCGGGGCTGCCGAGCGTGGCGCTCGCGGGCTACACGAACGCAGGCAAGTCCACGCTGCTGAACACGATGACCGGTGCCGATGTGGGGGTGCGCGAGCGCCTCTTCCACACGCTCGACCCGACCACGCGCTCGTTCGAGATCGCGGGCCGCCAGTACCTCATGACGGACACGGTCGGCTTCATCCGCAAGCTGCCGCACCAGCTCGTGGACGCGTTCTCGGCGACGCTCGAGGAGGCACTCGGCGCCGAGCTGGTCCTGCACGTGGTGGACGCCTCGGTGCCTGAGGAGCAGATGCACCAGATGATGGCCGCCGTGGACGACGTGCTCGACGAGATCGGCGCCGCCGACACGCCGCGCCTCCTGGCGCTCAACAAGGTGGACCTGCTCGACGCCGAGCGCCGCCGCGAGCTGTCGTTCCGCTTCCCGGAAGCGGTGCAGGTTTCGGGCGAAACCGGCGCCGGCCTCGACGACCTGCGCGAGGCGATCGAGGCGCGCTTCCTTCAGACGCTGCGGCCGATGGAGCTGCTCGTGCCCTATCGCGAGGGCGGCACGCTCTCGGAGCTCCACGAGCTGGCCGGCGAGCTCGAGCGCGAGGACACGGCGGAGGGCGTGCGGATCCGCGCCCGGGTGCCCGCCTCCGCGGCGCCCCGCTTCGAGCGCTTCTCGGAGAACGGCGACGGCAGCGCGCCCGCCTAAGCGGGTTCCGCCCCGCTAAGCAGTGCATTTTTCATTGCCGTCCACACGGCGAAGCGCTCCATGTGGGAGGGTCGCGGGGTCCCGCCCCGACCAGTAGGAGACGGCCGTGGAGAAGCATGGTTCCGAGAGCTATTACGTCATCGGCGAGGGGCTCTTGGGGGAGAGCATCGGCGGGCGCGATGCGCCCGTGGTCGCGACAGTGGCCGGTGTCACCGCGCCGCCCTTCCGCTTCTCGAGGATGGGCCCGTCCGGCGCGGGCCGCCAGCTCGGTGCCGCCAACCGGCGGCGGATCGCGAACGCGATGGTCGGTCGCGGCTCGAGCCAGAGCCAGGTCCCGGCCGGCTTCACGTATCTCGGCCAGTTCATCGACCACGACCTGACCTTCGACAAGACGACCGTGATGCTCGGCCAGCACGTGTCGCCGGCGCAGATGATCCAGGCGCGCTCGCCGAGCCTCGACCTCGACTCGCTCTACGGTGCGGGACCGCAGGAGCCCGCGTCCGCCGACTTCTACGAGGCCGACGGCCTCCACCTCAAGATGGGGAGGAGCCTCGGGCCGCCCAACCGGCAGGGCTTCGACCTGCCGCGCGGCGAGGGCAGCACGAACGCGCAGCGCCGCAAGGCGGTCATCCCCGACCCGCGCAACGACGAGAACCTCGCGGTGGCCCAGACGCACCTGGCGATGATCCGCTTCCACAACCGCGTCGTCGACACGCAGCTGAGCGGCGTCCCCGCGGCGCAGCAGTTCGCTAGGGCGCGCGAGATCGTCACGAAGCACTACCAGTGGATGATCCGCACCGACTACCTGCGGCGGATCTGCGCCGCGGGCGTCGTCAACAACGTCTTCAGCAATGGGCGCAAGGCGTTCGAGGTGGGCGCGACGCCGACCGACCCGCCGACGATGCCGATCGAGTTCTCGGTCGCCGCCTTCCGCCTCGGGCACTCGATGGTGCGCGGCGCCTACTCCTGGAACGTCAACTTCTCGGGCACGGACGGCTCGCTCTTCCTGCTGTTCACGTTCTCGGCGACGGGCGGAGATCTCGGTCAGAACCCGCGGCTCCTGGACATCTGGATCGCGGACTTTCGGCGGCTCTACGACTTCACCGAGGCGAACCGGCAGAACCTGAAGGCGCCCGCGGGCCAGTTCAACCGCGCCATGCGAATCGACACCAGGCTCGTGAGCCCGCTCGCCACCCTGCCGCGCGGCTCGTTCGGAGGAACGGCGAGCGACGAGGGCACCTTCGTCGCCAACCTGGCCTTCCGCAATCTCACGCGCGCGAACATGGTGAGACTCGCCACCGGGCAGCAGATGGCGCGCTTCATGCGCAACCACGGGGTGAACGTGACGACGCTGACGCGCGCGCAGATCCGGGACGGCAGGAACGGCGCCGACATCGGCAACCTGACCCAGACGCAGCGCCAGGCGCTGCTCCGGGACACCCCGCTGTGGTTCTACATCCTGCGCGAGGCGGAGTTCGGCGGCGGCAAGCTGCGCGGCGTGGGCGCCCGCATCGTCGCCGAGACCTTCCACCGGGCCATGGAGGGCAGCGAGCACTCGATCGTCCGCGACACCGCGTTCCGGCCGTCGCTCGGACCGAACAGCACGACCTTCCGGATGGTGGACCTGCTGCTGTTCGCGTTCGAGGGAAAGAAGACGCTGCTGGCGCCGCTGGGCTAGCGCGCGTCGCCGCTGCCCTGCAGGACGCCGCGCTCGCGGCGCGACACGAGCTTCGCGAGGTTCTCCTCGGCGACCTCGTCCAGGTCGAGCCCCGCCTCGGTGGCGAGCTGGGCCACGTACCAGAGCACGTCGCCGAGCTCCGCGCCCAGCGCGGCCCGGCGCTCCTCGCTGAGCACGCCGCCGTCGTCGCGAATCGCCTTCTTCACCTTCTCGGCGCACTCGCCGGCCTCGCCGCAAAGGCCGAGCGCGGGATAGGTCAGGTTGTGGCCGGCGTCCGGGTAGACGGCCGTGGCGCGCGAGTCATGCTGATAGTCGGAGAGCTGCACGACCCCGACGGTACTGCGCGCGGAAGACGGACGAAGGCGTAGACTCACGACCGCCGTGACGCCGCTCGCCGTGAAGCGGGGCCGAAGCGATGGATATGAGCTGCTCTCGGTGGAGGGCGAGCTCGACATCGCGACGGCGCCGCGAATGATCGCCGCCCTGAACGAGGCGCTTGCGGACATGGAGCATCCGCTGGTCGTGGACCTCTCGGAGGTGGTCTTCATGGACTCCACCGGGCTCGCGCTTCTGATGAACGCTCGCCGCCGCGTGGTGCGCCGCGGGCAGGGCTTCGCGATCGTTTGCCCGGTCGGCCCGATCTCGCGTGTGTTCGAGATCGCGGACATGGTCGAAAGCCTGCGCGTGTATCCCGACAGGGAGAGCGCGCGCGTGGCCGCGACCGAGCCCGCGGGGGCTTGACCCGGACGGGCTCCCTGCCGATACCTCTGGGGTATGGAAGCTCAGGCTGCCTCAGCCGGGCCGTTCCCTGTGTCGGGTCTCGTCCCGCCGACGAAGAGCACCGGGGTCAAGCGGCGCATCGGAGACGTGATCGTTCAGCTCGGCTTCGCCGAGCGCGAGATGGTGGAATCGGTGGTCGAGCAGGGCCGCCGCGCCGGCCTCCCGCTCGGCCAGGCGCTGATCGACGCCGGCATCGTCAACTCAGCGCAGCTCGCCCAGGCGCTGGCCGAGCGCAACGGGCTCGACTACGTGGACCTGAACAGCTTCGACGTCGACAAGGGCGCCGCGTCGATGATCGACGGCGAGAAGGCGCGCCGCTACCGGACGATCCCGATCGCCTTCCTCGCCGAGAGGACGCTGCTGGTGGCGACCGCCGACCCGGCGAATCTCCTGGCGCTTGACGACATCACCATGGCGACGGGTTACGAGGTGCGCCGTGCCGTCGCCTCCCCGGAGCACATCGACGCCCTGATCGAGCAGCTCGGGACACTCCAGGGCTCGGTCCGCGAGATCGAGCACGAGGAGTTCGAGGCCGAGGTGATCGAGCTGCGCGAGTCGGCCGACGAGGCGCCGGTCGTGAAACTCGTCCACGCCGTGATCGCCGACGCGGTCCGCCGTGGGGTCTCGGACATCCACTTCGAGCCGAGCGGGCACGACATGCGCGTGCGCTTCCGCGTGGACGGCGTGGTGTCCGACTCCACCACGGTGCCGCGGCATCTCATCTCGGGGCTCATCTCCCGGGTCAAGATCATGGCCGAGCTCGACATCGCCGAGAAGCGCATGCCGCAGGACGGCCGGATCGGGCTATCGGTGGACGGCAACTACGTGGACCTGCGCGTCGCGACGCTGCCCACGGTTCGCGGCGAGGCGATCGTGATGCGGATCCTCGACTCGCGCCAGATCCTGATGGACCTCGACGGGTTGGGGATGGCCGACGGGGACAGGGACCGGTTCGAGACCGCGATCGGGGCGACCCACGGCGCGATCCTCGTGACCGGGCCCACCGGATCGGGCAAGACGACCACGCTGTACGCGGGCATGACCGAGCTGAACACGCCGGACCGCACGATCGTCACGGTCGAGGACCCGGTCGAGTACGAGCTGGACGGGGTCAAGCAGGTCCAGGTGAACCCGAAGACCGGACTCAGCTTCGCCACCGGCCTGCGTGCGCTGCTCCGGGCCGATCCCGACGTAGTGATGGTGGGCGAGATCCGCGACGCCGAGACGGCGCAGATCGCGATCGAGTCGGCGCTCACGGGGCACCTCGTGCTGACGACGCTGCACGCCAACGACGCGCCGCTCGCGGCCGCGCGGCTGATCGAGATGGGGATCGAGCCCTTCCTCGTCACCTCGAGCGTCGAGTGCGTCGTCGCCCAGCGGCTGGTGCGGCGGCTGTGCGAGTGCAAGCAGCCGGTGAAGCTGACCAAGGCGGTGCTCACCGAGAACGGCTTCGACGCTCCGCGTGGCATCAGCGCGTATGAGCCCGGCGCCTGCGTGCGCTGCGCGCAGACCGGCTACAAGGGCCGCACGGGGCTCTACGAGGTGATGGGGATGACCGACACGGTGCGCCGGCTGATCCTCGACGGCGCGAGCCACGACGAGCTGCGCCGCGCAGCTCGCGCCGAGGGCATGCGCACGCTGCACGCCGCCGGCCTCGAGAAGATCCGCCAGGGCATCACCTCGGTTCCGGAGGTGCTGCGCGTGCTCGGGAACTCGGTCGCGTAGCAGCTAGACGCCGGCGGCCCGGCGCGCGGAGGCGTGCGCGGCG
>JBKPBS010000168.1:0-18894 GCA_046726915.1 Actinomycetota bacterium
GCGATGCCCAGCGCGGCGATCGCAGCGGGCACTGCGCTCAGCGCGAGCGGGCCCGAGCCCCCAGCGAGTCCGAGTGCGAGCAGCGCGCCGGCGCCCGCGATGGCGCCCAGAAAGACCGAATACAAGACAGCGAGGAAGGCCAGCAGCGTGCGCGTCGCGGCGCGCGCGCCCAGGCCCGAGCGCCGCAGCGCCCACAGGGTGAGCGCAGCGCCGGCGACGCCGGCTGTTGGCAGTAGACGCGTTGCCGCCGCCCCGCCGAGCGTGACCTGCGCGCTCGCGCGCAGCCCCAGTCGCGGTGTCGCGCGGCCACCGACGACACACAGTAGTGCGACGTAGCCACCGAAGGACAAGAGCTCGAACACCGTAGCTAGAGCGACCCACCACGGGTCCGCGTCCAGCGCTCGCCCGAGGGCGTCGGCGAACGCCCTCAGCGGTCCAGCCGCGAACACGAGGATCAGCCCAGCGCCCGCCACCAGCGCGACGGGGAGCGCTGCGCGGCGCGCCAGCGCGCGCACATCGAGGGTGGGAAGGGCGGGATCGGTCACGGCTTCGAGGCCAGCGTCCCAGGCGTGCGTGCGGCAACCGTGAAGCCAGCGTGAAACGTGGTGGAACACGCGTTGGCAGGAGTAGATCGGGCTCATGCTGCGCATCGCCTGATTGGCGAGATGGCGCTCGAGATCGACGGTTCCGTACACGGACTGCCGCGGTCGGCGCGCGACGTGTGCCGCCCGCGCGGGCGTTCATGGGGCTCGCTGTCGAGCGTGGTCGTCGTCGTCCCGAGCGCCAGTCAGCTCGGCGGTGCACGAGACGCGTGCTTTTCCACAATGGCCGGGGCGACGCGCTCCGGGAGAACGCGAAAGATTGACGCTGAGCGGCGCGTTGGAATACTGTCGCGACGTCGCGCCGCACCACGGCCGGCGGGCGAGCCGGTCGGGAGAGCGCGGCATTTTGGAGCGGATGAGACGTTTTCTCATATGCACTGCAGCGTCCGCGGCCTTGGTGCTCTTCGGCGCCGCGCCGGCTTACGCATCGCACGCCTTCGTCGCCGGCACCGTGCGGGTAGAGCACAACGGCGGCATCGTCTCCGCGATTGGGGAGCGAGCAGCGTGCAGCGCGACCACCTGCTCTGTGACCATCACTCTCTCGAAGCGTGACTACCACCGCTTCGTGCGCTGGTGCGGGTCGACCAGCCAAACCGTAACGGTGCCATCGGGCCAAACGGGCGCCGTCACAAGCTGTGCAGGACCCTCAACGTGGTCCATCAGGATCTTCGCTCTCTTAGAGGATTCAAACCTCGACCTAACGACGCACCCAAGCGATGCCGTCGTGACGGTCAACGTGAGTACCTGACCGCTCGCAGGGCGGCGGCTCCTCGAGCGCGGCAAGCGGCGAGTTCGCACCGTGACGTTGTACGCACGCTTGTCATCGCCGAGACCACCCGCCTGATCGGCTCGCGACACGGTTGGGAAGCCGAGGCCCCGGGCGGGCAACGAATGGTCAGTAACAGTGGCCGCTGCTGTTGAGCGGAGGCCGCGCCGCCTACGTCGAAGCGTCGTGGGCTAGACCCGCCGACGGTGTCGCCCGGGACGGCGCGGCGACTCGAACGTCTTCCACGCGGCCCGCGGCGGCCCGTGTGGAGGCGGCGATGGCGGCGCCAAGCGCGGCGAGCAGGGTGAGCACGGCCACGTAGCCCAGCGTTCCCCCCGATGCATCGAATTCCGAGATCGTCCTCAGCGCGGCCAGGAGGGCACCGGCGGGTAGCGCCACGAGGCAGAGCGCGGGCAGTCGCGCCTCGTCGCGCCGGTTGCGCAGCGCGGCCCATCCCGACAGTACGGCGAGCATGGCGATCCATGAGCCCGCGAACCGTCCGCCCAGCGGTGGAAGGGCGTAGGGGCTGAGGCTGGCCAGGCCGGTGGGGTCGACCCAGAGCGCCACCGCGAGGGCGGCAAGCAGAGCCGCGATCACCGCTAGCGCGGCGCGGGCCCATGGCTCGAGCGTCGGTCCGGGGGTTTGGTCTTCCTCGTGCGGAGCCACGACCAGCAAGGCGCTCGTTATCAGCGCGAACGCCGCGAACAGCACGACCCATGCCCATGCCTGCAGCCGGTGGAAGTCGAACACCTCGAGGTGCGCGATGGTGACCGCGAAGACCGAGATCGACAGCACCACCGCGCCGATCACGAGGCCGCGCACCTCGCGCCACGGCGCCACCAGTGCAGCGGCGTAGACGCTCGCCGAGCCGACGTAGACGCCGCCCGCAAAGGCGGCCAAGGGCGTGGGCTCGAGCCCCCAAGAGAAGAACTCCCCGCTCGACCCGGGCACCGCGAGCAGGGCGATGCCCACGAGTCCCGCTGCCAGGACCAGCATGAGGAAGGCAGCGCGCCGCACGACGATGGCGAGCGGCAGATCCTGACCCACCGTTAACCACAGGCTGACCAGCAGGATCCACAGCGAGTGCAGGCCGAAGGCGACCGCGGCGGCAACCTGCAAGGAGGGGTCACTAGTGAAGGCGGCCAGCGGCGTGAGAGCGAGCGGGATCGCGATACCGCACGCGACCCGGGCGAGCCAGGCCGGGAGCGCCTGCGAGCGGATCGCGGCGAGCCCAGTGCCGAGCAGGAAGGTCGCCATGGCTGCTCCGGCGATGAAGCGGGCGTACAGGTAGACCTCGAACAGGGAGCGCGTTGTGTCGTCGGAGAGTCCCTGCCCGGCGCCCCCCACGAGCGGCCCGGTGGCCGCCAGCCCGATGGCCGCCAGCGCCGGCCCAGCGACGCCTCCGACGAGTGCCACGAGCGCCCACCGCTCGACGCGCCGCCCGGTGCCGCGTACCAGCCCGAATACCCCGACGGCGAAGGCTACGTAGGAGAGGAGAGCCAGGGCGCCGGCGACCGACGTCACGACCACGAGCGCCTGATCCGCGTAAGCCGCACGAATGTCGGCGACGGGACTGCCGATCAAGGGCGACTCGAGGATCGCCATGTTCTCGATCGCCGCACCGAGGACATAACCGAGACCCGCAGCTCCGACGCCGCGCCGGATCGGTCGCTTGCTGGTCACGCCGACCTCCTCGGAGAGCTGATGCCGCATGTCGAGAAGGTCTCAGACCAATCCCAGGTCCACGATGGGGGCAGACCGACATCGTGGCGTCGGTTTTCCGCCATCCGAACGTCGGTTGGGCCCCCTAGGCGCAGAGCCGTGCACAAGAGATTGTTTCGCGACCGTAGTCGTGCCAACCCAGACAGGAAAGACGACACCATGCATGGATCCCCCTTGACACCACAAGAGGCTGTGGCCTCGGTCGCGCGCCGCGTGCGCCGCCACGAGGGCCAGGGACTCGACCGCGAGCAGGCGATCCGGCGCGTCACCGTTGAAACCGGAATCGATCCGGAGAAGGTGCGCTGGTGCGCCCACACCGCATTCGCCGGCTTCGTCCGCCTCTCACCTGCAGGCAGACGGCGCAGGGGCGCCCTGGCCATCGCCGCCGTCCTCTGACCGGCATCTCGCTCACGCGAGATCAAGCCGGACGACGCTCGTGGCGATTTCTTCCTTCGGCGTCGGCTGAGGGCCGCGGGCGCGCCGGCGCCGGTCGGCTCGACCACCACCCGGAGGCGTCCGGGCCTGTGGAGGCGGATCGACTTGAATTCGCTGGGCGATCGGGCTGGCGGGTGAGCGCGTTCAACGGGGCCATTGCTGCCTTCGTGCTCCGAGTCTCAGTCATCTGCGCAGACGTGGGGTAACGCGGTTCCCGGGCCAATGGGGCGGTCCGCAAGGGCCGCCCTCACGGCCGCGCCTGGTTGCATTTGCGCGCCTCTTGAACGACAGCCCGCGCGCGCCTGCCAGGGGGCGCCGCTGGTCGAGAATCAGGCGGTGGCCCCGCTTCTGTACCTCGACCAGAACTACCTGAGCGGCTTCGCCAAGCGCAAGCCGGCGTTTGCCGAGCTCGAGGTCGCGCTGCGCGCCGCGCTGGCGCGCGGGGCCGTAGCGGTGGTGGAGTCGGAGGTGCACGAGCTCGAGTCGCTGCCGCGACCGGACCTTCGGCTGCTGGAGCTGCTGCGCTCGTTCAGCGGCGGGCGCCGCTTACCCGGCGAGCCCGACCGGGCGGCCCGGGCGGCGCGGCGTCGAATGCATGACACGATCGAGCGCGAGTTCCCGGAGCGGCTCGGCCGGCCCAGCGACGTGGCCGACCTGGACGCGCTCGCGATCGCGCTCGTGCACTGCTCGCTCGTGACCTGCGATGCGTTCATGGCGGACGTGATCCGGCGCACGCGGCTGCAGCTGCGCCACCGCGTCGAGCTGTACAGCGGCCGCCGCGCCGACGTGCTGCGCCTCCGCGACCGGCTGTCGCAGCTCTAGCTCAGACGCCCTCCTCGGCGGCCTCAGCGGTGCGACGGCTCCCCTACACTCGCGCAAGGGAGAAGCGCGAGTACCGACTGTCCTGCCTAGTGGTTGGTATCCAACCTCTATCCAGGACAGTCGAATCCAGCGCTCGGAGTGTCGCTTCCGGCCTGGATGCGGCAGCCTCGAGAGGCGGCGCGGCGTCTCACCCGCGCGGGCTGGTGATCGACGCGCGTAGCTCGGCTTCGGTGAGGCCCTCGACGCGTACGACTTTGTCCCGCGAGGTCTGTCCGCGCACGATGCTCACTCGCCGCGCGGGCACCCCGGCGCGTCGCGCGACGAGGCGGCACAGCGCCGCGTTCGCGGCGCCGTCGACGGGTGGCGCCGTGAGGCGAATGACCAGACGGCCGCCGCGTTCGCCCCCGATCTCGTCGCGTCGCGCGCGCGGGATCACGCGCACCTCGACCTCAGCCATGCCAGGAGCCTAAGCCGATCGACCGCGCGTACCGCGCGCCGGCTCGGGATGTAGGGTCGCACTCAGCGGGAGGTCTCAATGACAGCGGCCGAGCTTCTGAGCTTCATGCGCGAGCACTTGTTGGCGGTCCAGGCCTCGGTATCGATGTCCGGGAGCGCCCAGGCCGCCGCTATCGGCATCGTTGTGACGGACGACTTCGAGGTCTTCTTCGACACTGTCGGCGAGACCCGGAAAGTCGCGAACCTCCGGGCCAATCCAAGGATCGCCTTTGTCATCGGCGGGACCACGGCGGGCGACGAGCGCACCGTCCAGTACGAAGGCTTAGCGGACGAGCCCACCGGAGCCGAGCTGAAACGACTAAAGGAGCTCTACTTCGAGTCGTTCCCCGACGGGCGCGAGCGAGAGAGCTGGCCGGGCATCACCTACATGCGCGCGCGGCCGACCTGGATCCGATACAGCGATTTCAAGCCGGATCCACCGGAGATCATCGAGTTCGGCCGTGCGGAGCTCGGGCTGGATTGACGGCGAGCGCACTGCGGCCTCGCCCATCGGGCGCATTCATTTACCGAGCTCCTACCAGTCGCCAACCCGGTCGCGGTCAACTCGGCGAAACCGCGTCAAGGAGATCGCTAGATGCACGCGCACCACCTGTCACTGACCCTGATCGCGACCGCTGCCGCGGTGCTCGCGGCGCTGTGCTTCATGGCCGGACCCGCGTCCGCGGGCTCGGACGTCTTCTCAAACGCGAGCACGATTACGATTCCCGACTCGGGAACGGCGTCGCCCTACCCGTCCTCCATCGACGTTGAGGGCCTGACGGGCCGAGTCACGAACGTCCGGGTGACGCTGCGCGGGTTCAGCCACACGTACCCCCGGGACGTAGACGTCCTGCTCGTCGCGCCCGACGGCCAGACCTCGATCGTCATGTCGGATGCCTGCGGCAACGACCCGATCGTGAACTACAGCTGGACGTTCGACCAGGCCGCGCAGGCGCCGATGCAGTACACGACGCAGTTCGGCGGGTGTGACCAGGTCTTCTACCAGCCGACCAACCACGGGACCGGCGACGTCTGGCCCAACGCTCCAGCCGGACCCCACACCGCGAACTTCGACAACTTCGTCGGTGCGCAGCCCAACGGCACTTGGCGCCTGTACGTGTACGACGGGTCCAGCAATGACAGCGGCAAGATCCAGCTGGGCTGGGCGCTCACGATCGACACGGCCGACCCGGTGGCCACGGTGCCGTTCTCGTCGACGGTCGGGAGCGCCGACGTCTACCCGATCACGCGCAATGTCGCCGGCGTCACAGGGGTGATCAAGGACCTCGACGTCACGCTCGGGGGCGTCTATCACCGCCACCCCGACGACCTCGACCTGCTGCTGGTGGGCCCGCGAGGACAGAGCGTGATGCTGATGTCGGACTCCTGCGGGTCCCCGCTGGCAAAGGGCCCCACCTGGCGCTGGGACGACGAGGCGAGCTTCGCGATGTCCGACACCCTCTCGTGCCCGAGCGGGTCGTACACGCCGACCGATCAGGAGCCCGGCGACCTCCTCCCGGCGCCCGCACCACCTGGCGGAAACGGCACCTCGCTGGCGGCCTTCGACCGCACCGACCCGAACGGCGACTGGCGGCTCTACGTCTACGACGACGAGCCGAGCGCCGACGACGGCTTTCTCACCGAGCCGTTCGCGCTCCACTTCGAGACCAGGCCGGAGGCCACGGTCGGCTTCACGGAGCCTGCGGTGACCCTCACGGAGGGCGAGTCGCGCGGGCTCACGATCGACCGGGGCGCGAATGGCGATGGCCTCGGCGCGGGCTCGGTGAAGGTGACCAGTGCGCCGCTCAGCGCCACAGGCGGCAACGACTTCGAGCCGGTCTCGCAGACCGTCGAGTTCGCCCCGGGCGAGGCCGAGAAGAAGGTCTCCGTCAAGGCGCTAGCCGATGCCATCGACGAGGCGGACGAGACGTTCACCCTCACGATCAGCCAGCCCACCGGCGACGCGAAGCCCGGCGACGCGGCGACCGCGGAGGTCACTATCCACGACGTGGGCCCGGCGACGGGCGGCGGTGGCGGTGGTGGCGGCGGCCTCGACCCGGTCCTCGACCGCGATCCGCCCGTGGTCGCGGGCGTGTCGCTTGCGCCGACGCCGTTCGCGGTCGCGCGCCGCGCCACCGCGGTGTCGGCCGCCCGCGGCACGGTGATCCGCTACACGCTCTCCGAGCCCGCGGCAGTCGCCCTGCGCTTCTATCGCGCAGGCTCCGGGCGGCGCGTCGGAACACTGCGTCGCGTGGGGCGCACGGGCCGTAACCATGTGGCGTTCAGCGGCCGCATCGGTCGCCGCGCACTGCGGCCGGGCCGCTACCTGCTCCGCCTCACGGCCGTCGACGCGGCCGGCAACCGCTCCGTGACGCGAATGCGCCGCTTCCGGATCGTGCGCGGATGAGGCGCGTGCACTGACGATTCGCGAGCGCTTCACATCGCCCCGCTCTGTTTTGCCTACCCTCGCGGACTCCAGACCAGAAGGAGGCGCAGTGACTTCCAGGATCGGCAGAGGCCTGGCTTCCGTGGCGGTAGGGGCGATCGCGCTTGCCGCGGCGGCGCCGGCACTCGCAAAGGGGGACCGCGAGCTGCGGTTCGCCACGTTCAACGCCTCGGTCAATCGAAACGCTGACGGGCAGCTCCTACAGGAGCTCTCGAACGGGGACGACCCGCAGCTCCGCAACGTCGCGGAGATCATTCAGCGGGCGCGTCCCGATGTTCTCCTCGTCAACGAGTTCGACTTCGTGCCACACCAGCGGGCCGCGCGCCTGTTCCAGAAGAACTACCTCTCGGTCCCGCAGAACGGCGCCCCGGCGATCCACTTCCTGCATCGGTTCGTGGCCCCGTCGAACACCGGGATCGCGTCCGGCAAGGACCTCGACAACAACGGCCAGGTCGTGACGCAGCCGGGCTCGGGCGCATATGGAAACGACTCGTTCGGGTTCGGGGAGTTCCCGGGCAAGTTCGGGATGGCCGTCTACTCGCGGCTGCCGATCGACTACGGGCACGCGCGGACGTTCCAGCACTTCCTCTGGAGGGACATGCCCGGCGCGCTGCTGCCGGACGACCCGAACACGCCCGCCCCGCAGGACTGGTATTCGCCGGACGAGCTCGACGTGTTCCGGCTCTCGTCCAAGAGCCACTGGGACCTGCCGATCAAGACCGGTCCCGGCGAGCGGGTCCACTTCCTGGTGAGCCACCCGACGCCGCCGGTGTTCGACGGCACGGAGGACCGCAACGGCAGGCGCAACCACGACGAGATCCGCTTCTGGGCCGACTACATCGACCCGGCAGCAAGCGCCTACATCTACGACGACGAGGGTCGCGAGGGCGGTCTGCGCCCCGGCGAGCACTTCGTGATCGCGGGCGACCAGAACGCCGATCCCTTCGACGGGGACAGCGTGGACTTCGCGATCCGGCAGCTGCTGAACAACCCCCGGATCAACACGAGCTTCACCCCAGCGAGCCCCGGCGGGCCTCAGCAGGCGGTGCTACAGGACCAGATCAACAACAGCCACACGGGCAACCCGGCGTTCGACACGGCGGACTTCTTCGACCTGGCGCCCGGCAACCTGCGTGCCGACTACGTGCTGCCCGACACGGACATCGATATCGAGGACGGCTTCGTGTTCTGGCCGCTCAACGACGACCCGCTGTTCCGGCTGGTGGGGACGTTCAACCCGGCGCTGCTGCCGGACGGCAACGGGTTCCCGTCGTCAGACCATCGCCTTGTGGCGGTGGACCTGGAGGTCGGGCACTAGCGCCGAGAGCTCGCGCCGACCCCCGCCGCCCGGCGGGCGGTCGGCGTGCTCGGCTCCACGTGGAGCGGGCCGGGGTCCGGGTCCTGCCCTGGTGGCGACAGCCGGGCGGCCCGGATCGGCTCCAGCGCCTCGCGAAGGGCGGCCTGGGTGTTGCGGCGGCGCACGCGCTGCACGACCTGCTTGATCCGGGTGAGCACGCGCAGGCGGGCTCCCGCCAGGAGCAGCAAGACGCCGAGGGTGAAGTAGAGGAGCGCGTCCCAGCCGGTGCGCGGCAGCTGGCCGCCGGTCGTGCCGGGGGCGCCGCCCGTGGGCGTGGTCGTGGTCGGCTCCTCGCCAGGCTGCTGAGGCTCGCCTCCGGGCTCCTGGGGCTCACCGCTCGGCGGCTCGGGCTCCTGGGCGAAGGCAGAGGCTGTGATCGCGAGCGTGAACGGCAGCGAGAGCGCGATGGCGGTGAGGACGAGGATGGCGGCAACGGATGAGGGACGGCGCATGCAGCGCGGTTTCGAGCCGCACGCGCCCGCCCCTCCCTGTTGCACGCGATCCTGCGAGCTCGCCGCCGCCGGCACATCTCCTCAGAGCGGGCATTCGTAGGCGTCCGGAGGGCAATGCACCATGCCCAACACGAGAATCCAGCCGACCAGGTAGTAGTAGGCGACCGGCACTGCGACCGCCACACAGATCAGTCCGAGCGTGATCCGGTGTTGGCCCAGAGCGCGCCCTAGCACGAAGAAGAGGTAGGGCGGCAGGGCACCCAGCAGCAGGCCTGCGGCGGCCACGCCGAACACGGCGTCGCCGAACGGCACGTCCGGGTCGTGGGTGGTGGCCGCCAGGACCGCGAAGGCGACGCCCACGATTGCGGCGCCGGCAAGCGCAGGACGATCCGGGCGCGGCGCGCTCCGTCGGAGCACGCCGGCAACCACGGCAAGGACCGGGATGGCGAAGATGGCGAGGTACGGCGACATGTCGACCACCGCCCGGCTAGCGCACTCCGGCCGGCGTTTCGCGCAGGTCGCTCAGTGCCTGCGGGCGGAGTCGCTGCCAGACGAGCGCGCCGCCGAGGAGCAGCAGGCCGAGCCCGATGAACGAGACCACGCGGTAGACCGACGTGAGCGTCGCGAGGTCGAATAGGAACACCTTCGTCACCGCCACGCCGAGGAGCGCCAGTCCTGCGATCCGGACGATGCCCAGATCGCGCCGTAGGCCGACCACGACCGTGCCGACTCCGACGAGGCCCCAGAACACGCTCAGGACCATCTGGCCCTGCTGGTGCGCGCTGAGCAGCGCCGAGTCGACCGCCGAGTCGCTCTCGAACGGTGTGACCACCGCAGTCGAGGCGAGGTAGAGCAGCGTGAGCGCCGCGAGCACCCGCAGTGCCGTCCGCAGCTCGGGCGGCTCCGACTCGGCCCACGCCGCCAGCAGCACCAGGCAGCCGGCCACCGCTGCCAGGGCGACAACCGCGGCAGCCGGGTCGGCGAGCCCGGTGACCAGCGACACCGGCGGCGCCTCGAACGCGATCACGTGGATCGCCGTCAGGGCGAGGAAGCCCAGCGCCCCCAGCGCCGCCACATCGTCGTAGGTGCGCCGCGCGATCGCGGCCAGGGTGATCGCCTCGACCGTCCATGCGAGCACGAGCTGGAGGCCGTCGAGCGACATGGCCGTGAGGACCGCGACGGCGATGAGGCCCACGGCGTCGAGCGCGGACCCCCAATGCTCGTGCCTCGCCTCGGCGATCCGCGCCGAGACGAGGCAGCCGGCGGCGAGCGCGGCCATCGCGGCGGCACCAGCCGCCGAGAGCGGCTCGTAGCCGTTCAGCACCTCGACCGGGTCGCTCACGGCGATGGCGCTCAGCAGCGACAGCGCGAGATGCCCGCCGAGGCCCATTTGGGCGAATACGCCGGCGTGGGCGCCGGCCTGGCCGGGGCCGCGGCGCACCAGTGCCGCGAAGCCCACGCCGGTGGCCGCCCAGCCGATCGCAAGCGCCGGCCCGTCGGCGATCAGGCCGAAGGCGACGTCGGCGATCACCGCGCCGAGGGCGAGCGCCAGCAGGCGCAGGTCGTTCGAGAGGCCGAAGACGCGGCGGCCGCCCAGGCCGACGGCGAGGTGAACGAGCGACATCGCCACCAGCCACGCATTGGCCGCGTCCTGGCCGACGGTGTCGCCCAGCGTGAGCCAGCCCACCGCCGCGACCAAGATCGCGTTCAGCGCGAGCAGGTAGGCCGAGGACGAGCGCAGGCGCTCCGCGTGGACGCGCACGTCGTGTCCGATCGCGACCGCCATGCCGAGTGATCCGAACCCGACGAGCACAGCGAGCTGCTCGAGCGCGGGCGGGCCCTCCACCAGGTACGCGATCCACTGAGGGGTCGCGACCGCGAACGCGGCCATCGCGAGCCAATCCCAGCGCTGCCACAGCAGCGCTCCGGCGGCCGAGGCCAGCGCGACGAAGAGGATGAGCATCGTGCCACCGTCGCCGGCGACACCCGTGAGAACGGGCGCGCCCAGCGCGCCGAGGATGCCGAGGACTGCGATGCCGCGCGACTCCCAGCGGACTGCCAGCGCCGTCGCGACGGTGCCGACGCCGACCGCGAAGACCACCGCGATCAGCTGCGGAATGACCTCGTACACCTGCGTGGCGACCGTAATCGTGATGAACAGCCCGGAGATGCCTGTGGCGACCGAAGCAAGGGCGGCATCGGTGCGCGCCTTCCGCTCGTGCAGCCAGACGCCTAGGGCGAGCAGGCCCGCGGACCCGGCCGCGCCGATGGCGACCCGCGCGGTCTCACCGATCCAGCCGTTGGAGATCGCGAGCGCGAACAGGAAGACGATCCCGAGCAGCACGGCCAGCCCGCCGACCCACGCGAGCACACGACCGCCGACGAGATCCTCGAGGTCATCGCGGCTGAAATCGAGCTGGAACATCGCTGGACGCGACGGAGTCGGCGCAACCCGAGCGTCCGGAGCGGGGACGGGAGCGGGCTTCGCGCTCTGACCCATCCGCTCGGGCGCGGGTCGGGCGGGGACGCCGCCCATGTTCGCGCGCACGGCCAGCGCGGCGCTCGCGGGCTGCTCCAGTCCCTCGCGAGCTGCCTCTCGCCTCGGGCTCTCCAGGAACGCCACCCGCCCGTCGAGGTCGGCCACCAGGCGCTCCAGCCGGTCGATTCTCTGCTCGGTCTGTTCCATTCGTCCCTCAACTCTTGCTGACCGCCGGTCGATAACCTACAACACTATCGACCATCGGTCAACAAAGCTGTAGAGTCGGCGCAGATGGCTGGACCCGCCTACACCCGCCTTCAGGTCGACGAGCGCCGTCGCCAGCTGCTCGAGCTGGGCGCGCGCCTGTTCGCGACGCACTCGTACGCCGAGCTGTCGATGGCGAAGATCGCCCGCGAGGCGGGCATCTCCAAGGCGCTCCTCTACCACTACTTCCCGAGCAAGCAGGACTTCTTCGTCGCCACCCTCCAGCAGGGCGCCGAGGAGATCGCGAAGCGCACCGAGCCCGATCCCGACCTGCCCCCGTTCGAGGCGCTCGCCGGCAGTCTCGACGCCTTCCTCGGCTGGATCGAGGAGAACGAGACGGCCTACCGCAAGATGATGGAGAGCGTCGGCAGCGTGCCCGAGGTGAAGATGCTGATCGATGGCATCCGGGACGCGACCTCCACGCGGATCCTCGAAGGAATCGGGGCGGGCGAGCCGCCCCCGCCGAAGCTGCGCGCCGCGACCCGGGGCTGGCTCTGGTTCATGGACGGCGCCATCCTCGACTGGCTCGAGCACCGGGACATGTCGCGCACCGAGCTGCGCGACTTCCTCCTCGGCTCACTCGCCGGCTCCGTGATGGCGGCCGGGGGGACGGACCTGCTCAGCGCGGCGGGGTCCCCCTGACCCAGCGCTCGTCGCCTCCCTCGATCTCCTTCTTCCAAATCGGCGCCTCTGCCTTGACCCGGTCGATGATCGCGCGCGCTCCCGCGAACGCCTCGCCCCGGTGCGGCGCCGAGGCGGCCACGATCACGCTCGGCTCGGAGAGCGGCACGTCGCCGACGCGATGCTCCACGGCGACAGCGCACAGCCCATGGGCTTCGAGCGCCTCCGCCGCGATCGCGCGCATCCGCTCCTCGGCCATCTCGGCGTAGGCCTCGTACTCCAGCCGCTCGACCTCGCGGGTCACGCCGGAGAACGTCACGACCGCTCCCGCGCGCGGGTCGCGCACCCGCGCCGCCAGCGCGTCCAGCGACAGCGGCTCGGCGCTCACGCGCACCCAGGGCGCGGCCGCCGTCGAGCCGCCGCTCACGGGCGGGATCAGCGCGAGCTCGTCCCCGGGGTCGAGCACGTGCTCTCCGTCGGCGTACTCGCGGTTGACGGCCATGACGAGCGGGATGCCCTCGGCCAGGCCGGCGAGCGCATCGCTGCGCAGCGCGTCGCTCACGCGCGCGCCCTCCGGGAGCTCGAGCGTCAGCTCCTGCGCGCCTGCGCGCTCGCGCAGCATCGCGAACAGGCGGACCGTGACCTCCACCAGCCAGATGCTACGCCGGGGCCGGCGCGCCCTGGGGGTCGCGGCGCGCGAGCACCCGCGCCGCCACCACTCCGCCGATCGCCCCGAACAGATGCCCCTGCCAGGAGATTCCCTCGTGCGGCTGGAGCCCGCCGAGCAGCACGCCGCCCCAGACGACCAGCACGACCAGGCCGATCGCGATCTGCCCGGGCCGCCGTGCGAACCAGCCGCGAGCGATCAGGTAGGTGGCGAACCCGAAGACGACACCGCTCGCCCCGACGTGAATGCTTCCCTCCGGCGCGGCGAGCCACGTGCCGAGCCCGCTCACGAGCGCGACGATCGCGAAGACGCCCACCAGCCGGCGCGCCCCTTCAAATGCGATCAGGAGCCCCATGAAGACGAACGGGATGGTGTTTCCGATGAGGTGGGCGAAGCCGACGTGAAGGAACGGGGCGGTCACTATCCCTTCGAGACCGTCTACCTCGCGCGCCTCGATCCCGTACTGGTCGAGCTGGTGATCGGCGATCACGTCAACGATCTCGACCGCCCACATCAGTGCGACCAGCGCAAGCAGGATCTTTGCGGCGTCGCTCACAAAGTGGAACCGTATCCTTGGGCGGCCATGGCCACAGCGCCCGAACAGAAGCCGAGCATCGCCCCGATCGTCGGCCCCGACGACGAGCGGCGCTTCACGGACTCCGGGATCGAGATCAAGCAGCGCTACGTCTCCGACGACGTCGACCCGAACCTCGACGAGCGCCTCGGCGAGCCCGGCGACTACCCCTTCACCCGCGGCATCCACCCCGATATGTACCGCGGCCGCAAGTGGACGATGCGCCAGTACGCGGGCTACGCGAGCGCCAAGGAGACGAACGAGCGCTTCCACTACCTGATCGACCACGGCTCGACGGGCCTCTCGATGGCCTTCGACCTTCCCACCCAGCTCGGCCGCGACTCCGACGACCCGCTCTGCATGGGCGAGGTCGGCCGCACCGGGGTGGCCATCGACACGATCGACGACATGCGGCGGGTGTTCGACGGGATCCCGCTCGACCAGGTGTCGACCTCGATGACGATCAACGCTCCGGCGGCCGTGCTGCTGCTCCTCTACGAGCTCGTCGGCGAGGAGCAGGACGTGCCGGCCGGCGAGCTCCGCGGCACGACTCAGAACGACGTGCTGAAGGAGTACATCGCGCGCGGGAACTTCATCTACCCGCCCGGCCCGGCGATGCGCCTGACCACCGACCTGTTCGCATACTGCCGCGAGCGCATCCCGAAGTGGAACACGATCTCGATCTCGGGCTACCACATGCGCGAGAAGGGTTGCTCGGCCGTTCAGGAGGTGGGCTTCACGCTGGCCAACGCGATCGCCTACGTGCAGGCCGCGATCGACGCAGGCCTCCAGGTCGACGAGTTCGGCCCGCGGCTCGCCTTCTTCTTCAACGGCCACAACAACGTCTTCCAGGAGGTGGCGAAGTTCCGCGCCGCCCGCCGGATGTGGGCCCGCATCATGCGCGAGCGCTTCGGCGCCAAGGAAGACGGCTCGCTGAAGATGCGCTTCCACACCCAGACCGGCGGCGTCACGCTCGCCGCCCAGCAGCCGCACAACAACATCGTGCGCGTGGCGCTCCAGGGCTTCGCGGCGGTGTGCGGAGGCACGCAGTCGCTGCACACGAACGGGTTCGACGAGGCGCTCGCCCTGCCGAGCGAGACCGCCGCGCGCATCGCGCTCCGCACCCAGCAGATCCTCGCCCACGAGTCGGGCGCCGCCGACACCGCCGACCCGTTCGCGGGCTCCTACTTCGTCGAGGCGCTCACGGACGAGATCGAGGCCGCGGCGCAGGAGCTGATCGATCGGGTGGAGGAGATGGGCGGCTCCGTGAACTGCATCCCGTTCATCCGCGCCGAGGTCGAGGAGTCGGCCTGGGGCTACGAGGAGCGCTACCGGCAGAAGCAGGACATCGTCGTGGGCGTGAACGAGTACGTGACCGAGCAGGTCGACGAGGTCGAGATCCTGCGTGTGGACCCGGAGTCCGAGCGCCAGCAGGTCGAGCGGCTGAAGGCCTTCAAGGAGGAGCGCGACCAGCCGGCCGTGGACGCCCGGCTCGAGGAGCTCCGCCAGGCCTGCGCCGGCGACGCCAACCTGCTCGAGCCGATGCGGGCCGCGCTGAAGGAGCGCGCCTCGATCGGCGAGGTCTGCGGCGTCATGCGGGAGGAGTTCGGGGAGTACTCCGAAGCCTGAGCCGGAGCGCGCGGGCCGCCCGGGCCGAGATGCGCTTCAGTTTGAGCGTCAGCCCACCCGAGTAAGAGAAGGTGTGCGGCGGGCCGGACTCGTGCGTCGCGTCCAGGTTCACGAGCTGGGTCCAGGTGCGCTCGAAGGTGCGGTCGCGGCGTGGGTTGAAGGCGCCGCGGGGGATGCGGGTCTCGGCCGGCGAGGCGCCGTCGTAGAGGCTCATCCCGTGGGCGCCGACGTGGCAGCCGGCAAGCAGGCCGGAGAACGGGTGGTCCACCTGGAAGCCTCGGGGGCGCGCGCCGAGGTAGAGCCCGACGCGGGGATCGCGGACCCAGCCGACCGCGTTCGAGGCGGGCGGGCGGCAGTACGGCGTGCCCCCCGCGAGCGCGATGGTCGACGACTCCCCCACGCTCATCCGGAAGATCGCGGTGCCGGTGTCGACGCCGTAGCCGGATGCCACGGCCTTCAGCTCCCAGCCCCAGCTGCCGCTGGCCTGGCCGTCGACCGCATCGCCCTCGGCGCCATAGTCGACGGCATAGCTGCCGGAGGCCTCCACATGCACGCGCCAGTGCGGTTCCGTCTGCGCGGCGGCTGTGGACGGGAGGGCGAGGACGAATGCGAGGAGCGCCCCGAGCATCTGGTGCGAGGCTAGGGCCGCCGGGCCAGGAATGCGAACTGTCCGGCGAGCACGAGCTTGATCTGGTTGCGCGTGCGCGCGTCGAGCCGCGCCACGCGCGCTGCGAGCTCGATCACCCGGTACGGCGGGGACTCGCGCGCCCACCAGCGGTGGAAGAAGCGCGGCAGCCCTATCGCCCGCCAAGCGACGAGGGTGAAGCCGTCGATCACCGGACGCAGCTCCACGACCTCGAGGCCGGCGTCCTCCGCAAGCCGCGTGAAGCCGTACGGCGTCCAGTTGAGCGTGCTGCGCGAGTGAAAGGCCTCGAGCTGGGAGGTCGAGCCGGCGAGGTGGCCGCCCGGACTCAGCACGCGAGCCACCTCCGCGAGCAGCTCGCGCGGGTGCTCGATGTGCTCCAGGACCTGCTTGCAGTAGACGAGCTCGAAGTTGCCGTCCTCGAAGGGCAGCCGGCGGCCGTCGAAGGTCACGAAGTCGGCGTCGGCGCGGGTCCGCGCGGCAACCTCGGGCGAGTCCTCGATATCCACGCCGACCCAGCTCACCTCGGGATCGACCGAACGGAACAGGTCCACCGAGTCGCCTGCACCGCAGCCGAGGTCCATCACGCGAAGGGCGCGCAGCCGGGCGGCATAGCCGTCGGCGAGCACCTGCCGGCTGTGATCGGCGGGGATGCGATGGCCGAGGAGTTCGCCGAGGTCGTCGCCGAGCACGCGGTGTAGGGTCGCACCTTGTGAGGCTGGCCCTGGCCCTGTGCTCTCTGGTTCTCCTGGCGCCGGCCTCGGCGCTGGCGCGCGAGCCGGTCATCTCCTACGTCGACGAGACCGGGGTGTTCCGGCTCTACGACGAGGAGCTGAACGCGGAAGTCGACCCGCCTCCGGCCGTCCCCGCCAACTTCCCCGGCTTCCGCTATGCCATCTCGCTGGACGGGCGTTACATCGTGTTCAACGACACGCAGAAGAAGCTGCATCTGCTCGACCGCGCGACGAACACGCAGATCCCGCTGCCGGGAGTCGACGTCTACACCGCGAACGGCCCAGGCGGCCTCACCGTCAGCAACACCGGCCGGATCGCGTTCGATGACAACGGGAACGGCCCGGCAGTGGTCTATGAAAGCGCGACCGGGCAATTCGTCGACACCGGCCTGGTGGCGAGCAACGGACTCCGGCAGACCCGTCTGTCCGGCGACGGTGTCTTTCTCGGCGCGATCGACGCCGGACAAGACCCATATGTCCAGGATCTCAGCTCCAAGAGCGACACCGGTTTCCCCAAGGACGCCGTTCTCGCCGAGGCGCACCCCTGTATGGACGCGGACGGTTCGCTGTTCGGATTCGACAAGCCCGCCGGCATCGCACTGCCCTACGACGTGTACCTCTTCGACCGAAGCGTCTCACCGCCTCAGGCGGTCGACCTGCCGGGACTGAACGATTCGCTCAAGGACGAGACCAACTGCGTGCTCGACGCGGCCGGCGACTACATCGGCCTGATCTATGACCAGGCAGGCACGGCGACATTCCGGGTGTACAGCCGGGCGAGCGCGGCATTCCTGACCTTGCCGCCCGACAAGGAGTTCGACAGCCGCTCGTTGTTCAGCGCCCCCTATTCGCCGCCGCCGCAGGGCGGTGGGCAGCCGGCGCCGCCCCCGTCCGGGGATCGCACGAAGCCCGTGGCGAGCCGCCTGCGGATGACACGTCGGCGCTTCCGCCCGGGGCCGCGCGCGACCTCGTTCCGGTTCGCGCTGTCGGAGCCCGCCGGCGTGCGAGTCGTCATCCGGCGCCGGGGGCGCTACGTCGGCACCGTCCGCCGCAGCGGGCTCGGCGCCGGCTCGAACAGGATCACCTGGAGCGCCCGGCTGCGGGGGCGCAAGCTGCGTCCCGGGCCGTACGTGGGCGTGCTGATAGCGACCGATCCTGCAGGAAACCTCTCGCTTCCGCTGCTGACGAGCTTCCGGGTGCTTCGGCCGGAAGGAGACCGCCGCCTCTGATCGAAACCGGGGGCAATGCCGGACCTAACTGCGAAGCGCACCCTCGTAAAGTCGCCGCCGGAGCTCTGGGAGGAGCTGAGCGAGGTGGAAGGCCTCGCGAAGCACCTCGGAGCCTTCGGCGACATCAAGATCACGAAGCTCGAGCCGGAGCACACGGTCGCCTGGGAGGGCGAGCACGCGAGCGGCACCGTCTCAATCGAGCCCTCCGGGTGGGGGACCAAGGTGACGCTGCACGCGGAGCTGCCCGAGGCGGGGGAGCCGGAACCCGAGCCCGAACCGGAGCCGGTCGCCGTGGAGCCGGAGCCGGAACCCCAACCCGAGCCGGAGCCGGAACCCGAGCACGAGCCCGAGCCGGAACCTGAGCCGGCGCTAGAGCCGATCGCCGACCACCCCTACGCGGAGGGCAGGAAGACTCGCGGATTCTGGGGCTGGCTGTTCAGGACGCGCACGGCGCCACCCGAGATCGAGCCTGAACCGGCCGTCGCCGAGTCCGAGCCTGAGCCGGTCGTCGTAGAGCCGGAGCCGGAGCCGGAGCCGGAGCCGGTTGCGCTCGAGCGCCACCCAGAGCCCGAGCCGGTCGCCGTCGCCGCGGAGCCGGACGAGGCATCCCTCGATCCAGAGCGGGCTCGACTCGTTCTCGACGAGGCTCTCGACGCGCTCGGCGCGGCGCATCACCGGCCCTTCTCGCGCGGCTAGCCGGGCGGCCCACCCCTGTGGGAAGGTGGGCGCATGGCCAAGACCCGCCGGGCCTTTCTGCAGGCAGGTGCGGTCGCTGCGCTCACGCCTTACCTCGACGCAGCAGCCGCGGCTACCGGTCGCGCCCGCCTGAACATCGTTCTCGTGATCATCGACACCCTGCGCGCCGACTACGTGAGTGCATACGGCGGAAGGGCGTACACGCCCAACATCGACTCGCTCGCCGCGCGCGGGGTCCGCTTCACCCGCTTCTTCCCCGAG
>JBKPBS010000169.1:0-10409 GCA_046726915.1 Actinomycetota bacterium
GTCGACGCCGTGCGCCGCTCGCTGCGCGAGCTGCGCGACGACGGGCGGGTGGACTACGGCTACCTCGGTGTGGAGACGCTCACGATCTGGCCGCAGCTCGCCGACCGGCTGGACCTGGACGTGGACACCGGCGCGCTCGTACAGGAGGTGGTGGATGACAGCCCGGCCGCGGACGCCGGGATCGAGGCGGGCGGCGACGAGATCTCGTTCCAGGGCCAGAGCCAGATCGCCACGGGTGGCGATCTGATCGTCGCGGTGAACGACGAGAAGTTCACGCGCGAGCACGACCTGGCGGACGAGATCAGCGACCACAGCTCAGGCGACCGCGTCCGGCTGACGCTCCTCCGCGACGGCAAGCGGCGTACGATCGAGGTCGAGCTCGGCCGGCGCCCGGCTCGCGCGAACCCTTAGTGCGGGCGGTGCGGGCTTTTCACATGTTTCCGGGTAGGGTGCTTGGGAGGTGGACGTCCCTCCGGTGACCGATAGCCGCGATGTTTCGCTGACCATTCCGGCCCGCCCGGACTACCTGGTCCTGGCAAGGCTGGCGCTGTCGGCGGTATGCCGCCTGACGCCGCTCTCGCCCGAGGAGGTGGCCGACCTGAAGCTCGCCATCACGGAGGCCGCCAATGACTTCGTGGACGAGACTCGCGGCCTCGAGGACGAGAGCCGGCTCAACTTCTCCTTCCATCTCGGCGACGATCGGCTGCTGATGGATCTGGATGGAACCGCGGGCCCGGTGGCGGCCTCGGAGCAGGAGCTCAGCCGCGCGATTATCGAGGCGACTGTGGACGAGGCCGACTTCACCGGCGGCCGCACTCGGCTCATCAAGTACCTGAACGAGACTGGGTAGTCTGCCGCGCTGTGCTGACGCCGGTTTCCGTAGGCAACAAGAGCCTGGCGGACTACACCCACCTGGCCGGGAGGCCGCTGGTTCAGGAGATCCGTGAGCTCGCCCAGGACCTCGAGGGCCTGCGCGTGCTCCACCTGTCCGCGACCGCATTCGGCGGCGGCGTCTCAGAGATCCTCTACACGCTGATCCCGCTCATGAACGATGTGGGCATCGATGCCCAGTGGCAGGTCATGCTCGGGCGCGAGGAGTTCTACAACGCGACGAAGCGCCTCCACAACGCGCTCCAGGGGAACCCCGACTCCCTCACGGACGAGGAGTGGGCGATCTACGAGCGCTACAACGAGCTGAACGCCAAGGAGGTCGAGGGTGGCTGGGACGTGATCATCGTGCACGACCCTCAGCCGGCGGCGATCCGAGGGCAGGTGCCGGAGAAGGCGGGAACGTGGGTGTGGCGATGCCACATCGACCTCTCGACTCCCAACCCGGACGCGATCGAGCACATCGTGCCGTTCGTGCGCGAGTACGACGCGTCGGTCTGGCACCTGCAGCAGTACGTGCCGGCGGGCGTCGACGGCGGGCTGGACGGCGTCCACATCGTGCCCCCGGCCATCGACCCGCTGTCCCCGAAGAACATGGCGCTCTCGCCCGAGGACGCCGCGTTCGTCTGCGACCAGTTCGGCATCGACGTCGACCGGCCCCTGATGTGCCAGGTGTCGCGCTTCGACCCGTGGAAGGACCCGATGGGGGTGATCGACGCCTACCGCAAGGTCACCGAGGAGATGCCGGACGTGCAGCTCGCGCTTGTGGGCTCGATGGCCACGGACGACCCCGAGGGCTGGGAGTTCTTCAACTCGACGATGGCTTACGCCGACGGCGATCCGGACATCCATATCCTCAACAACCTGAACAACGTGGGCGCCATCGAGGTGAACGCCTTCCAATCACAGGCCGACGTGGTGATCCAGAAGTCCACTCGCGAGGGCTTCGGGCTCACCGTGTCCGAGGCGCTCTGGAAGGGGCGCCCGTTCATCGGCGGCGACGTGGGCGGTATCCCGCTTCAGGTGCAGGACGGCGAGACCGGCTATCTGGTGTCGTCGCCCGAGGAGTGCGCCGACCGCTCGCTGCGGATCCTGCGCGAGCCGGATCTCGGCAAGCGGCTCGGGCGCGCCGGCAAGGAGCACGTGCGCACGCACTTCCTCACGCCACGTCTGCTGCGCGACTGGCTGAAGCTCTTCCGGGAACACACATGAAGACGGACACGCCGCTCGTCCTCGTCTCGAACCGCGGCCCGGCCACGTTCGAGGGGGGCGAGCCGCGCCGTGGCGGCGGCGGGCTCGTGACGGCGCTGAAGGGGCTCGTGCACCACCGGGACGCCGTCTGGGTGGCCTCGGCGATGAGCGACGAGGACGCCGAGATGGCCGAGCGGCACGGCGGCGGGTCCTTTCCCGTGGAGGTGGATGGCGACACCTTCCGGGTGAAGCTCGTGACCAGCGACCCCGACGCCTACGACCGCTTCTACAACGTCGTGGCCAACCCGATGCTGTGGTTCATCCAGCACTACCTCTGGGACCTCTCGAACGCGCCGGACATCCGCCAGCACGAGGTCCAGTCGTACGAGGAGGGCTACTGCGTCGTGAACGAGGACCTCGCGCGCGCGGTGCTGGAGGAGGTCGAGGGCGAGGAGGAGGCGGTCGTGATGCTCCACGACTACCACCTCTACCTCGCGCCGAAGTTCATCCGGCAGGAGCGCCCCGACCTGTTCCTCCACCACTTCGTCCACATCCCGTGGACGCAGCCCGACGCCTGGCGCGTGCTGCCGGCGGACATGCGCGAGGACATCTACGAGGGGATCCTCTCCAACGACATCATCGCCTTCCACACCCGCTCGTACCGGCGCAACTTCCTGCTCTGCTGCCGCGAGCTGTTCGACCTGGAGGTCGACGAGGAGGCGGGCGTCGTGAGGTTCGACGGGCGCGACGTGTGGGTGCGCTCGTACCCGTTGCCGATCTCCGCCGAGACCTTCCAGAGGACAGCCCAGCGGCCCGCGGTCCACGAGTATGAGCGCGAGATCCTGCGGCGCAGGCGCGAGCACCTGATCCTGCGCGTGGACCGGGCGGACCTGTCGAAGAACATTCTGCGCGGGTTCACGGCCTTCGACCTGTTCCTGGAGCAGCACCCTGAGTTCAAGGAGCAGGTCACGTTCATCGCCCACCTGATCCCCTCGCGCCAGGACGTGCCCGAATACGCCGAGTACCTCGAGCGAATCGAGGCCCTTGTGGCCGTGGTCAACCACCGGCACGGGACGACCGACTGGATGCCCATCGAGTTGCGGCTGCGCGAGAACCTCGAGGAGGCGATCGCCGCCTACAAGCACTACGACCTGCTGATGGTCAACGCGATGTTCGACGGGATGAACCTGATCGCGAAGGAGGGCCCGCTCGTGAACGAGCGGAACGGCGTGTCGCTCCTCAGCGAGAACACCGGCGCCCACGAGGAGCTGGCCGAGTTCGCGCTCTCGGTGAACCCGTTCGACGTGCAGGAGCAGGCCGACGCGATCCACCGGGCCCTGACGATGTCCGCTGAGGAGCGCTCATGGCGAGCCCAGGGCCAGAAGCGGATCGTGACCGCGCGCCACCCGGGCCACTGGGTGGACGACCAGCTGGCCGACATCGAGCGAAAGCGCCGCGCTAGGGCCCCGGATCCGGCGTGAATTCGCCGTTCCGCGGCGACGGCGGCGGCGCGCTCCGCTCCAGCGCCTGACCGACCGCGCCCGATTGCGGTGAAGGAGGTGCTGGTCGGGCGCTGGGAGGGGGCTCTTCACGTTGACCGCGTAATGCGCGGTCAAGTCGCAGAGGACCCCCCGAATCACCGCCCTTCAATGCCCGTCGTTCACGCGGCCGGCGCAACAGCAGGCGCGGAATGTCACGCAAGCGCGGGAGCCGTTGCAGTTCGGACGGCGCCGGGGTCGGGCGCTCGCGGAGGATCGGGCGCGAACGCGGTACGGGCGCCGGCGTCAGCGGCTCGGCGCGGTGCGTCGCGATCAACACCCCCGCGCCCAGCAGGCACGCCACGCGCCCCACGTTCCTCCACCGCACCCTCCGCCGCCCCATTGCCCGTGAAGCGCATCCCCGCTGCGGTTCGCCCCGCTTTCGCTATCGTGGCGCGTCGCATGTCCGGGCTCTATGACCTGATGCTGCTCATCGATCCGACCGCTCCGGAGGAGCGGCGGAATGCCGCGATCTCCGAGGCCGAGTCCATGATCAACTCGGGCGGCGAGCTCGTCGCGAGCCACGACTGGGGCACGCGGCGGATGGCCTATGAGATCGACCACCGTCCCGAGGCCGAGTACCGGCTCTACCAGTTCCAGGGCGACAACCCGCTGCTCGACCGCCTGAACCAGCGGCTCCGCATCCTGGACGGCGTGCTTCGCTTCCGGATCATCAAGATCAAGCCGGGCCAGCCCACGCCCCCGCCGCCGGATCAGCAGATGCCACGCCGGCGCGAGGAGCGCGAGGCGCAGGACACGAAGGTGGCAGCGCGGGCGGCCGCGGACGCGCCGCCGCCGGACGAGGAGATCGAGGGCGAAGCGCTCGTCATCCCCTCCGCCCCTGCCGAGGACGAGTAGTCGCTCAGGCTCGCTCGCGGACGCAGGCATCCAGCTGGATGCCCACGAGGAACGCGTTCGCCGACAGCCACAGCGCACGGTGAAGCCCACGCCGACCGCCAGCACCGCCGCGGCGAGCAGCCAGCGCACGAAGAAGGAGAGCATCGGCAGCTTCCTACCCACGTAACCACTCTGCGAATAACCCCGCACTTTTCGGCAACTTCCTGGGCGCCGGCGACCGAGCGCTCCGAGTGCGTATGTAGTCTCGATCGACGATCTTCGAGCAGGACAGGAGGAAAGCAGCCTCATGGCAGCGACAAATCTGAATCGCGTGGTGATCACGGGGAACCTCACGCGTGACCCTGAGCTGCGGCACACGAACGGTGGAACCGCGGTCTGCAGTCTGCGCGTGGCCGTGAACACGCGCCGGAAGGACCAGTCGACCGGCGAGTGGGTCGACAAGCCGAACTACTTCGACGTCACCGTGTGGGGCGCCCAGGGCGAGAACTGCGCCCAGTACCTCGCGAAGGGGCGGCCGATCGCGGTCGACGGGCGGCTCGAGTGGCGGGAATGGCAGGACCAGAACGGCAACAAGCGGCAGTCGATCGATATCATTGCCGATTCCGTTCAGTTCCTCGGCTCCCGCGAGGGCGGCGAGAACGGTGGCCGTTTCACGCCTCAGAGCGATGTCCCTGCCGACACGGCGGACTTCGCGCAGGCACCGGTGGCCACCGGGGGAACGACGGACGACGACATTCCGTTCTGATCCCCGAGTAGCGAGTACGCAGGAGCACAAGTGGCGAAGCAGCGTGGTGGAACTCCGACGCGGGACCGCAAGCGCGGCCCGCGCGGCAAGGGCGCCCCTGGAGGGCGCTTCAAGCCGTGCCCGTTCTGCCGGGAGAAGATCGACGTCGTCGACTACAAGGACCTCTCAGCGCTGCGCCGCGCGATCAGCGACAAGGGCAAGATCCGCTCGTCGCGCGTGACCGGCGCATGCCGCCGTCACCAGTCCCAGCTCGCCATCGCGGTCAAGCGGGCGCGTGAGGTGGGTCTCCTGCCGTACGTCGCAGACAGGTAGGCGACGGGACCAATGGCCCAGGCAATCCTCCTGAAGGACGTGGACAAGCTCGGCGAGAGCGGCGACGTGATCGACGTCGCGCCGGGCTACCTCCGCAATTACCTCGTGCCGCGCAAGCTGGCGCAGCCGGCGACGCCGGCCTCCATCGCCGACGCGGAGCGCCGGCGCGAGGCCGCCGAGCGCGCTGTCGCCGAGGCGGCCGAGAAGGCCGAGGAAGCCGCGGCGCTCTTGCGGAAGACCGTCCTCACGATCTCGCACCAGGCGGGCGACGACGGCCGGCTGTTCGGCTCCGTCACCTCGCAGGAGATCGTCGACGCGATCCGCCAGGCACGCGGCGTGCGGCTCGACAAGCGCCGCGTCCGGCTGGAGGAGCCGATCAGGACCACGGGCACTCACATGGTCTCCGTCGAAGTCTCCGACGGTGTGACGGCCGAGATCAAGACCATCGTCACCCCCCAGGCATAACTCGCCAGTGACGCTGCGCGGCATCGTCTGCCCACGTCATCGGGGTTCCGCGTGCCCAGGACGCGTTCACCCCTGCTTCCTCGGCAGACGGGCCGCTCGCGCCCTGGCGAGCCATGCCATCCCTGGAGGCGCGCCGGCGTGGCCGTAGCCGTCCCGCCCGAGGCAGCGGCCGGCGTCCCGCCCCACAACGAGGAGGCCGAGGCCTCCGTCCTCGGGGCGATCCTCCTGACCGAGCAGGCGCTCGACGGCGTGCTGCTCGAGGTGGGCCTACGGGTCCACGACTTCTACCGCCCACGGCACGGGGCGATCTTCCAGGCGATGATCCGCCTGAAGGAGAAGGCCACCCCGGAGGCGGTCGACGCGCTGACCGTCGCCGAGGAGCTCCGCCGTGGCGGCGAGCTCGAGAAGGCCGGGGGTGAGGCGTATCTCCACTCGCTCCCGACGGTCGTGCCGGCCGTGGGCGCGGTGCTCGACTACGCGCGCATCGTGAAGGAGCACTCGCTGCTTCGCAGCGTGCTGAAGGCCACCCGCGAGATCCAGGACGACGTGGCCTCCCACCGCGGCGAGGCACACGAGCTGATCGAGCGCGCCGAGGCCGTCCTGTTCAAGATCGGCCACGACGGCGGCACGTCGGAGATGAGGTCGCTGGAGGCGATCCTCCACGACGAGATCGACAAGCTCGAGGAGCTGTCGAAGACCGACGTCGGGCTCACGGGCACCCCCTCCGGCTTCACGGACCTCGACTCGCTGACGGGAGGCTTCCAGCCCGGCAACCTCATCGTGCTGGCTGCACGGCCCTCGATGGGAAAGAGCGCCGCTGCTACGAACATCGCCGAGCACGCGGCCGTGGAGGCCGGCGTGCCGGTGGCGCTGTTCTCGCTCGAGATGTCCGAGACCGAGCTGGCGCACCGCTTCCTCGCCTCGCAGGCGCGCGTATCGAGCGACGACCTCCGGAAGGGCCGCGTGCGCGCGGAGAAGTGGCCGAAGGTGCTCCAAGCGGTCGAGAAGCTGGCGCGCGCGCCGATCTTCGTAGACGACTCGAGCGACATGAGCGTGCTGGAGCTGCGCGCGAAGTCACGCCGCCTGGCCGCCCGCCACGGCCTGGGGCTGGTGGTGGTGGACTACCTCCAGCTGATGCGCCCCGAGGGACGCCCGGACAGCAGCCGCGTGGAGCAGATCGGGCAGATCAGCCGAGGCCTGAAGATCCTGGCCCGCGAACTCGACGTGCCGGTGATCGCCGTCTCACAGCTCTCCCGCGCGGTGGAGTCGCGCAACCCGCCGGTGCCGATGCTGTCCGACCTTCGCGAGTCGGGGAGCATCGAGCAAGACGCCGATCTCGTCATGTTCATCTACCGCGACGAGTACTACAACAAGGAGTCGGAGCGGCTTGGCGAGGCGGATGTCATCGTCGCCAAGCACAGGAATGGGCCCATCGGCGAGGTTGCGCTCACGTTCCTGCCGAAGTATCCGAAGTTCGCCAACCTCTATCGCGACCGCGCCGCTGAGCCGATGCCGCCGGGCGACGGCGCTGTCTGAGGGTTCTCCGCGCCGTGCGCAAGCAGCGGGCGTGCCCGGTGCGCAGCGCTCTTCTCTTACACTCGTCTCGCCATGCCAGGACTGGTCATCGTCGGGGCCCAGTGGGGCGACGAGGGGAAGGGGAAGGTCGTGGACCTGCTCGCGGAGCAGGCCGATCTCGTGATCCGCTTTCAGGGCGGCAACAACGCCGGCCACACCATCGTGCGCGACGGCGAGACCTTCAAGTTCCACCTGATCCCGTCCGGCATCCTCTACCCGGGCAAGCTCTGCGCGATCGGCAACGGCGTGGTCGTGGACCCGGTCGTGCTCACCGCGGAGATCGACGAGCTGCGGCGGAGGCGGATCAACCTGCGCGGCCTGCGGGTTTCGGCCAACGCGCACCTGATCATGCCGTACCACAAGCTGCTCGACCAGGAGGGCGAGGCGAAGCTCGGGAAGCTCCAGATCGGCACGACCCGGCGAGGCATCGGCCCCTGCTATGCCGACAAGGCGGCCCGCCTCGGCATCCGGATGCAGGACCTGCTCGACGAGAAGATCCTCCGCAAGAAGATCTACGCCGCGATGGAGCCGAAGCGGCTGATGCTGCGGCCCTACGCCAAGCTGCCCGAGCTCGACCTCCACACGATGACCGAGGAGTACCGCACCCACGGCCATCGGCTCGAGCCCTTCATCGCGGACACGCCGCCGATCGCCTGGCGCACGCTCGACGAGGGCGGGCTCGTGGTCTTCGAGGGCGCACAGGGCGCGCTGCTCGACATCGATCACGGCACCTATCCCTTCGTCACGTCTTCGAACACGGTCGCGGCGGCCGCCGGACCGGGCGCAGGCGTGGGCCCGGGCGCGCTCGACGACGTCTGGGGGATCGCGAAGGCGTACACCACGCGCGTGGGCGCCGGTCCCTTCCCGACCGAGCTCGACGATGCGCTCGGCGAGCAGATCCGCGAGGCGGGCGGCGAGTTCGGCACAACCACCGGGCGCGCGCGCCGCACCGGCTGGCTCGACCTGGTCGCGCTCAAGTACGCCACCCGCGTGAACGGGCTGACGGGCCTCGTGGTGACGAAGCTCGACGTACTCACCGGAATCGACCCGCTCAACGTCGGCGTGCGCTACCTCGGCCCCGAGGGCGCAAGCTTCGACGAGTTCCCGTACCACCAGTCGATCGTGCACAGGGTCCACGGCGACTTCGTCGAGCTGCCCGGCTGGCACGAAGACATCCGCGGCTGCCGCTCGATGGACGAGCTGCCGGCGAACGCGCAGGCATACCTCGACTACATCTCCGAGTCGCTCGGCATCCCCGTCGTAATGGTCGGGGTCGGCCCCGGTCGCGAGCAGATGATCTGGACTGGCGCCGCCGAGCGCCTTCGCCCGGCGGCCGCCTGAGCGTCTACGCCTGCACGACGTGCGTTGACACGATCATGTCGTGGAGGGCGCGGTTCTGGTCGTCCCAGAGCGGCCAGAAGTAGTTCAAGAACCAGGGGATGAACGGGACGATCGACGAGGCGATCGTCACGGCGAGGCCCTTCACCGCGATCTCACGCAGGGCGGCCCAGCCGAAGCTCATCGCCTCGCCGCTGTCGCGCACGACCCGGATGTCGAGCGCCTGCTTTCCCCAGGTCTGGCCGTTGCGAGGCCCCGCGCGCGACATGAGTACCGGTGCATACAGGAGCGCCACGACCAGGTAGGCCAGGAACCCGAACACGGCGGTGACGATCGCGCCAGTGTCGCTGCCGGCGGCGATCGCGACGACGATGACGGTGAGGACGATCACGGGCACGACCAGGATCAGCCCATCGATCAGATAGGCCGCGAGGCGCGTGCCCCAGCCCGCAAGCGGTCGGCCGTACCAGCCCGGCCGCTGCTGCGCGATCGGCTGCTGCCAGCCTCCCGGAGGTACGGGGCCACCGTAGGCCGGCGGGCCCTCGGGACGGGCGGGCGGGGCCTGCGGACCGGCGGGCGGCGGCGGAGGAGCGCCGGGGTTCCCACTCGGCGCCTGCGGCCCTGCCGGCGCGCCAGGCGCCTGGGGCCCGCCCGGCGGCGGTGGCGGTGGGTCCGGGCTGGGTGGCTGGTCTGGTCCGGGCTGATCAGGCGGCTGAGGCGTCTCCATGGCGCAATCAAAGCACCTCAGGGCGACGAGAGCCGCGGCACGAGCACGAGCTCCTCACCGCGCCTCAGGAAGCGCAGGCCGAGCGCGAGTGCGCCAAGCAGGGCGATGACCGTGAGCGTGATCTGCACGCTGAGGAGGCCCTCGCGGCTCCAGTAGACGTCCTCGAGCTCGAGCAGGAGCGCCGACTCGTCGAGCGTCAGCCCCATCCCTACCCCGAACGGCACGGCGAAGATCGGCTCCAGCCGTTCGTCACGGCTGAGGATGGCTCCGGTCCCGGAAACGAACGCGATCACGATCCCGGGCACGTAATGGTGGATGTGTCTGCGGCCCACTCGCAGGTTGCGGAACGGCCCAACGCTCCGCCGCTGCCTGAGCCCATAGGTCACCGAGCGGACCAGGATGAACGTGGAGGCGAACGAGAGGAGGAGGTTGAACATCGAGTTCTCGCGAGTCGACACCTCGCGGTAGCCGGCGCGCGCCACCCGGGCGGCCTCCGCGACGGCCTCCTCGGCAGCAAGGATCGGGTGGTCAGTGTCCCTGAGAGCCGGTGCGGAGCCGCGTCGCCACACCCGCCGCAGCTCGGCGAGCACAACCGCCCCGAAGGCGGCAGTCGCGGCCGCTCCGAGCGCCAGCGTGCCACGCCCGGGCGCGAGCGCGCGGCCGCGCCTCACGAGGACGCCTCGCCGACCACCTGCGCCGGCACGCCCATGACGAGCGCCCCCGGCGGCACGTCGCGCGTCACGACCGCGCCCGCCGCGACGAAGGCTCCGGC
>JBKPBS010000170.1:0-12455 GCA_046726915.1 Actinomycetota bacterium
ATGGTCGAGGAATTGACGGAGGACGCCGTACGATCGCAGCTCGAGACGAACTTCTTCGGCGCCTTGTGGGTCACGCAGGCGGCACTGCCGATCATGCGCGAGCAGGGCTCCGGCCACATCATTCAGGTGTCTAGCCTGGGCGGCATCACCGCGTTCCCGGCGATCGGCGGCTACCACGCCTCGAAGTGGGCCCTTGAGGGTCTCTCGCAGTCGCTGGCGCAGGAAGTCGCGGGCTTCGGCATCGACGTAACGCTGATCGAGCCCGGCGGATACACGACCGATTGGGTTGGCGCATCGGCGACGCGCAGTGAGGAGAATCCGGCCTACGCCGGAGTCCGCGACGCGCAAAGCCGCTCCTGGGCTGAGAGCCCCGGTGACCCGACGGCCACCCGTACCGCCATCCTCAAGGTTGTCGACGCCGATCAGCCGCCGCTGCGCATCTTCTTCGGCAAGGCGCCGATCGAGATCGCCACCAGGGACTACGAGTCACGCCTGGCGACCTGGAACGAATGGCAGCCCATCTCGGTCGAGGCCTACGAGCCCTCGGCCTGAATCACGGATTCGGCCGGCCGAAGGGTCGTTATTGGATCCGCGTGTCGAACTCGAGCGATGCGGTCACGTAGGCCTCCTCGCGTCGCGGCGGGCCGCGAACCTATCGGACCCGGGACGCCTCGTTCCCGGTGGTCGGGGCCGCTCAGCTCTCGAGCAGGCGCTTCAGCGCCCGCAGCTGATTCCGCACGTCGCGGCGGACGCCGCGCGCAAACGTCCCGCGGAGAACCCGCGGAAGGCGCTTCCACTCAACCTCGCTGACCTGCGTGAGGCGGGTGCCCGCCTCGGCGGGCTCGAGCCGATACTCGACACTGAAGGTCGAGGCCTCGTCCTCCTCACGAAGCTTCATTCGGTGCGGCGCTTCGACCTCCAGCTGTTCGAGCACCATGTCCATTGCGGGTCGCAGCGGAACGGGCTTGTGGGTGACCATCCAGCGATTGTCCCCGGCTACCTCCACCGACTCGACCTTGCCGCACCAGCGCGGGTCATTGAGCGGATCGGCGACCAAGGCCCACACGGTCCCGGGTGAGCGTGCGATCTCGATTGACTCTTCGATCCGGATCAGGTGCCGCTCCCTTCAGGCCACGCAGATCCCCGGAACCGCGACCCTCTCAAAGACGTGCGGGGCCGCGACCGCGCTATCGGGATAGCGCCCGACGTGTGCCTGGAACTCTGGCGAGCTGAAGGCCTTGCCCAGCGCTCGTGCAGACTCCCACACGGCCACGTTCATGAACGTGGCGCTTCCAGCGATGCCGCGATGTAGCTGGGTCGAGATGAAGCCAGGCTGCTGTTTCATGTAGGCGGCGTCCTCGGCCCAGACTTCCAATAGCCGCTCCACGTCTTCGGGCGCGACGTTGAACTGGTTGATGAGTACAACCGGCCCACTGTCCTGTTGCAGTTGCTGCACGTAGGTGGTGTGCTCGTCAATCTCACGAAGTTCCACGATGTCACTACTCCTCTCCGCCGTTGCGGGCGGTTGCGTTCAGTCGGTTGCCCAGCTCCTGCAGGATCCGGGCAGCAGTCGAGAGCTCTGAGACCTTCAGCCCGACGGCGAGCTCGTTGATCCACCTGACCTGCCGCCGGTCGAGTCCCGCGTACTTGGCCCTACCGAGCCCGGTCAGCCGAATCAGGCGCGAGCGTTGGTGATCGGGGTTCTCGTCTGCCTCGACGAGGCCGTCGCTTAGCAGTCGGTTGACCGACGCCTGCACGCTCTGCCTGGTTAGGCCCATCCGCCGGGCGATCTGCGGAACTGTCACCGGCCGCCCGGCCAGCACCACGGCCCCCAGCACCTGCCACCGCGCCGAGGTGAGTCCCTCCTCCGCCGCCAGGAGATCGCCGGCGGCGAGGAGCAGACCGTTTGCACGGAAGGTCCCAAGGACGACGTCCGTCGCCGCTTCGCCTTCGGGTGTTCGAGCGGTGCGCCGAGCCATTGGCAAGAGCCTACCATATTGACAGGCTCCTGTCACAATCTTGGGCCAAGATGGCCACGAGCCCGGCATTTGGAAGCGCCCTTCGGCGCCGTCTGAGACCTACAACCCGTACGAGCGGCCGATCACGTCGAGCATGATCTCGTCGGTGCCGGCGCCGATCCGGTTGAGGCGCACGTCGCGGTAGGCACGCTCGATCTCGTACTCCTTCATGTAGCCGTAGCCGCCGAGGATCTGCACGCACTCGTCGGCGACCTCGCAGGCGACCCGGGAGGCGAACAGCTTCGCCATCGTGATCTCGCGCACCGGGTACTCGCCGTTCGCGAAGCGCCAGGCGGTCGAGTAGGTGAACTGCTTCGCCGCCTCGGTCTTGGTCGCCATCTCGGCGAACTTGTGGCGGATGGCCTGGAACTTGCCGATCGGGCGCCCGAACGCCTCGCGCTCCTTCGCGTACTCGAGCGTGCGCTCGATCATCCGCTCCGCGCCGGCGTGGCAGCCGACGGCGGCGACCAGGCGCTCGCCCTGGAGCTCCCAGCTGATGTGGTAGAAGCCCTTGCCGATCTCGCCGAGCACCGAGTCGGCGGGGACCCGCATCTCGTCGAAGGCGAGCTCGGCGGTGTCGGAGGCGTGCATTCCCATCTTCTCGAGCGTGCGCGAGACCTCGAAGCCGGGCACGGGATCGCCGTCGTCGTCGCGGAGGTCGACCGCGAACAGCGTGATCCCCTCGTGACGGGAGTCCGGGTCGGTCTTGGCGACCAAGAGGCAGAAGTCGGCGCGCGCGCCGTTGGTGATGAAGATCTTCGAGCCCGAGATCAGGTAGTCGTCGCCGTCGCGCACCGCCTTGGTGCGGATCCCGGCGACGTCCGAGCCGGCCCCGGGCTCGGTGATCCCGAGGCAGCCGATTTTCTCGCCCTTGATGCCCGGCACGAGATAGCGCTGCTTCTGCTCCTCGGTTCCGAGCATGTGAATCGGCGGCAGGACCATGTCGGTCTGGACCGCGAAGCCCATGTTGGTGCCGCCCGAGCCGGAGTAGCTCATGCACTCCGCGCGCACCAGCGAGTAGTAGTAGTCGCCGCCCTGGCCGCCGTATTCCTCGGGGAAGCAGAGGCCGAGGAACCCGAGCTCGCCCGCGCGCCGCATGACCTCGCTGGGCCAGGTCGTCTCCTCCCACTCGTTTCGGTGGGGACGCAGCTCCTTCACCACCCACGCCTTCATCGACTCGCGCAGCTGCTCGTGCTCGTCCGTGAACAGGAGGTGCTTGCGGGTCGCCTCGTGGTCGGGCTTGAGGACGGTCGCTGCTTCCACTGACTATCTCCTTGCTCGGGGGCGGTCGATGAGGTGGTAAGCTCGCGCAGAGTATAGGGTAATACTTCCTACTTATGGCCGGCGACGACTACGAGAAGATCCGCTACGAGGTGGCCGAGAGCGGCGTCGCCACGATCACCCTCGACGACCCCGAGACGCGGAACTCGCTCTCCCCGGAGCTCCTCGACGAGCTCGCCGCGGCGCTCAACGCCGCCCGCGGCGACGAGGCGGTGCGCTGCGTCGTGCTCGCCTCCTCTCACGAGAAGATCTTCTCCTCGGGCGCCAACCTGGGCGGGTTCGGGGCCGACGCGCCGACGGTGGAAACGCACTTCGCCACCGATCGCTTCCTGGCCGTGTTCCGGCTCCTCGGCGAGCTGGGCAAGCCCTCGCTCGTCGCCGCCAACGGCCACGTCCTCGCCGGATCGCTGGGGATCGCGCTTGCGTGCGACCTGATCATCGCCAAGGAGGGGGCGGGATTCGGGACCCCCGAGATCAACGTCGGGCTGTTCCCGTTCATGATCATGGCGCTGATCTACCGCAACGTGCCGCGCAAGAAGACGAACGAGATGCTGCTGCTCGGGGAGCGGCTCAGCGCCGAGGAAGCGCGCGAGGCGGGGATCGTGAACAAGGTGGTGCCGGCGGAGGAGTTCGACAACGCGGTCGACGATTGGGCGACGAAGCTGGCCTCGAAGTCGCCGCTGATCATGCGCCTCGGCAAGGACGCGATGTGGCGCCAGATGGACCTGCCGCTCGCCGAGGCGCTCGAGTACCTGCGCTCGCAGCTGACGATCGAGCTCTCGACCGAGGATGCGATCGAGGGCGTGACCGCGTTCTTCGAGAAGCGCGAGCCGAAGTGGAAGGGACGCTGAATGGCTGACAAGACGAAGGCCGACCAGGCGGCAAAGGTCGCCGACGCGGCCAAGGAGGTCGAGGCGCCGCAGGCTCCGGCAGGCACGGAGCACGGCGCCGAGACCGGGATGCGCCCGCTGGTCGAGGATCTCCACCAGCGCCGCGATCAGGCGAAGCTGGGCGGCGGTGAAGAGAAGATCGCGCTCCAGCACGAGCGCGGGAAGCTGACCGCGCGCGAGCGGATCGATCTGCTCGTCGATCCGGGAACGTTCGTCGAGCTCGGCATCCACGCCGGCCCGCACTTCTCGCAGCGGGCGATGGAGGGCCGGGAAGCCCCCGCCGACGGGGTGATCACCGGCTGGGGCGACGTCGACGGCCGCCCCTGCGCGATCGCCGCCTACGACTTCACCGTCATGGCCGGCTCGATGGGGATGACCGGGGAGCTCAAGATGGCGCGCCTGCGGGAGATGGCGCTGCAGAAGCGGATGCCGCTGATCTGGCTGCTCGACTCCGCGGGGGCGCGGATCCAGGAGGCGGCCGGATCCCTGTTCGCCGGCTCCGGCCATCTCTTTCGCGAGGAGGTGACGATGTCCGGGGTCGTGCCCCTGGTCGCCGCGATGCTCGGGCCCTGTGCGGCGGGCACGGCGTACATCCCGGGGCTCTCGGACTTCGTGCCGATGGTCGTCGGCCAGGGCGCGATGGCGCTCGCGGGCCCGCACCTGACCAAGGCCGTCACTGGCGAGGACATCTCGATGGAGGACCTCGGCGGCGCCAGAGTGCACTGCCGGATCTCGGGCGTCGGCGACCTCGAGGTGAAGGACGACCCCGAATGCATCGAGGCGGTCAAGACCTATCTCTCCTTCTTTCCGTCCAACTGCGAGGAGAAGCCCCCGCTGCGCGAGACCTCAGACCCCGACGACCGGATGTCGGAGCGACTCCTCGACATCGTTCCGGAGTCGAACCGCCAGCCCTACGACATGTACGACGTGATCCGGGAGATCGTCGACGACGGCGAGTGGTTCGACATCAAGCCCAAGTTCGCGAAGACGCTGATCACCTGCTTCGCCCGCTTCGGCGGCCAGCCCGTCGGCATCGTCGCCAACCAGCCCAAGCAGCTTGGCGGGATCCTCGAGAACGACTCGGCCGACAAGGCGGCGCGCTTCGTCAACCTCTGCGACGCGTTCAACATCCCGCTGGTCTTCCTCCAGGACGTGCCGGGGTTCATGGTCGGCTCGAAGGTCGAGCACGCGGGGATCATCCGCCACGGCGCGAAGATGCTCTACGCGGTCTCACGCGCCACTGTGCCGAAGGTCACCGTGGTCATTCGCAAGGCCTACGGGGCCGGCTACTACGTGATGAACGGCAAGGCGTACGAGCCCGACCTGATCGTCGCCTGGCCCAGCGCCGAGATCTCGGTGATGGGGGCGGAGGGGGCGGTGAACATCATCGGCCGCTCGGCGATCGAGGCGTCGGACGACCCGGAGAAGACGCGGGAGGCGATGCTCGAGGAGGTGCGCAAGAACATCGATCCCTACATCGCCGCCAGGAACGCGCTGATCGACGACGTCATCGACCCACGGGAGACACGGCCCACCATCATCCGCGCCCTGAGCATGGCGCGGGACAAGCGCGTGGAGCGGCCCTGGAAGAAGCACGGGGTGATGCCGGTGTGAGCGCCGCCGACTTTGTGGGCAGAGGGCTGAACCGGTTCCTCGATCGGCTGCGGCACCCCGAGGCCTTCCGCGTGGCCGCTGAGCCGGGGAGGGCGTCGGACCTACGCGCCCTGCGAGGACACAGGTACTGTCTGCTGATCAGTTTCCGGCGCTCTGGTGAGCCGATCCCAACACCGGTCTGGTTCGGCCTTGATGGAGACTGCGCCTACCTCAACACTCGGGTCCGAAACGCGAAGCTCAAGCGAATTCGGCGGGATCGTCATGTCCGAGTAGGGCCCTGCTCATTTCGCGGGAAGCCGCTCGGCCCCCTCACCGAGGCGAGCGCACGGATCGTTCCGGCTGGCAGCGAGGCAACCGCCGAGGCTGCGCTGCGCGCGAACTATGGCGTCGCCCGGCGCGCGTACTACGCGACGCTGGGCAGCAGGGGAACTCCGACCGTCTACATCGAGGTATGCCCCGAGGCCGGCGACCTTAAGAAGAGGCGGGGGGTGATGCCGGTGTGACGCGCGCGATGGGCCGAACGAGGGCCGGTAGCGGGGCAGCATCGATCGCGAGTGTCGACTTAGTTGCGTATAGGGCAACTAGCTCGACGCTCGGTGTGGATCCCTGCGCCATTGGCGCTTTCTTGCCGGATGCCGGCAAGAAGGCGCCAGTTCCCGCCCGTGCCGGGCTACGTCCTCTACCTGATCCGTTGTTCGACCAACCAGGGGCGCCGTCGTGAGCCGCTTCTCCGATCCCGTGATCATCAGCTGCTCGATCTCGGGGGCGGTCGCCAACCGCGACCAGTGCCCGGCGATCCCCTACACGCCGGAGAACTACGCGGCCGAGGCCAAACGCGCCGTCGACGAGGGCGCCACCCAGATCCACATCCACGCGCGCACGCCGGAGGGGGTGCCGTCGTACGAGGTCGAGGACTTCCGCGCGATCACCGAGGCGATCCTGGACGCGGTCGACGACGTGATCATCAACTACTCGACCGGGGCAATCGGGATCCCGGTCGCCAAGCGCATCGAGTACCTGCGCGAGCTCCGGCCCGACGTCGCGGCGCTGAACATGAGCTCGATGAACTACGCGAAGTACTCGAAGCGCCGCAAGGACTTCGTTTTCAAGGCGGTGTTCGAGAACAGCTTCGACACGATCATCGAGTTCCTCACCGCGATGCGGGAGCTCGGCATCAAGCCCGAGCATGAGTGCTTCGATGCGGGGCACGTCGCGAACGTCGACCCGCTGCTGGACATGGGGCTCCTCGAGCCGCCGCTCCAGGTGTCGCTGGTGATCGGCGTCAACGGCGGCATCCGGCCGACGGCGCGGAACCTCTCCTTCATGGCCGATCAGATTCCGGATGGGCCCGAGGGTCCGAACGCCTGGCAGGTGATCGGGATCTCCCGCGACCAGTGGATGCTGATCGGCGCCGCGCTGGCGCTGGGCGGCAACGTCCGCGCCGGGCTCGAGGACAACTTCTACCTCCCGAACGGCGAGATGGCGCGCTCGAACGGCGATCTCATCGCCAAGGCGCGCCAGATGGCCGAGGACGTGGGACGGCGCGCGGCGACCGTGGCCGAGGCCCGCCAAATGCTCGGTCTCGCGGAGCGCTCCCCCGCCGAGACGACCTCAGCAACGGCCGACTGAAGCATTTTTGGGACCTATGGGTCAGACAATCCTGCCGTCGATCGGATTCCGGGCATGAGCGGCCCGCTCGAGGGAGTCCGCGTCCTGGACCTCACCCGCCTGCTTCCCGGAGGCTTCTGCTCGCTCCTGCTCGCCGATGCCGGGGCCGACGTGATCAAGGTCGAGGACACCGGGATGGGCGACTACGTGCGCTGGGCGCCGCCCTACTACGGCGACGATTCCCAGCAGGCGCTCGGCACCCGCTCCGCGCTGTACCTGGCGCTCAACAGGGGCAAGCGCTCGATCCGGCTCGACCTCAAGTCCGAGGCCGGGCGCGACGCCTTCCTGCGCCTGGCAAGCGATGCGGACGTCGTCGTCGAGAGCTTTCGCCCCGGCGTGCTCGACAAGCTTGGCGTGGGATACGACCGGCTGCGCGAGCAGAACCCGCGGATCGTCTACTGCGCGATCACCGGTTACGGGCAGACGGGGCCGAACACGCAGCGCGCCGGTCACGACATGAACTACCTCGGGCTCACCGGGCTGCTCGGGCTCACCGGCGAGCCCGGGGGTCGGCCGATCCAGTCGGCCGGGCAGATCGCGGACGTCGGCGGCGGTGCGCTGATGGCGGCATTCGGCGTCATGGCGGCGCTGTGGGAGCGCGAGCGCTCGGGGGCGGGGCAGCTCGTCGACGTCTCGATGACCGACGGTGCCCTCTCCTGGCTCGCGATGGTCGCGGCCGCGTACTTCTGCGACGGCGTGGTGCCGCAGCGCGGCGAGGGACAGCTCACCGGCGGGTTCGTCTGCTACTACCCGTACGAGGCGGCCGACGGCTGGGTCACTTGCGGGGCGCTGGAGCCGAAGTTCTGGCGGAACTTCTGCGAGGGCGTCGATCGTCCGGACCTGGTCGACAAGCAGTTCGCGAAGCCCGGGTCCGACGACTGGCGGGAGATCGCCGAGATCTTCCGGGGCCGCACTCGCGATGAGTGGCGGGCGTTCAACGACCGCCACGACGCGATGATCGAGCCGGTGCTCGACCTCGACGAGGCGCTCGAGTCCGAGCTCGTCCGTGCGCGCGAGATGGTCGTGGACGTGGACCAGCCCGGGATCGGCACCGTTCGCCTGCTCGGCCAGCCGGTGAAGCTCTCACGCACGCCGGGCGACGACACACGACCCGCTCCCGCGCTCGGCGAGCACACCGAGGAGGTGCTGGCCGAGGCCGGGCTCCCGCCCGAGGAGATCGCCGCGCTCATCGAATCCGGTGGCCTGGCCGGCCCCAACCGCGAGGCGACCGCGGGGAGGTTCATGGGATGAGCGCGCCCCCGCAGGACCTGTTGAAGATCTCCGAGCTCGCGGAGCAGGCGGACGTGCGGGTGGCGACCGTGCGCCACTACCTGCGCGAGGGCCTCCTGCCCGAGCCCGTCAAGACCTCGCGCAACATGGCGTACTACCCGCCTGAGTTCGTCGAGCGGATCCGCTTGATCAAGCAGCTCCAGGAGGAGCGCTTCCTGCCGCTGCGGGTGATCCGCGACCTGCTCGAGCGCGAGGACGCCGATCCCGAGCGCCTGCGGGCGATGATCGAGCTAGAGGACCGCATCCTCGAGCGCGCCCTGGCGGGGGAGCGCGAGCGCGTTCCGGTCGAGGAGGTCCGGGGCCGGTACGACGTGCCGCAGGAGGTTCTCGACCGGCTCGCCGAGGTCGGCGTGCTGACGCCGGACGAGGACGGCTACTCCCCCTCGGACGTCAGCATCGTCGAGGCGATCAGCCGCTTCCGGGCGGGCGGCTACGACGAGAGCCTCGGGTTCACGGTGTACGACACGCTCCGCTACACGCGAGCGCTGGAGCCCCTCGTCGCCGAGGAGGTGAAGGTGATCGGTGAGCGGCTGGCAGGCGACCTCGATCCGGAGCGGGCGATGGAGATCATCGAGGCCGGCCTGGGCCCGCTCAACGAGCTGATCGCCGCCCTCCACACGAAGCTTCTGGTCGCGGAGCTCGCGCGTCACCGGGCTCGGCATCCCTGAGCGGCTCGGCTGGCGGCAGCGGGTGCACCGCCGGCCCCTGGAGCACCTCGCCGGTGGGAGCGAAGCGCGACCCGTGGCAGGGACAGTCCCAGCTGCGCTCGGCGGCGTTCCAGCGCACGATGCATCCGAGGTGCGTGCAGCGCGCGGAGCGCGCATGAACGATCCCCGCGGAATCCCGGTAGACGGCCTTCAGCCCGAGGCCGGCACGGACGATCCGGCCCTCCTCGGGACCGAGACCGTCGGGGCCCTGGCGTGGCCTCACGCGGTCGCGCACGAAGTCGAGCGCGGAGACGGCGTTGTGCGAGACGAGCTCCTCGGCCGAGGCGCGGGCGTTCAGCCGGCCGGTGTCGAACGAGCGGGCCGCGGCCGGCATCCGCCCGCGGGCCATCTCGGCCAGCAGCTCGCCCGCGGTGGTGCCCATCGCGAGGCCCCACTTGCGAAACCCGGTCGCGCACAGGATCCGATCGGAGAACGGCCACAGGCGCCCCACGAACGGGAGACCGTCGACCGGCATGTTGTCCTGCGCCGACCAGCGGTGCTCGACGGCCTCGACGGCCCAGCGCCCGCGGGCCCACTCCTCGAGCCGGCGGTAGCGCTCGGGCTCGTCACCCGATCCGGTGCGGTGCGACTCGCCGGCGACGATCAGCCTCTCGCCGTCGTCGAAGCGGTGTGCCCGCACCGAACGGACCGGCTCGCCGGAGCTCAGGTACATGCCCTGCGGCAGGCCATCCCGCACGCGGAGGGCGATCGCGTACGAGCGCTCGGGACGGCAGCGGGCGAACCAGAGCCCGCGGTCGGCGAACGGGATGTGGGTGGCGAGGATCGTCCGCTCCGCCTCGACTACGTCGCCATCCTCGAACCGAACTCCCTCGCCCTCGAGACCGACCGCCCGCGAGCGCTCGAAGACCCGCGCCCCCGCCGCCTCGGCCGCCCGGGCAAGGGCGTGGACGTAGCGGTGGGGATGGAAGTCGGCCTGGTCTGAGAAGCGCACCGCCGCGGCAATCGGAAAGGGAAGGTCGCTCTCCGTCACGACCGACGCTGGGAGGCCGAGCCCGCGGGCCGCCTTGGCCTCCCGCTCGATCTCCTCGACCCCATCGGCGCTCTCGGCATAGGTGAAGTTCGGCTTTCGCTCGAGCTGGCAGTCGATGCCGTGCTCGGCGACGAGCCGAGCGACGGTCGCGACGCCCGCCTCGTTGACCGCGCCGTACGCCCGCGCCACCTCCTCTCCGTGGCGCCTGGACAGCCGCCCGTAGCTGAGGCCGTGGAGGGAGCTCAGCTTGGCAGTGGTGTGACCGGTCACCCCGCGGCCGACGCAGCGGGCCTCGAGCAGGGCCACGTTCGCGCCCGCCTCGGCGAGGCGCAGCGCCGCGGTCACGCCGACGATCCCCGCGCCGACCACCGCGACATCCACCTTCAGCGAGCCGGCGAGCCTCGGCCACTCGGGAGCTGCATCGGCCTCGAACCAGGGCGACCCTGGGCGGTCGCCGGCGCCGTACACGGCGTCTCGTCTCTTCACCTCCGGTTGGCATACCCCCGCCCGCAGGCCGCAAACGATGCGTCGGCGCGCCGTTTCCTGCCGCCTCGCGCCGGGTAACCGCCCGTCATGGCCAGCGAGCCGACGAGCGACCGACCCAGGGACGAACCCGCGGTGAAGCCGCCATCGCGCTCGGACCCGGAGCACGACCCCGGCGAGGATCGTGCCGAGCCCGAGTCCAGGGACGCCCCCGGGCCGCGCGGTAATCCGGCCACCGACGAGGTGGCGCTCCGACATCGGCAGCAGAAGCGCGATCGACGGAGCGGATGAGTACCGCGCCGGCGATCACAGACCGGATCGCGGAGCCCTGGGGGGAGAGGACGCCCTACGGACGTGGTGAGGACTGGCCGCCGCGCGTCGATCTCCAGCTCGAGCGCGGACTGACGGAGGATGAGGTCGAGCGCTGGGCCCAGTCGGCGTCGGTCCTGCACTCGAACGGCGATGCCCTCGACATCGCGGTGCGCGATGGCCGCATCGTGGGCGTCCGCGGCCGCGAGGTCGATCGCGTCAACCGGGGACGGCTCGGGCCCAAGGACCTCCACGGGTGGCAGGCGAACAACTCGCCCGACCGGCTGCAACAGCCGCTCGTCCGAGAGGGCGGGGAGTTGCGCCCGAGCGACTGGGACGAGGCGATGGGGCTGATCATCGATCGCTCGCGACGGCTGCTGGAGAGGCCGGGGGGCGGTGGTCGCATCGGCCTCTACACCAGCGGCCAGCTGTTCTGCGAGGAGTACTACACGCTGGCCGTGATCGGCAGGGCCGGGATCGGCACGCCGCACATGGACGGCAACACGCGCCTCTGCACCGCGACGGCGGCGGCGGCGCTCAAGGCGAGCTTCGGAACCGACGGGCAGCCGGCGTCCTACGCGGACATCGACCACTGCGACGCGATCGCGCTCTACGGCCACAACGTCGCCGCGACCCAGGACGTCCTCTGGTCGCGAATGCTCGACCGGCGTCGCGGCGCCGATCCGCCCCGCATGGTCTGCGTGGACCCCAGGCGCACGCCGGTGGCGGAGGAGGCGGACGTCCACCTACCCGTGCGAAGCGGCACCAACCACGCCCTGATGAACGGGCTGATTCACGAGCTGCTCGCCAACGGCTGGTACGACGAGGGCTACCTTCGCCGGCACACGCTCGGGTTCGAAGAGCTCGAGCGGACCGTCGAGTCGTACGACCCAGATCGCGTCGCGGAAATCTGCGGCGTGGCGGCCGACGACGTCCGCGCCGCGGCCGAGATCCTCGGCACCTGCGAGGCGCTCGTCTCGACGGTCCTTCAGGGCTTCTATCAGTCACAGCAGGCGACGGCCGCCTCCTGCCAGGTGAACAACATCCACCTGCTTCGCGGCATGATCGGCCGGCCCGGGGCCGGGGTCCTGCAGATGAACGGCCAGCCGACGGCGCAGAACACTCGCGAGACGGGCGCCGATGGGGACCTCTCGGGCATGCGCAACTGGGACAACCCCGAGCACATCCGGGAGCTGGCCGAGCT
>JBKPBS010000171.1:0-18607 GCA_046726915.1 Actinomycetota bacterium
GCGCCGGCCTCCGAGCTGCGCCCACGCGGCCGGCGCCACAGCCCCGAGCGCGACGCGCGGGCCGTGCGCCACCACTACGACGTCTCGAACGACTTCTTCAAGCTCTTCCTCGGGGAGTCGCTCACGTACAGCTGCGCGCTCTTCTCGCGCGGGGCGCAGACGCTCGAGGAGGCGCAGGAGGCCAAGCTGGAGCTCGTGTGCTCCAAGCTGGCGCTCGAGCCGGGCCAGCGCGTGCTCGACGTAGGCTGCGGATGGGGCAGCTTCGCGATGCACGCCGCGGCGAACCACGGCGTGAGCGTCGTGGGGATCACTCTCTCTGAGCCGCAGGCTGCGCTCGCCCGCGAGCGCGCGGCCGAGCGCGGGCTGGCTGAGCAGGTGGACATCCGCGTGGCCGACTATCGCGAGCTGGCCGACGAGCCCTTCGACGCGGTTGCGAGCATCGGCATGGTCGAGCACGTCGGCTCGGCGCAGATCGACGTGTACGCGAGTCAGTTGGCCCGCCTCGTGAGGCCGGGCGGGCAGGTGCTGAACCACGGCATCGCGCGGCTGCGGGTGGGCGACCCCGAGGCCGGCCCGTTCTCGGAGCGCTACGTCTTCCCCGACGCCGCGCCGCTGCACCTGTCGCGAATCCAGCTTGCCCTCGAGCGCGCCGGGCTCGAGACGGTGCACATCGAGGGGCTGCGCTCCGACTACGCCGAGACGCTCCGCCACTGGGCCCGCAACCTCGATGACAACCTCGAGGAGGCGAACCGGCTCGCCGGGCCCGAGCGCATCCGGGTCTGGCGGCTCTACCTGAGGGCGGCGCGCCGCGGCTTCGCGAGCGGCTTCACGTCGGTCTACCAGGTGCGCTGCCGTAGGCCGGCCGGCTGACTAGCGGCTGAGCGCGGTCGTCAGCAGCTCCGACGCGCCGAGCATCCCGCCCAGGTTCGGGTGAAGCGGCGCCGCCGCGTTCACCGGCACGGCCGGCTCGACCCAGCGGATCACGGGCGGCTTGCACCGGTGCTCACGAGGCCCAGCAGGCGGTCCGCCACGAGCTCGGGCTTCTCGTCGACGATGAAGTGGCCCGCGCCGGCGACCAGCTCGAGCTCGAGGCTGTCGCTCTGAGCGGCGAGATCCTGCGCGGCTCGCGTGGTGATCACCGCGTCACGTGCTCCGCACAGGAGCGTCGTCGGCACGGTCAGACCGGCGGCGGAGTAGCGCCCGCGCACGAGCGCCGGCAGCTCTCGGAGAAAGCTCCTGTAGAGGCGCTCCGTCGCCTGGACGCGGTCACGACCGAGGCGGCTGACGAAGGCGTCCACGTCGGCGGGAGCGAGGCCGGCGTCACCGAGCCCGCGCGCGGCCAGCGCCCGTCCCGCGCGCCTTCCGAGGCCGGGGGTCGCGAGCACCGGCATGTAGGCGAGCCGCCAGGCATCGAGCGCGGTCTTCCGGGCGCGCGACCGCCACGGCGGGAGGATGCTCAGCGCAAGGAAGCTCTTCACCCGCTCCGGATGCTCGAGCGCCAGCAGGAAGCCGACGTATCCGCCCCAGTCGTGCCCGGCGACCGAGAGCTCGCCGACCCCGAGCTCGTCGAGCAGCGCGAGCACGTCGCGCTTCAGCTGGTCCTTCTCGTAGCCGTCGCGCGGAACGTCGCTCCACCCGAAGCCGCGGAAGTCGGGGGCGATCACACGCACGTGCGGTGCCACGAGCGGGATGACGTCGCGCCACATGTACCAGTGCTGCGGCCAGCCGTGCATCAGCAGAACCGGCCGGCCCTCGCCGGCCAGCGCTACGTGAGTCCGCAGCCCGCCTGCGTCAACGAACTCGTGCTCGACGCCCGCGACGTGAGGGATGTCGGCGCTCACCGTGGCGGACCGTACCCGGCCTCGTCGCCCTCAGTCCGCTCTGCTCGAACTGCGCGTGCAGGCGCAGCTCGTGCGCGATGTTGCCGACGTCGCGCGCCTGGTCGTGCATGACGAACGTCACGCCCACTCCGGCACGCCCCGCGCGAGCGGTGCGGCCGATGCGGTGCACGTAGGTCTCGCGATCCTCGGGCGCGTCGAAGTTCACGACCTGCGTGATGCCGTTCACGTCGATCCCGCGTGCCGCGACGTCGGTTGCGACGAGCGCGGCGAGGTTGCCGTTGTGGAAGCGCCTCAGCGCCTTCTCGCGCTGACCCTGCGACTTGTCGCCGTGCATCGCCGCGGCATCGACGCCGCGCTTCGCGAGCCGCTTCACGAGCCGGTCGGCGCCGCGCTTGGTGCGCACGAAGACCAGGCTGCGGCCGGAGTCGTCGCCGCGCAGCACGCGCACGAGCGAGTCCAGCTTGTCCTCGTGCGCGACCGCGACGAAGCGGTGCTCGACGTCGACTCGGGCATGCGACTGGCGCGCGTGCTCATGCCGGCGCGCATCGTGCGTGTAGTCCGCCGCGATGGGGCCGGCCTCTCCTTCGAGTGTCGCGGAGAGAAAGAGGGTCTGGCGGTCGCGCGGCACCCGGCCCACGATCCGGTCGACCGCCGGGCGGAAGCCCATGTCGAGCATGCGGTCGGCCTCGTCGAGCGCGAGCAAGCGCACCCGGTCGAGCCTCACGGCGCCGCGGCCGATCAGATCCTCAAGCCGGCCGGGCGTGGCGACCAGGATGTGCGCCCTGCGGGCGAGCCCCGCCTGCTTCTCGAGGCCGACGCCGCCGTACACGGCCGCGATCGACAGCGCGCGCGCCGCGGCGAGCGGTCGTATCTCCTCGACGATCTGGCTCACGAGCTCGCGCGTGGGTGCGAGCACGAGTGCCGCGGCGCGAGCGTCCGTGGCCTCGAGCAGGTCGACGAGCGGAATCCCGAGCGCAAGCGTCTTGCCCGATCCGGTCGGCGACTTGACCAGCACGTCGTGACCGGCGAGTGCGTCGGGAATAACCGACGCCTGGACCGGGAAAGGCGATTCGATGCCTCGTTCGGCGAGACGGTTTGCGACCACCGGCGAGACGCCGAGATCGGCAAAGGACTTCTTGTTCATTGTGCTCCTGACAACGGCCGTTCTGAGACGGCCGCTAGCTATCTGGGAGATTCACTTGACCCAGATCGCTACTGCCACCGGAGACGAGAACCCCGCGGGCGACGGCGCCGCCCACTCACCTGAACGTAGCAGGGCAATACCTTTACCCGCTGGTTTGGGTAGGGTCATGCAAGGCCTGCGGGGGCCGCGATGCAAGGAGCGCCAGCCAGTTGACAACGCATCAGCTTGCCGTTGAGCCCAGTGGCCCGACGGCAGATGACGTCCAGCCAGTCAAGAACGAGACCGCCGACCGGATCGCCACCGGCACGATTACCGCGCTCCCATTCGTTGCGCTCGGCATCGTGTGCTGGCAGCTCTGGAACTCATGGCTGCACTGGAGCGACCTCGCCGTATTCGTGATCATGTACCTGATCTGCGCGACGGGCGTGACCGTGGGCTTCCACCGTCACCTGACCCACCGCAGCTTCAAGGCGAAGAAGCTGGTGCGCTTCGCGCTCGCTGCGATGGGCTCGATCGCGATCGAGGGTCCGGTGATCTCTTGGGTGGCGGACCACCGCAAGCATCACGCGTTCTCCGACCAGGAGGGCGACCCGCACAGCCCGCACGTCGGGCACGGCAGCGGATGGAGCGGCGCGATCCGCGGACTCCTTCACGCCCACGTCGGCTGGCTGTTCATCCACACCCAGCGCGGCAAGCGCGACCGCTACGCGCCGGACCTGATCGCCGACCCGACGATCAGCTTGATCGACCGGACATTCCTCTGGTGGGCGCTTGGCGGCCTCGTGCTCCCGTTCGGCCTCGGCTACCTGATCGGCGGGACGCTGATGACTGCGTTCACGGGCCTGCTCTGGGGCGGCGGCGTTCGGATGCTCGTGGTGCACCACGTGACCTACAGCATCAATTCGCTGTGCCACTTCTTCGGCCGCCGGGACTTCGTGACGGGCGACGAGTCGCGCAACCTCGCCTGGCTGTCACTCGTGACGTTCGGAGAGTCGTGGCACAACAACCATCACGCCTTTCCGACATCGGCACGACACGGCCTGCGCTGGTGGCAGGTGGACCCCTCGTGGATCGTCATCCGCGCCCTCGAGGCGACCGGGCTCGCCTGGGACGTGGTGCGGGTCGACGAGCGCCGGCAGGCGCGCAAGGCGGTTCCTGCCGACGCCCGCTGACCGGCTAGTCCTCGTACGGCATCAACACCCACATGGCGATGTACGCCAGAGGGGTCAGCGCGAGCACAGCCGCGAGCGTGACCACGCGGGCCACGACCGGGTTGATCTCGTAGCGACGCGCGTACGCGCCGGCCACGCCGCCGATCATTCGATGCCCGCGTCTCCGCGAAAGGCCCTTCTCCGCGAACCACGCACGAGCACCGCCGAGTGAGTTGTCGGTTGCTGTTGGGGTATGTGTTGTATCCATGGGATGAGCATGCCGCGAGAGCTGCGGCCCGACCCACCGGGCAGCAGGCGTGCGGTGGTGCGGATAACCCCTCGGCTCGAGCACCCGATAGTCTCCTAAGGGCACCAGCCACCGTCGGATGCTGAGCTCCTCGCATCTCCCTGTGGTCCGCAGGCACCGGGGGAGCAGTTTGGATGCACCCGATGAGCGAAGCCGCATGGAAGGCCGAGAAGGAGCGCATAGCGCTGCGGAACGACGAGGCCCGCAAGGCCGGCAAGAAGGAGCGCGAGACCATCGAGCGCGAGCGCGAGGAGCGCCGCCGGATCGCCGAGGTGCGCCGCATGGAGGCCGCCCGCAAGAACGGCCGCCTTTAGAGCATCGCTGCGCCGCGGGCACCGCCCGCGGCTTGCGCACTACAGCGCTCGCACAGCCGCCGTGGCGGCCGCCGCCACGACCACGCAGGCCACGATCGACCCGGTGCGCCAGATCACGAGGCCGCCGGCTGCGACACCGGCCGTATCGGCCTCGAGGGCCAGGCGGTCGCCCTCCGCGAGCGCCTGGGTCGCCACGAGGGCGGCAAGCAGCGCCGGCGACAGCAGGATCACGACGCTCGTGAACCAGGTCGGCAGCTCGCGGCCGCCGAGGGCGACCGGCCCGGCGGCCTTGATCGCCGCCGTCACAGCGGCGCAGCCCGCGATCGTCATCGCGGCCGTGCTCAGCGCGGCTCCCCCTCCGCCTCCTGGCGCTCCTCCGCCTCGGCGCGGGCGCGCCGCGTGAGGCCGACCAGCGCGGCGAGGCTCGCCACCAGCACGGGCACGCCCGGCGGCGCGATCGGCACGAGCACGAGCGCAATCGCCGTGCCGAGCGCGGCGACGCCGCGGGCGCGCCGGCCGCGGAGCTCGTTCAGGAGCAGCCCGAAGAAGAACGCGGGGAAGATCGCGTCGAGGCCGAGCGCGTCGGGATCGCCGAGCGTGTCGCCCCAGAGCGCCCCGACGGCGGTCCCACCGACCCACGTGCAGTAGGCGATCGCGGACGCCCCGAGCAGCAGCGCCTGGTCGAAGCTGCCGTCGCCCCGCGACGAGAGCGCCCAGGAGTGGTCCACGACCGCCTGCCCCTTCGCCGCGCGGCGGAGCGGGCCGCCGCTGAGCGACGGGCCGACCGCGGCGCTCATCGGCAGGAAGCGCGAGTTCATCAGCGTTGCGGCCGCGACCGCCGCGCTCGCGCCTCCGCCGGCCGTGAGGATCGAGATCGCCGTGAACTGGGCCGAGCCGGCGAACACGATCGCGGACATGATCACGGCCGCGACGTTGGACAGTCCGGCGTCCTCGGCGAGGATGCCGAACGAGATCGCCAGGATGCCGCCCGCGACCGCGAAGGGCGCGCCGACGCGCACCCCGCGCCGGAAACCCTCAACCACCCTCAAGGGGTCTGACCCCTTTAGTTTTCGACGAAGTAGCTGCCGGACTCGCCGCTCGAGAAGTAGCGCGCCGTGATCGTCTTCTTGCGCGTGTAGAAGTCCACCGCGTCGGTGCCGTGGGCGTGCAGGTCGCCGAGGAAGCTGTCCTTCCAGCCCGAAAACGGGAAGAACGCGACCGGCGCCGCGACGCCGATGTTCACGCCCACCATCCCGACCTCGACGTCGTGCTTGAAGCGCCGCACGGCCGCGCCGGACTCGGTGAAGATCGACACGCCGTTGCCAAAGCGGGAGCGGTTCACCGTCTCGATCGCCTCGTCCAGCGTGTCCACGTGGATAAGCGACAGCACCGGGCCGAAAATCTCCTCACGCGCGAGCTCCATGTCGGGCTTGACCTCGGTGAGGATCGTCGCGCCGATGAAGCACCCCTCCAGCCCGGGGTCGCGCCCGTCCACGAGCAGCTCGGCGCCCTCACGGAGCCCGCGCTCCACCGCGCCGAGAATGCGCTCGCGCGCCACCTCGGAGACCACGGGGCCGAGCTCGTTCTGCTCGTCGAGCCCGTCACCCACGCGCACAGCCTCGGACGCCTCCTTGAGGGCGGGGAGCAGTCGCTCATGCGCCTCGCCGACGGTGACCACGACCGACCCGGCCATGCAGCGCTGCCCGGCCGCGCCGAACGCCGAGCCGATGATCCCGTTGACGGTCTTGTCGACGACCGCGTCCGGCATCACGACCATGTGGTTCTTCGCGCCGCCGAGCGCCTGCACGCGCTTGCCGGCCTTGGCCGAGCGCTCGTAGACGATCTTGGCGACCGGCGCGGAGCCCACGAACGAGATCGCGTCGATGCCCGGGTGGTCGAGCATCCCCTCCACGACCTCGCGGCCGCCGTTCACGAGGTTCACGACGCCGGGCGGGAGGTCGAGCGAGTCGAGCACCTCGAAGGCGATCTGCTGGGTGAGCGGCACCTGCTCCGAGGGCTTCAGGATGAACGTGTTCCCGCACCCGATCGCGAACGGCAGGAACCAGAACGGCACCATCGCGGGGAAGTTGAACGGCACAATCGCGCCGCAGACGCCGACCGGCTGGCGGATCGTCTCGGCGTCAATCCCGCGCGACACGTCCTCGAGGATGCGGCCCTGCATGGTCGTGGGGATCGCGCACGCCGCCTCGACCATCTCGATCATCCGCGCCACCTCGGCGCGGGCGTCCACGAGCGTCTTGCCCATCTCCGTCGTGACCGAGCGCGCCAGCTCCTCGCGGCGGGCGTCGAGCCCCTCGCGCAGCGCGAACAGCTTGCGGGCGCGCGCGATCACCGCAACGTCGCGCCAGGCCGGAAGCGCCTCGCGCGCGGCGCGAACGGCCGCGTCTAGGTCGGCGGAGCTCGACAGCGGAACGCGGGCGAGCACCTCGCCGCTGGCGGGATTCGTCACGTCGAGCTGCTCGGACGAGCCCGAAGGTGTCCAGGATCCGCCGATGTAGTTGTCCAGCAGGCGGGTGGCAGATTTGGTGACGGTCATGGGTTCAGCATCCATTCGTGGTCGGGATCGTTTGCGATGGCCCACGTCCGCTCGGGCCCGGCCATCACGTTGAGGTAGTAGACGGCGTAACCCGGGGGCGCCGACACCGTGTGGTATCCGCGCGGCACGAGGACCACGTCCCTGTCGCGCACGGCCAGCGTCTCGTCGAGGTTACCGTCGCCGGTGTAGACGCGCTGGAGCGCGAACCCGTGCGGCGGGTCGATGCGGTGGTAGTAGGTCTCCTCCAGGTAGCTCTCCTCGGGCAGCGCGTCGCGGTCGTGCTTGTGCGGCGGGTAGCTCGACCAGTGGCCCGGCGGGGTGAGGACCTCGCACACGAGCAGCGACTCCGCCTCGCGATCGCCCATGAGGATCGGGACGACGGTGCGCTCCTGAGCGCCGAAGCCGCGCGTCTCGGGCTCGACCTCGTCACCCGGCAGCGCACGCGCCTCCGCGCCACCGTTCGGCGCCGGCGCGCTGCAGAGCGCCACCTCTCCGGCTCCCTCGATCTCCCACGCCGTCGCCGGCGGCAGATATGCCGCATCGGGCAAGCCCTCGAACGGACTTTCTCGCCCGCCCAGATCGGGCCATTCACCATGCTCCGAGCGCACCGTACAGCTGCCCTCCACCACCACTATGCAGACCTCCCGGTCACCTGTGTGACCGGAGTGCGGCGGGTTCACGACCTCAAAGCCAACGTACTCCCAGCCGGCTGAGTCGGGTGTGACGGGGCCGTGGACGAGGAGGTCGCTCATGGCGGATCCACGTACTGGCGCTGGGCCTCGCGCGCCTGCTCGTAGTCGCGGCGCGCCTTCTGAACGGCGGGATCGTCCGAGAGCTCGGCCACCGGCACGTCCCACCAGCCCTCGTAGGAGGGCACGCCGGCGTAGCGGTCGGTCTCCACGTGCACGACCACTGGCCCGGCTGCCGCCTTCGCCTCGTCGAGCGCGGCGCGCAGCTCGTCGATCGAGTGAGCACGGATCACGCGGGCGCCGAGGCTCTCGGCGTTCGCCGCCAGGTCCACCGGAAGCGGGTCGGCCGGCTGCGCCGGCCGGTCGCCGTTCGGCGCGTCGAGCAGCTGCCGTGCGGAAGCACGGGGCGGTGCCCGGTGCGCACCGATGCCTTCCTCCCTGCGGCGGTAGTGGGTGCCGAAGCCGGCGGAGCCGACGGAGCGCGACAGCGCGCCGATCGAGGCGTAGCCGTGGTTGTCCACGAGCACGACCACGATCTTCACGTTCTCGGCCACGGCGGTCACGAGCTCGCCCGGCAGCATCAGGTACGAGCCGTCGCCGACGATTGCGAACACCTCGCGCTCCGGCGCGGCGAGCTTTGCGCCGATCGCGCCCGGGATCTCGTAGCCCATGCACGAGTAGCCGTACTCCACGTGGTAGCCCTTCGGGTCGCGGGCGCGCCAGAGCTTGTGGAGATCGCCCGGGGCGGAGCCCGCGGCGCATACGACCACCCCGGTCTCGCCCGCGGCATCGTTGACCCGCCCGATCACCTCGGCCTGGCTCGGCAGCGGCGCGTTTTCAGCGTGGACCAGACGGTCCACCTCCTCGGCCCAGTCCGCAGCCTCGCGGCGCGCCCGGCTCGTCCATTCCTCCGGCGCCCGCTGGCCGGCGAGCGCTGCGCGGAGCGACTCGAGGCCGAGCCGCGCGTCGCACGTGAGAGCGAGCCCGCTGTGCTTGGCGGCGTCGAACTCCGAGACGTTCACGTTCACGAAGCGCACCCCGGGGTCCTGGAAGGCGGACTTCGACGCCGTCGTGAAGTCGCTCCAGCGCGTGCCGATCCCGATGACCAGGTCCGCCTCGCTGGCGAGCCGGTTGGCCGCGAGCGTCCCCGTGGCGCCGACGGCGCCGAGCGAGAGCTCGTGGTCCGAGCGGAGCGAGCCACGGCCGGCCTGCGTCTCGCAGACCGGGATGCCGCTCGACTCGACGAGCTCGCGGAGCGCGTCCCACGCCTCCGAGTAGATGACCCCGCCGCCCGCGACGAGCAGCGGCCGCTTCGCCTCGCGGAGCAGTTCGGCGGCCCGCGCGAGCGCGTCCGGCGCGGGCGGACGCCGCCAGATCGTCCACACGCGTGGCTCGAGGAACGAATCCGGGAGCTCGACCGCCTCGGCCTGCACGTCCTCCGGGAGAGCGAGCGTGACGGCGCCCGTCTCGGCCGGGTCCGTGAGCACCCGCATCGCCTCGAGCGCGGCGGGCAGGAGCTGCTCGGGCCGCTCGGCGCGGTCGAAGAAGCGCGACACCGGCCGGAACGCGTCGTTGACCGAGATGGTGGCGTCGTGCGGCACCTCGAGCTGCTGGAGCACCGGATGCGGGCGGCGCGTGGCGAAGGTGTCGCTCGGGAGGAGCAGCACCGGGAGGCGGTTGATCGTGGCGCCGGCCGCACCGGTGACCATGTTCGTGGCGCCCGGGCCGATCGAGGTGGTACATGCCCAGGTGCCGAGCCGGTTGCGCTGCCGCGCGTAGCCGGCCGCCATGTGCACCATGGCCTGCTCGTTCCGCCCCTGCACGTAGGGCAGCAGGTCCTCGTGCTGCTTGAGCGCCTGACCGAGACCCGCGACGTTCCCATGGCCGAAGATCCCGAAGCAGCCGGCGAAGAAGCGCTGCCGCTCGCCGTCGCGCTCGACCTCCTGCGCCGCCAGGAAGCGCACGAGCGCCTGGCCGACTGTGAGCCGGGTCATTCCGGGACTCCCTGGGTGGTCGGCACTGCCGCCGAACGGCGGCATTGAGGGAGAGGGACTGTCCTGCTTAGGGGTTGCATACCAACCGCTATCCAGGACGCTTGGCCGGACAGCCGCCTCAGTGCCACCGGTTCCCTCCCTTCACCGCCTTGCCCCCTCCAGGATCTCGTCGAGCTCGCCGAGATAAGGCATGTCGTCGGCGCATGCGAGTCGCGACGCGACCAGCGCACCCGCCGCGTTCGAGCGGCGAATTACCAGCCCGATGTCGTCGCCCGCGAGCAGGCCGTGTGCCAGCGCGCCGCCGAAGGCGTCGCCGGCCCCAAGGCCGTTCAGGACCTCGAGCCGGATCGGGTCGACCTCGATCGCCTCCTCGCGCGTGCGCGCAAGGACGCCCTCCGGCCCGCGCTTCACGATCGCGAGCTCCACGCCGAGCTCGAGGAGCGCGCCGGACGCATCCCAAGGATCGCGTGTGCCGACGGCAACCGCCACCTCGTCCTGGTTCCCGACCGCCACGGTTGCATGCGCGAGCGCGGCACGGGCCAGCTCGCCGGCCTCGGCCTCGTCTCGCCAGAACATGGGCCTGTGGTCCAGGTCGTGGATGGTGATCCCGGCCTCGCGGCCGCGGGCCTCGAGCGCGCCGAGCGTCGCCGTGCGGCTCGGCTCGTCAGAGAGGCCGGTGCCGGTGGTCCAGAACAGCCGCGCGGCGCGGATCGCGCCCAGGTCGAGCTCCTCGAGCGAGATGTTCATGTCGGGGGCCTTGGGCTCCCTGTAGAAGAGCAGCGGAAACGAGTCGGGCGGATGGATCTCGCAGAACACCACCGGCGTGCGCAGGTCTGGGTCGGTGCCAACCCAGCGCGTGTCGACCCCGAACTCCTCGATCGCGCTTCGCACGTATGGCCCGAACGCGTCGTCGCCGACCTTCGTGATGGCGGCGACCTTCGCGCTGCCTCCGCCGAGCCGGGCCGCTGCAACCGCCACGTTCACCGGGCTGCCGCCGAGCGACTTGCGGAACGTCTCCACCTCCGCGAGCGAGACGCCGGACTGCTCTGGATAGAGGTCCACCCCGACCCGGCCGATCGTGATGACGTCGAATACCTCAGTCATGCCGGCGTCAACTCTCGGCACATCCTTTGCAGGATCTCTGTGACATCCGCCAGGTCGGCGTCGAGCGCGGCGGCGGTGCGCGTGGCGTCGAGGCTGGTGTCGTAGGGGATGGCGAGCGGCCGCCCGTTCGGACCGGACACCGCGCGAGCGGGCGGGGCCACTCCCAAGTCGAGGAGCGTCGGGTCGAGCCCGAAGACCTGGGCCGCCCGCAGCGCCAGCGTCCTGCGATCCACAGATTGGCCGCCGCAGCAGTGGTAGATGCCGCCGAGGTCGCGCTCGATGATGCGCCAGATCAGCTCGGCGGCCTCGCTCGCAAGCGTCGGCGTGGCCACCATGTTGATCCGGTCGCTCTCCCAGACGCCGAAGCGCTCACCGGCCCGCAGCCGCTCGACGAGCGCCGAGACGAAGTAGCCGAAGCCGGCGTCCTGCTCGCGTGGCGGCGCGCCGCCGCCGGCGCTTCCCTGCACCGCCGCGATGCGCGCCACCGAGCCGCGCTCCGCGCGCTCGGTCACCACCAGCTCGCTCGCCGCCTTCAGGAAGCCATAAAGGTTGACGGGGTTCGGCGGCGTGTCCTCCGTCGCGCCGGGCCGGGTCCCGTCGAAGACCCAGTCGGTCGACACCAGCAGCATCCGCGCGCCCGCCTCGTTCGCCGCGTCGACGAGGTTCCGCGTGGCGCCGACGTAGGCGTCCCAGCCGGCACGCCGGTCCTCGTAGAGCGCCCGGAGGTCGTTCAGGATCGCGCAGTGCACGATCGCGTCGGGCCGGAAGTCCGCGACGCTCCGCCCGACCCCGTCCGGATCGGTCACGTCCACCTCGCCGTGCGACGGCGTCGCGAGCTCGGCCCCGTGGGCCTCGAAGACGCGCGTGACGTTCGACCCGACGAACCCGGATGCGCCGGTGACGTAGACCCTCACGCGGACGCTCCGGTCCGCGCCGGCGCCACATGCTCCCCGGCGGCGCCATGCACCGGGCCCTCGAAGGGGTCGGCCTCGAGCTGCCGTCCGTCGCTCATGCCGCCACGACCTCCTCGACGCGCACCGGGCGGCCCTCTTCGAGCGAGCGGGCGGCGGCCAGCGCGATCACGAGCGGCGCGCGGGCGTCGGCGACGCCAACCGGCGTCTCCTCGCCGGCGCTCACGGCGCCCACGAAGGCCTCCCACTCGCGGATGTAGCTCGGGACGTAGCGCTCCAGGAAGAAGTCCGGCAGGGCAGGCGCGCTCGTGCCCTCGGCCGTCCGGACAAGGCCGGTGTGCCGCAACGGGTTCTCCGAAGCCGCCATGCCGCCCCGCCCGAACACCTCGACGCGCTGGTCGTAGCCATAGGAGGTCTGGCGGCTGTTGTCGATCGTCGTGATGCAGCCGTCCTCGTGGACGAGGACCACGAGCGCGGTGTCCACGTCGCCCGCGTCGGCGAACGATGGGTCGATGCGGACCGCTCCGCGCGCGTAGACCTCGACCACCTCGCTGCCGGTCACGTAGCGGGCCATGTCGAAGTCGTGGATCGTCATGTCGAGGAAGATGCCGCCGGATACGCGCACGTAGCTCGCGGGCGGCGGATAGGGGTCGCGGCTCGTGATCCGAAGGAGGTGAGGGTCGCCCACCCGGCCCGTCGCGACGGCCTCACGCACCGACTGGTGCGCCGGGTCGAAGCGCCGGTTGAAGCCGATCTGGAACGCCACGCCAGCCTGGCGGACCGCGTCCAGGGCGCGGTCGACCTCCACGAGGTCGTGCGAGACCGGCTTCTCGCAGAAGATCGCCTTCCCGGCCTCGGCCGCGCCCGCGATGAGCGGCGCGTGAGTCTCCGTGCTCGAGCAGATCGCCACGGCGTCCACGTCGGCACGCGCCATCAGCTCCTCGGCGCTGTCCGCCACTGGCACGCCGAGCTCCTTGCCGAGCGCGCTAGCCGCCTCGGGAAGCGCGTCGTTCACCGCGGCCACCGCCGCACCCGCCACCTGGCCGGCGAGCAGGCGCGCGTGCATCGCGCCGATCCGGCCGACGCCGATCACCCCGATCCCGAGATCGCTCACGTCAGTCCTCCCGCAGCGACACGACGTCCTCCCAGCGGCCGCTCTCGACCGAGCGGAGCAGCGCGGCCTGCACGCTCACGGCGGCGAGCGCGTCCTCGAAGCCGGGCCGGTGAGCGCGCCGCTCCATGACCGAGCGGCAGAACTCGAAGTCCTCGATGACGACAAGGTCCTCGAAGCCGATCCCGTTGGCGCTGCCGGGCACGAACGCGCCGTGGTACGGGAAGCGCTCGCCGCCGAAGACGGTCGTGTAGCCGGAGTGCGGCTCGTCCGTCGCCAGATAGACCTGCAGCTCGTTCATGCGCTCGAGGTTCCAGCCGAGCGCGCCGCGGTCGCCGTGGAGGTCGAACGCCATCTGGCTCTCCGGGCCGAGCAGCGTGCGGCCCGCCTCGAAGGTGCCGCGCGCGCCGTTCTCGAACACGCACAGCATCCCGGCGTAGTCCTCGTTCGTCACGGCGCCGACGGGGTCGCCGGGACGGCCGCGGCCGTAGTGGGTGCCGGCGCCCGGGACCGGCAGCGGGCGCTCGCGGATGAACGTCTCGGTCGTGCCCACGACGCGAGCGATCGGCCCCACGAGCATGTGCGCGAGGTCCACCGAGTGGCTCATGAGGTCGGTGCTCACGCCGTGGCCGCCCTCGTCGACGAGGAAGCGCCACGACAGCAGCCCCATCGGGTCGCTTCCGTACATCGAGAAGAATCGGCCGCGGTAGTGGTTCACCCGGCCCACGCGGCCATCCGAGACGAGCTGGGCCGCATAGCGCACGAGCGGCGCCCAGCGGTAGTTGTAGCCCACGCCGCTGATCACGCCCGCCTGCCGCGCCGCCCGCTCCGCGCGCGCGGTCTCGGCCGGCGTCCCGCCGACCGGCTTCTCACAGAACACGTCCTTGCCTGCCGCGGCCGCCGCCTCGATCAGCTCCACGTGCATCGCGTTCGGCGCGGCGATGAACACCACGTCCACCTCCGGGTCCTCGACCACCCGGCGCCAGTCGTCCGTGCCGCGCCTGTAGCCGAACGACCCCATTGCCTCGTCCACCCGCGCCGGCACCGTGTCGCTGCAGATCACGAGCTCGGGGTCGAAGCCGCGCTCGGGGAACAGCGTCTTGATCCGCTGCATGGAGCGGCTGTGGGCCTGACCGAGCCAGCCGAAGCCGATCAGGCCCACGCCTATGCGCCGCCGGGCGGCGCTCTCGCCGGAGGGCACGGACGTCGTCTGAGTCGTCGTCACTAGCCGCTCGGCTCCTGCTCCTTCTCCTGCCTGAGCTCGTGGGTCAGCTGGTCCAGCTCGGCGCCGCCGGCCATCATCTGGACCAGCTCGTCGCGACTGATGTCGCCGTGCTTCCACGAGCCCTGCAGCTTGCCGCGGTTCAGGATCACGAAGTGGTCCCCGACCGGGTACGCGTGATGTGGGTTGTGGCTGATGAAGATCACGCCCACGCCGCGCTCGCGCGCGTGCACGATGTAGCGGAGCACGATCCCCGACTGCTTCACCCCGAGCGCCGACGTCGGCTCGTCGAGGATCAGCACCTTCGCGCCGAAGTACATCGCCCGGGCGATCGCCACCGCCTGCCGCTCGCCGCCGGAGAGCGTTCCCACCGGCTGGTCTGGGTCGCGCACGTCGATCCCCATCTTCTTGAGCTCCGCCCGCATGGTCTTCTTCGCCTCACCGATATCGATCCGGCGGATCGGGCCGACTCCGATCGTCGGCTCCGAGCCCAGGAAGAAGTTCCGCCAGATCGACATCAGCGGCACGGTGGCGAGATCCTGGAACACCGTCGCGATGCCGCGCTCCTTCGCAGCGCGCGGCGAGCCGAACGAGACCTTCTCGCCCTCCATGCGGATCTCGCCCTCGTCCTCGTGGTGGACGCCCGAGAGGATCTTGATGAACGTGGACTTCCCCGCGCCGTTGTCGCCGAGAACGCAGGTCACCTCGCCCTCGTTGACGACGGCCGAGACGTCCTTCAGCGCGATCACGTTGCCGAAGTACTTCGTGACGCTGTCGATCTCGAGGAGCGGCGCCTTGCCGCTTCCGTTGCCTGTCTGTGTGGACGTCATTTCCGGGCTCCTTCCGCGCTGCGTCGCACGAAGTTGTTGACCAGGACGGCCAGCAGCAGGATCACGCCGAGGAACAGGAAGCGCCAGTCGGTGTTCCAGCCCGAGAACTGGATGCCGATGAAGGCCATCCCGATGATCAGCGCGCCGACCGACGCGCCGATCGCCGATCCGAACCCGCCGGTCAAGAGACATCCGCCGACCACCGCGGCGATGATGTAGGTGAACTCGTCGCCGATGCCCTGGCCGGCCTGCATCGAGGCGAGCCGGAGGGCGATCATGATCCCCACGAGCGCCGAGCACAGCGCGGTGGTCATGAACAGGGCGATCTTCACGCGCGGGACCGGGACGCCGACGTTCCGCGCGGCCACCGCATCGCCGCCGACTCCGAAGATCCAGTTCCCCACGCGCGTGCGTGCGAGGACCCAGGTGGCGATCGCGGTGATGGCGATCCACCAGAGCACGGAGATGCGGAAGTCGTGCGGCGACCAGAAGGTCCCGCCGAAGACGTCCTTGGCGCTCCCGTAGCCGGGCACCTCGGTCAGGCCGGAGACGCGCACAGTGCCCGTGATCGCCTTCGTGACGCCGAGGTTCACGCCCTGGAGCACGAAGAACGTCGCCAGGGTGACGATGAAGCTCGGCAGCCCCGTGCGCACGACCATGAAGCCGTTGATGAACCCCACCCCGGCCGCGGCCACGAGCGTGAGCAGGATCGCCAGCCACATGTTCATGTCGAGCTCGGTGGCGAGTATGCCCATGAACAGGCCCGCCGTGCCGGTCATTACTCCTGCCGAGAGGTCGAACTCGCCGCCGATCATGAGCAGCGCGACGGCGACCGCCGGGATGCCGAACGTGGACGCCACGTCTGTCCAGTTCGCCGCCCCGTCGAGCGTGCCGAACAGGTCCGTGGTGACCACGAAGAACAGGCCGATCACGGTCGCGGCGAGCACCGCGCCGATCTCAGGACGCCGCAACAGGCGCGTCGTCAGGCTGACGTCCGCGAGGCGCTCGTCCACGACGGACGTGGTCGGGGGTGGCGGCTCCACCGCTGTCGCGGGATTGCTCACTTCGCTCTCCTCCTCCTCGTGGAGCGGGCGGCGGCCGGCCCCGGGCGCGGGGCCGGCCGCAGTGCCCTTACCTCATCGCGTGCCCTCGGTGGCGAGCTGCTCCACCGTGTCCGCATTCGACTTGTCGACGAACCCCGGTCCGGTGAGCACGGGCAGACCGCCGCCCACGGTGTTGGCGTTCGTGTTGAACAGCGTCAGGAAGACGACCGGCAGGTACCCCTGGAGGTACTGCTGCTGGTCGACGGCGAACTCGATCTCGCCGGCCTTCACGGCCTTGACGACGTCGCCGCTCAGGTCGAACGTGGCGAGCTTGGCGTCTGAGCTCGCGCCCTGGACCGCGTCGCGCGCGGCGACCGCGATGTCGGGGTTGAGCGACAGCACGGCCGTCACGTCCTTGTCCGACTGGAGCTTGGATTGCAGCTCCGTCGTTGACGTCGCGATGTCCGAGACGCCCTTCACCTGGACGTTCTCGACATCGCCGCCGAAGCCCTTCTTCGCACCCGCGCAGCGCTCCTCGAGCCCGGTGTTGCCCTGCTCGTGGACCACGCAGAGGAGCTTCCCTCCGCCCGCGCTCTCCGCGAGCCGCTTGCCCGCAGCCTCACCGGCCACGCCCTCGTCCTGGCCCACGTGCGTGATCGCGCCGAGGGAGGCCGAGTCGCTCTGCCCCGAGTTCAGCGTGATGATCGGGATCCCGGCGTCCGCGGCCTTCTTCAGCGGGTCGCGCAGCGCGTCCGCGTTCGGGACGGACGTCGCGATGCCGTCCACCTTCTCGGTCACCGCGGACTCGATCAGCTGGGCCTGCTTCTGCGGATCGTTCTGCGACTCGCTGTACTTGACCGTCACACCCATGTCCTTGCCGGCCTGCTCGGCGCCTTTCTTCGCCACGGCCCAGAACGTGTCTCCCTCGCCGTGGGTGATCACCGCGATGGTTAGATCGCGGCCCTGGGTCAGGTTGACGTTGTCCTTCTTGTTGGATCCGCCGTTGTCGTCGTCATCGCCGCAGCCGGCGACGGAGACGGCCAGGCCGAGCACGAGCAGGGCGGCCAGCACGTATTGCAGCACTCGTCTCATTGGTTCGGAATCCCTCCTCCATTGGGAGCTGGAGCCAGCGTGGCCAGATAGTCGATGCTCCTCTGAACATCGATCACCGGACCCCGACCCACCGGCGGCTCCTCCCCGGTGAGGGTCGTGTCCTGTTCGAGCACGAGCCAGCGCTCGTACCCGTGGCGGTCGAGCTGGCCGACCACCTCGTCGATCGCCGCATCGCCGTCGCCGAGCGGGCGGAACAGCCCCCGCCGGGTGGCTTCGACGAGCGACAGCTCGCCGGAGCGCACGCGCTCCGCGAGCTCCAGGTCCACGTCTTTCAGGTGGACGTGGACGATTCGGCCCGCGTTCGCGGCGGTGAACTCCACCGGATCCGTGCCGCCGATCGCGAGGTGGCCGGTGTCGAGGCACCAGTCGACCTCGCCCTGAGCCAGGACCGCTTCGATGTCTTCGGCGGTCTCGACGAGCGTCCCCACGTGGGGATGCAGCGCGAGCCGGAGGCCGCTCGCGGCGGCCAGCTCGCTCAGTGTGTGAAGGTTCTCTGCGATCCGCGCCCAGTCGCCGGGCTCTAGTGGAATCCGCGGGGACCAGAGCACGTCGGTGACGGCGGCGGCGACCACCACCTCGCCGTCGAGGGCGTTCAGGAGCGGCAAGATGTCGTCGAGCACCTCCCGCGCCTGATCCAAGGACGGCTCGTGAAGGACGAGCGGGACAAAGGCGCCGACGAGGGCTAGGCCGTGCTCGTCCAAGAGGGCGCGGACCTCGGCGGTGTCCGGCGGCAGGTAGCCGACCGGGCCCATCTCGGTGGCCGTGAGACCGAGCGAGGCCATCTCCGCCATCACGCGCTCGGGCGGCAGCATGCGCCCCCAGCCCGGGACCTCGCACACACCCCACGAGATCGGAGCGCCTGCCAGCTTGCGGCCGAGCTCGTTTGCACGCGCGGGCCTGGGGCGGCCGTTCATCTCGGGATGGGATGACATTCGGGACCTCTTGGAGCGCTCTATTGATTAGAGCGCTCTAAGGCAGTTAGTATCTCTAGCGGGTAGATGGCTGTCAAGAGGACTCGCCCGAAGCACCCGACACTGGAGGACGTCGCCCGCGCCGCCGGTGTCTCGCGGGCGCTCGTGTCGCTCGTGATGCGCGACAGCCCGAACGTGAGCGACGAACGCCGCAAGCGCGTGCTCCGCGCGGCCGCGTCGCTCGGCTACCGCCCCAACGCGATGGCCCGCAACCTGGCGAGCGCGCGCACCCGCACGGTAGGTGTGCTCGTGAACGACCTCCACAACCCGTTCTTCGCCGAGCTGCTCGACGGCATCGAGGCGTA
>JBKPBS010000172.1:0-26072 GCA_046726915.1 Actinomycetota bacterium
GCGGTCCAGTCGGCTACTCGGTTGCATTCAGCTCCTTCAGGAATTCCTCGCTGAGCGTCCCCGCATACACGGGCCGCGCCCAGCCGGTCATGTCCACGTGCATGTCCTCGCCCACGTCCACGACCAGCTCCCCGCCGTCGAGCACGACCGTCACGGGGCTGTCCACGCCGCGCAGCGCGGCCGCCACGGCGGCGCCGGTCGCGCCCGTGCCGGAGGCCATGGTCTCCCCCACCCCGCGCTCGAAGATGCGCGCACGGATCTCGGCGTCGCCGGTGCGTCGCCAGAAGGACACGTTGGTGCGGTTCGGGAACAGCTCGTTGTGCTCGATTCCCGGACCGTACTGCTGGAGATCGAGCTCCTCGAGCCCGTCCGCGACCTCGATCGACACCTGCGGGTTGCCAACCTGCACGAACTGGAAGCCGAACTCGCGGCCGCCCGAGCTGAGCGTGCCGGTGCCGTCGTCGCCCCCGTTCGGGAAGTCGCTCTCCGCTCGCAGGCGCACGCGCCCGATGTCAAGCGTGCATAGCTCACCGTCGATGCGCGGGCGGATCTCGCCGGCGGCGGTGCGGACCGAGAAGCTGTCGTGCTCCGTCCAACCGTTGCGCCGCAGGTACATCACGGCCTGGCGCACGCCGTTGCCGGACAGCTCCGCCTCCGACCCGTCGGGGTTGTAGATGCGGATCTCCGCGACGAAGCCATGCTCGCCGGGCTCCCTGATCAGCAGAACGCCGTCCGAGCCGATCCCCGTGTGCGGCGCGCAGATCGCTCGCACGCGCGCAGGGGTCAGCTCGAACGGCAGCTCGCGTTCCTCGACGATCACGTAGTCGTTGCCCAGCGCCTGCCACTTCTCGAAGCGCACGGCGCCGGACTCTACGCAAGGGCTCAGGTCATGCCGTCAAGCCACGGGTCGCGGCCGGCGTCGTCGCCGCGCGCGACGATCTCGAGGCGCTCCAGGTAGTGATCCCAGCCGTGCGCGTGCTTCTGGGTAGCGTCGGCATCGGGTAGGCCGCTGTGCGTGAAGCGCAGCAGCGTGCCGTCGCCGTCCGGCTTCAGCTCGATCTCGATGGTGCTCGATCCCGGCGCGACCGGGCTCTGGCTCTCCTCGGTCCATCCCCAGGTCCAGACCAGGCGGTGAGGGGGATCGACCTCCACGAACTCGCCTACGGCGGCGTTGCCCGGAATGACCTCCACGCGGTACTCGCCGCCTGGGCGCGGGTCGAGCGTCGCGTCGGTTCCCATCCAGCGCGTCGCCTTTTCCGGATCCACCAGGAACTCCCAGACGGTCTCGGGGCGCGCCGCGATCGCGATCTCGCGCCGGACGGCTGTCTCAGTGCTCGCTTCCATCCTTCTTCCTTTCCTCGAGTTCGGCCTCTCGCCTGAGCGCCTCGAGCCGCTCGTCCCAGAACTGCTCGAGGAACTCCCTGATCGGCTCGAGGCCCTCCGGGCGTGCCCTGTACAGGCGCCTCGTGCCGTTGCGCCGCTCATCCACTAGCCCCGCCTCCTTCAAGACGGTCAGGTGCTGCGACACCGCCGGCCTGGTCACGTCGAAGTGCGCCGCGATCTCGCCTGCGGACAGCTCGCCCTCACGGACGAGCGACAGGATCTGGCGGCGGTGCGGCGCTGCGATCGCCTTCAGGGCGGCTTCCATGGGGCCGCATGTAAGCAGTTCCTAACGTTAGTGTCAACTAACGGTTTCTCAGAACGACTTGCAATGAGGAACGGGCTCGAACCGCCCCCGGACCTCGACTGTCCTGGATTAGGCGCCCATACGCAGCCTTAGGCAGGACGGTCCCTCTTCTCAATGCCGTCGTTCGCCCGGCCCGGGAACGGGCCGCGGACTCAGCGGTGCCCGTCGAACTCCATCAGCTGGTGCAGGGTCGGCCGGTTTGCCCAGCGCATCGTGCGCCCGAGAACCCCCGGCGTGAACGTGATGCGCTCGGCGGTGGCGTCGGAGCGCCACGCGTTCGGGTCGGTTCCTTGGCTGCCGGCCAGCGCGTCCGCCGAGCTCTGGATCGCGGCCCACAGCGACGCGCGGCAGGCCGCGAGGTCCCCGTTCCCGCAGTAGCGCCGGCTGTATGGGCCACTCACCGGCTCCCCCAGCAGGGTGCGCAGGTCCTTGTCGACATACCCGTACCAGCCGTCGTCGTAAGCGCTGCCGTTGGCGGTACGAGGGGATTGGTCGCGTGTCTCGAGCTGCCCGAGCAGGCCCCCAGGTGCCGCCAGGTCACCGAGGACCGGACTGAGGACGGCCTGTGAGAGCGCGTCCCAGCTCTGGTCGAGCACCGCCACCCCGGGGTCGTCGATCTTGCCGTCGAGGTCGCGGTCGAGCCGGCTCGCTCCCTTCGCCACCCACGCGTTCACGAGGTCGACGGCCTGCTGGCTGCGGGCATCCGGCGCCGGGCCGCCGGCGAGGACTCGGTTGAGCACCGGCCAGACCTGCACCGCCCGCAGGTCCTGCGTCGCGGCCCGGTTCACCACGCTCAGCACGTCCTCCAGCCGGTTGCGGCGCTTGAACCCGCTCAGCAGCTCGCTGCGGTCGACCGATTGATTCGACCAGTTGCTGTCCGATGCCCCGAAGCCCGCGGCCGGGCTGCCGTTCCAGTTGCGGATGACCCCGCTGCCCGGGTTGACCGCCTGCGGGTGCCGCCGCGCCTTCAGGAAGCCGCGCCAGTCGTACTGGCCCGTGCCGAGCGTCGGCAGGCTGGGGTTCGTCCCCGGTGCCCGGATCGGGAGCCGGCCCGCCGAGAAGAACGCGATGTCCTTGTGGTCGACGTAGAACAGGTTGAAGGTGAAGCCGAGGCTGCCCGCCGCCTTGCGGAAGTCCTTCTGCGAGTGGATGCTCCCGTTCAGGGCCGAGCCGACGAAGCCGGCCGTCGCCTCGCGCCCTCGAGTGGAGCGGAGGTTCGCCACCGCGTACGGCTTGCCCTGGACCGTGACCGTGCCGCTCACCGGCCCGTGGACGGTCTCCTTGAAGGTCACGGCCTTCTCGGGCTCGGTCGAGGTGGCCTTGAGCGTTCCGGCGAAGAACGTCTTCATCGGGCGGCAGATCCCCTTGTACATGTAGTGCGTGGAGCTGCGGGTGGCCGGCGTGCCGTCCTGGTTGCACAGCTCCTCGAGGAACTGGTCGACGTTGTCATTGTTGGCCGACGTCGCGCTCCAGGCGTAGTCGGGACCGCGCCCGATCAGGACGTACGGGATGCCCGGCAGCACGCCGCCGCGCACGTCGATGCCGCCGCCGTGCGCGTCGACCTCGAGGAAGAGCTCTGGGTAGAAGTAGCCGAGCTGCGGGCCCATTACGGCGAGCGGATGGCCGTCGGCCGAGCGCTTCCGGCCGATCAGGACTGCGTTGGACGCCCGCGCGCGGGCCGCCTGCATGACCTCCGCAGCGTGCGCCGCCGATGCGCTCAGGGAGCCCGGGTCGACCACCAGCGAGCCGGGGGTGCTTCCTCCGCGCTCGGTCACATATGGGAAGCGCCTGCTGGTGATGACGCGCGTCTCCGGGTCGTTCGCCGACCTCAGGTCGCGCCAGATGCCGTCGCCGGCGGCCCCGAAGCGGTTGCGCAGCTCGCCGAGGAGCATGGAGTTCCGCACCTCGTTGCCGCCACCGGCGCCGAAGACCTGTCCGAGCAGGCCGGTCACGGCCGTCACGTCCGTGTACGTCCACGGCTTCACGTCGACGTTCGCCTTGCGGTTGTAAGCGTTCACCCCGGCCACGAAGGCCTCGACATCGCGGACGATCCGGCGTCCACGCTGCCCACCCCTCAGCACCAGTTCCTTCTCCCGCCGGATGAACCGCTCGGTCGGCCGGCTGGGCGTGAAGCCGCGCAGGCTGCTCGCGATCGAGAGCGCGTCGTAGCCGGGCGCGTCGATCACCGCGAAGCGCGCCGGGTAGCGGATCGTCTCCATGAAGATCCCGCGGTCGCGTGCGGTCGCCCAGCCGATGCCGAAGTACACGTCCGAGCGCGTGCGGCCGCTGATGTGCGGCACGCCCCACTTGCGGTCGGTGCGGATCGCGAGCCCGCGCTTGGGGTGCACGACCGGGCCGCCCCTGGGCGCGAAGAAACGCGCCGACTTGTAGGTGCGCGGGATGTCGCGTGCGGTCACCTTGTCGAACAGCGGTGTGAGCGCGTCGTAGAGCGTCAGCTGGTCCGTGCTGTGCTTATCCGGAGGGATCGCACCCGACTGACCGGGCGGGAGGATGTTCCATGTCTGCTTGCCGAAGTCGAGCCTGCCGGCCTGCGCGGGGCCGGCAAGTGCAAGGGATGCGGCCGTCATGGCCAGCAGAACGGCGGTGCGCTTCACGAGTCCTCCTCCAGGGTGAGGCGGAGAAGCCTATCCGGGGCGTCGGCGTCGGCGTCGACGAGCTCGGCGTGTTCGAGGCGGCGCATCCAGGTGAGCTGGCGCTTCGCGAAGTTGCGGGTGCGGCGCTTCATCGCGTCCACGTCGCCGCGCAGCAGCTCCTCGAATCCGAGCGCCTTCCGGGCGGTCGGCGACGCGCCGGCGGCGTCCGCGCGGCGCACCTCGTCGGCGGCCCCCGCGGCGACCATCGCGTCCACGCGCGCGTCGATCTGCTCGTAGAGGCGCTCGCGCTTCATCGTCAGGCCGTAGAGGAGCGTGGGCCGCCGCAGCTCGGCCGTCCACAGCCGCGACTCGGGGCCGGCCGGCGCGGGCTCCTCCCCCATCTCGAGCAGCTCGAGCGCGCGCACGATCCGCGTGCGGTCGCTGGGCTCGACCGCTGCCGCCGCCGCGGCCGAGCGCTGGGCCAGCTCTGCGTGGAGCGCTTCGGCGCCTCGCTCCTCCAGCTCGTCGAGGATGCGCTCGCGCACTCCCGGCGGGGGCGGCGGGCGCAGCTCCAGGTCCGTGAGCGCGGCCTGGAGATAAAGGCCGGTGCCGCCGACGACGATCGGGCGGCGGCCCTCGTCGAGCGCCGCATCGATCTCTCTGTGCGCCAGCGCAGCGAACTGCCCGGCCGAGAATGTGTCGGTGACCGGCACGAGCGAGACGAGCCGGTGCTCGAGCCGCTCCTGCTCCTCGCGCGACGCGACGCCGCTCAGGACCTCCAGCCCGCGATAGACCTGGAGTGCGTCGGCGGAGATGGCGAGCGGATCCTCCCCGCGCGCCCGCAGCCGCTCCGCCAGCTCGATCGCCACCGACGTCTTGCCCACCCCGGTAGGGCCGAAGATGGCTATGACGGGTTCCGGGGCGGCCACGATCGCTAGTAATACCGGCGGTGCGCGCCAGCATTCTCATCGCTCTCGCCCTCATGGGCGCGCTGGCCGGCTGCCAGGAGTCCGGCTTCGACGAGTCGAAGGAGACCCAGCGCCCGCTCAAGGTCCAGCACGCGCTCGACCCGCTGACCGGCACGAAGGTGCCCGGACAGGCCGAGCGGCCCTGGACGCTCACCGCGGACACGCTCGGCGATACGCGGGCGCTCGGCGTGAAGCCGGTCGGAGCCGCGCTCGCGGGCGGCCGTGTGCCACGGTTCCTCCGCGCGGCGGCGCGCGGCGTGGAGATCGTCCCCGAAGCCGATTTTGCGGCCGTCGAAGCGGCCGACCCGGACGTGATCCTCGGGTCCAAGGAGCTCCAGGGCGACGATTACGAGGAGCTCAAGAAGATCGCCCCGCCGATCATGAGCGAGGGCTACGACTGGATGCTCAATCTGCGCCTCCACGGAGAGGCGCTCGGCCGCACCAATGACGCCGAGGAGCTCCTGATCGACTGGGACAACCGGGTCGCGAAGGTGAAGAGGGCCATCGGTGACCGTGACACGTCGGTGGAGTTCGTCACACGGGGTCGGGAGTTCGACGTCGGTCCGAATTCCTTCGCCGGCAAGCTGCTGGCGGAGCTCGGCCTGAAGCACGGACGCCACGGCGATGGCGTGCTCAAGGTGCGGGCCGGGCAGGAGTGGGCCGGCCGCGGAGGCCTCGTCGGCGCTCGCGCCGCGCTGGCCGACGTGGCACGCGCTCTCTGAGCAGTTCTCCTGCCGCGCTTTGGGAGCACCCCTCTTTGGCCGATCAAGACCAGGGAAACATGAGCACCCAGATCCTCGACGCCCTGTCCCGCCTCGCCGCGCGGCGTTTCGGCAGCTTTGCCGATGCCGCGACGTCCGTCTTCGACCTGCTCGAAAGCGCCTCGCCCGGAGGCGGTCTCGTGCTGGGACAGGTCGACTGGGACGAGGGCAAGTGCCGGGTGATCGACGCCCGCGGCGAGCGCGTGCCGCGCGGTGTGGAGATCCCGCTCGTGCGCAACGTGCCCAGCAACGCCTCGGCCGCCGGCGAGCTGCTCGACGCCGACGCGCTGGCGGCGCTCGGCCCCGCCAACTGGGTTGCCGCGCCGCTCGACGCGGCCGACGGCAGCGTCGTCGGCGTGCTGCTCGCCACGGGTCCGGGGGGCGAGTCGCCGCCGCGCGATGTGGCGCAGCTGATCCTCGTCGGAGCCCGGCTCCTCTCCTACGAGTGGGAGAGCATCTCCGCGCGCGCCGAGCTGCGTCGCCTCGCCGAGGTGGCGCGCGACCGCGAGAGCACCGATCCGATCACGGGGCTGCCGAACCGGGAGACGCTCGTCGCTTCGATCGAGCGCGAGCACGAGCTGAGCAAGCGCGGGACGGTCGAGTCGTACGTCGTGGTGTGCCAGCTGCGCGACAGAGGCGCGCTCGCCGAGCGCTATGGCGAGGCGATGGCGAATCTGCTGCTGAAGGACGTGGCCGAGGTGCTGAGCGGGGCAATCCGCCGCACCGACTACCTCGCGCGCACGTCCACCGATGGCCTGAGCGTCGTGCTCGTGGGCTGCAAGGGCCCGGACGGAGCGCTCGCTTTCCTGGGTCGCTTCGAGCGCTCGCTCGAGCGGGTCACATCCAGCCGGCCCGCGGCCGTCCAGCTCTCGTACGGCATCCAGCGGCTCGCCGAGGCCGACTCGCCGCAGCACGCGCTCGAGCTCGGCGAGATCTCGGCTCAGTCGGGGCCGGCACGCCGAAACGGCACGCCGCTCGGCACGGCGCCTTTGAGGGAGGAGGCGTGAGCACCGACCCGCTGACGGGGGCGATCGCCGGACCCGGGAGCGGACCGCCGCTCACCGGGCCGGGCGTCACGACGCCGACTCTCAGCGGGGCGGGCAGGCGCTTCCTGTCGGACATCCTGGTCGAGCTCGGGTTTGTGGACGAGACCCAGGCTGAGCGCGCCGTGGAGGCCGCCCGCCACCCCGGGCAGACTCCCGAGAAGGTCCTGCTCGAGAGCGGCGCCATCACGGAGGACCAGCTAGCCCGCGCGCTCGCCGAGCGCTATGGGCTCGACCACATCGACCTGACGGAGTTCCCGGTGGACGACTCCGCGGCCGCGCTGCTGCGGCGGACGGCCGCGAAGCGCTACCTCGCTGCCCCCGTCGGCTTCGCGGAGGACGGCGCCCTTGTGCTCGCGGTCGCCGATCCGGCCGACTCGCTGGGACTGAGCGACATCGCCGTGATGACGAAGCTGCCCGTGCGGCCGGCCGTGGCCGCCCGCAGTCAGATCTCAAAGCTGGTAGACACACTCTCATTCATGGAGGAGCCGGCCCCAGGCGCGAGCCAGCCGGTGAGCACGGTCATCGTGCCGCCTAACGGCGACGGCGTGGCCGAGCCGCCCGCCGAGGCTCCGGCTGAGGTCGATGCGCCTCCGGCGAGCGCCTCGGCCGCCGGCCAGGAGGACGAGCGCGAGCTCGCCCGCCTGCGCGAGGAGCTCGCCCTGGCGATCGTCGGACGCGACGAGCTGATGGAGAAGCTCGCCGCCCTCGGGGAGCAGTCTGCATCCGCGGCCGAGGAGGAACGCGAGGAGGCGCTGTCCTCGCTACGGCTCGAGCACGAGCGCGACCTCGCGGCCGCCGAGGCGGCCTCCGAGGAGGCGCTTCGCGCCGAGCGTGCGAGCGCGCAGCAGGCGCTGTCGTCGCTCCGCGCGAACCACGACGAGGCGCTCGAGGCCGAGCGCGCGAAGCGGGTCGAGGAGGTCGAGGCGGAGCGCAGGCGCACGGTCGCGGCGATCGACGCCGAGCGCGAGCGCAACCACAAGGAGCACGAGGCGCTGCGCGCGCGGCTGACGCAGGAGCTGGAGGCCGCGCGCCGTGATGCTGCGACGGCACGCGAGGAGCTCGACACAGCGCGGGGCGAGCTCGCGGCGGTCCGGGCTGAGCTCGCTGCCGTGCACGATCAGGCCGCTGCGGGCCCGCCCGTCGACGCCGGGCGGATCGAGCAGCTGGAGCGCTCGCTTGCCGAGTCGCGCGACCAGCTCGTGCTCACCGCGGATGCCGACCGCCGCGCCGAGGACGCCCGCGCCGCCCTCGCCGCGCTGCGCGACGAGAGCGAGCGCCAGGCGCAGGTCCACGCCCTCACGGAGCGCGAGCTGCGCGCCGAGCTCGACCGGGTGCGCGGCGAGCTCGAGTCGCTCAAGGCCGAGCTAGCCCAGACGAGCCACCAGTAGCTCGTCGCCCGCCAGCGTCGTGCTGGTGGCCGAGGCAATCTCCACGTCGGTCAGCTCGCCCGCCGCGGCGACGCCCATGAAGTTCACGGTCTTGTTGTGACGGGTGCGGCCGCGCAACCGTGAGGGATCGGTGCGCGACGGCCCTTCCACGAGCACGTCCATCGTGCGCCCCACGAACCGCTGAGCCCGCTCGGTGGCGTGCCGCTGCACGGCCTCCACGAGCCGGCCCATGCGCTCGCTCGCCACGTCGTGCGGGACCTGATCGGGCAGCGTGGCCGCCTCGGTCTCGCGGCGCGGCGAGTAGATGAATGTGAACGCCGAGTCGTAGCGCACCCGCTCGACAACCTCGAGCGTCTCGGCGAAGTCGGCCTCGGTCTCGCCCGGGAAGCCCACGATGATGTCGGTCGTGAGCGAGCAGTCGGGGACGAGCTCGCGGATCATCGCCACGCGGTCGAGGTAGCGCCCGCGGTCGTAGGTGCGCCGCATCGCCTTCAGGATCCGGCTCGAGCCCGACTGGAGCGGCAGGTGGATGTGCTCGCAGACGCTCGGCAGCTCGGCGTGGGCGGCGATCACGTCCTCGCGGATGTCCTTCGGGTGCGGGCTCGTGTAGCGGATGCGCTCCACGCCCTCGACAGCGTCGATCAGCCCGAGCAGCTCGGCGAAGGTCGTCTTCGACCCCTTCGGGAGGTCGCGGCCGTATGAGCACACGTTCTGCCCCAGCAGCGTGACCTCTCGCACGCCCTCCCCCGCCACGCGTTCGACCTCGGCGACGAGCTCCGCGGCGGGCCGCGACACCTCGCGGCCGCGCGTCGACGGCACGATGCAGTACGAGCAGCGGCAGTTGCAGCCCACCGAGATCTGCACCCAGGCCTGGAACTCGCGCTCGCGCTTCATCGGCAGGTGCCCGGTGAAGCCCTCGAACTCGAAGAAGCCCTGCGCGGTGATGCTGTCGCTCGTGAGGAACTCGGCGAGCTTGTGCACCTGGCCGGGGCCGAACGCCACGTCGACGAACGGGAACATCTCGAAGACCTCGTGCTTCAGGGACTGCGACCAGCAGCCCCCGATCCCGATCACGCGCTCGGGGTCCTCGGCCTTGAGGCGCTTGGCCTCACCGAGGTGCCCGGCCAGCCGATTGTCGGCCTTCTCGCGGATCGAGCAGGTGTTGAAGAGGATCAGGTCGGCGCCGTCGCGGTCGCGCGCCTCGCTGTACCCGAGCGATTCGAGCATGCCCTTCATGCGCTCGGAGTCGTGCTCGTTCATCTGGCACCCGAAGGTGGTCAGGTGGTAGCGCTTCACCATCGCCGCCGAGGATAGACCTAGAGACGCTCGAGATAGCCCTCATAGAGACGGACAAGCCCGTCCTCGTCGAAGTGGATGTCGGCGCTGAAGTCGCCGGACGCATAGTTGACGCGCCCGTCGCCGAGCGGCGTGTAGCGCTGCTCTGAGCGCGTTACGGCCAGGTCCGGGACGGTCACGAACGCCATGACGAGATCGCGTGGCTCGCCTCCCCTGCCCATGGCATGGCGGAGGACCGGCATGCTGTTGAAGATCGGCGAGGCGAGCAGGTCGCAATCGAGGGCGCCGTCGAGCTCGGGCAGCGGCCGGTCGTCCGCCCTCCAGCTCCCGTCCGGATCGCGCACGAGCAGCAGGCGGTGCAGCCCGCCGCCGTGGAGCAGGGACAACTCGAGGCGCTCGGTGACGAACTCGCCGCCTGTGCGGAGCCGATAGTCGAGCCGGTAGGGCTCCGAGCCAAGCTGCGTGCCCTGCGCGGTGAGCCGGTCGCCCTCGATGCGGACGTGGGTGCTCTCCGCCCGCCACTCGTCGAGGCCACGCCATACCAGCAGGCGCTCCATCTATTTGGCGTAGTCGGTCGCCCGGCTCTCCCTGATCACGGTCACCTTGATCTGCCCCGGGTACTCGAGCTCCTTCTCGACGTCGCGGGCGATCTGGTGCGAGAGGAGGGTCGCCGCGTCGTCGTCGATCTCCTCGGGATGCACGATTACGCGGATCTCGCGGCCGGCGTGCATCGCGTAGACCTTGTCCACCCCGGCGTGGCGACAGGCGATCTCCTCGAGCTCGTGCAGGCGCTTCACGTACTGCTCGAGCGACTCGCCGCGGGCGCCCGGGCGGGCGCCCGACAGCGCGTCCACGATCTGGACGATCACGGCTTCCACGGTCTGCGGCTCCACCTCGTTGTGATGGGCCTCCATGGCGTGCGCCACCGCCTCCGACTCCTTGTAGCGGCGCGCGAGCTCGCCGCCCACGAGCGCGTGCGGGCCCTCGCTCTCGTGCGAGACGGCCTTCCCGATGTCGTGCAGCAGCGCCGCGCGGGCGGCGCAGCGCGGGTCGGCTCCCAGCTCAGCCGCGAGCATCGCTGCGAGCCGCGCGCACTCGATCGAGTGGTGCAGGACGTTCTGGCCGTAGCTCGTGCGGAACTTCAGGCGGCCCAGCAGCTTTACGAGCTCTGGGTGCAGCGAGCCGACGTTCGCCTCGAACACCGCCTGCTCCCCCACCTCGACCACGTGCTGGTCGATCTCGGACTTCGCCTGGTGGAACGCCTCCTCGATCCTGGCCGGGTGGATCCGGCCGTCCTGGAGCAGGCGCTCGAGCGTGAGTCGGGCGATCTCGCGGCGCACGCCGTCGAAGCCGGACAGGAGCACAGCGCCGGGCGTGTCGTCGATGATGAAGTCGATCCCGGTGAGCGTCTCGAGCGCGCGGATGTTGCGCCCCTCGCGGCCGATGATGCGGCCCTTGAGCTCGTCGGACTTGAGCTCCACGACCGAGACGGTGGTCTCCACGGCGTGGCTCGACGCCACCCGCTGCATCACCGCGGCCAGGATGCTGCGCGAGCGCCTGTCGGCGTCGCGGCGCGTCTCCTCCTCCACCTGCCGGATCACCCGGGCGCTGTCGTGGCGCAGGTCGTCCTCCAGCTCGCGCATCAGGATCTGCTTCGCCTGCCCCGCGCTCAGGCCCGACACGCGCTCGAGCTCGCGGAGCTGGCGCGCTTTTTCGGTCTTCAGCTCCTCGCGGGTGTTGTCGAGGTTGCGCCGCCTGTCCTCGAGCGAGCGCTCGCGCTCCGAGAGCTGCTGCGCCTGGACCTCGAGCGAGCTCTCCTTGGCCCGGAGTCGCTCTTCCAGCCGGGCGAGCTCGGTGCGGCGCGCGACCAGCTCCTCCTCCAGCGCATCGCGTCCCACCGGCACGACCTCGCGTATCTCCGGCGCCGCCGGCGGGACGGGCGCCGGCTCCGGCCTCGCGCGCGTCGCCGCGGCTCCGGCGCCCACGGTGCGCGGGCGCTGCACGAGCATCACCACCGCCACCGCGACCCCCGCCGCGACCAGCGCCGCCAACACGATCTCCATCTCCGTCTCCTCACACGGCGCACGGGGCGCCGGTCTCAACATTCAGTTGGTTGAGCGGTGCGGCGTGGGGCCACGAGACTGCAGACGGCTACGGACCCTCCCGAGCACTCCTTTCGGGACGGTCACAGGTGGTTGTCAGGTTCACGTTCAGGTGAAGCACAAAAATCAGGCGATTTGCTCGTCTTTTTCGTCTCGCGCCGGCCACGCCGGCCGCATTAACCTGAGACTATCTCCGCGAGGCGGGATCGGCAACCGGATGCCAGCGCTTGTGCGGCTTTGCGGCCCTAAGCAGCGCGACGGCGCTCGCGCTCGGCGCGTTCCCACGTCCGGATCGCGTCGTAGGCGAGATCGGGCGAGTAGCCGCGGCGCACCAGCATCTGCCAGGCGCGGTCGCGCTCGCGGTCGTCGCGAGAGGCGTGCGGGTAGCGCCGGCGAAGCAGGAGCAAGGCGGTGCGCAGCTCTGAGTCGCGGTCGTGGGTCGAGACCGCGGCGTCGATCAGCTGCGGGGCGATCCCACGGCGGCGCAGGTCTGACGCGATCCGGTCCATGCCCCACTGCTCCAGCTCGCGCTTGTCCTCGGCGAACTGGCGGGCGTAGCGGGCGTCGTCGAGGAAGCCGGTCTCCTCCAGCTCGGCCACGGCGTCTGCGATCGCCTCCGGCGGCACGTGCTTGCGCTCCAGGCAGGTCCTCAGCTCGGCCACGGTGAGGTCGCGGCGGGCGACAGCCTTGTACGCCAGGTCGATCGCCCGCTCTGTCTCGGTGCGTCTCACCGGGCGTACTCCGCCGGTCTCACCGAGTGGGCTCCGTGCGCTGCTTCACCGGGTTCCTTCCCGCGCGGCCGCCTGGGCCCGGCCTACGCGGCCTGCTCCTCGGCAATCGGGGGCTCGGCGGCATCCACCGCCGGCTCGGCCTCGCCCTCCTCCGGCGGCGGCGCTTCGACAACGCCCAGCGGCGAGGCCGGCTCCACGCCGAGCGCGTCGTAGATCTTGCGCTCGATCTCCCGCGCGACCTCCGGGTTCTCGCGGAGGTAGCCCTTCACGTTGTTGCGGCCCTGGCCGAGCCGCTCGTCCCCGTACGAGAAGAACGAGCCGGACTTCTGGAGGATGTTGTGCTCGATGCCGAGGTCGAGGATGCAGCCTTCCGACGAGATTCCCTGGCCGTACTCGATGTCGAACTCGGCCTGCCGGAACGGCGCCGCGACCTTGTTCTTGACGACCTTGACCCGCACCCGGTTTCCGACCGCCTCGGTGCCCTCCTTGAGCGTCTCGATGCGGCGAATGTCGAGCCGCTGCGACGAATAGAACTTGAGCGCCCGGCCGCCCGGCTGAGTCTCCGGGGAGCCGAACATCACTCCGACCTTCTCGCGGATCTGGTTCGTGAAGATGCAGAGCGTGTTCGCGCGGTTCAGGTTGCCGGCCAGCTTGCGCATCGCCTGGGACATCATCCGGGCCTGCAGTCCCACGCTCTGGTCGCCCATCGCACCCTCCAGCTCGGCCTTCGGCGTGAGCGCCGCCACCGAGTCGATCGCCACCACGTCGACCGCGCCGGAGCGGATCAGGAGGTCGGCGATCTCGAGCGCCTGCTCGCCGTGGTCGGGCTGGGAGACGAGCAGCTCGTCCACGTCCACGCCGATCCGCTTCGCGTAGGCCGGGTCCATCGCGTGCTCGGCGTCGATGAACGCGCAGATCCCGCCCATCTTCTGGGCATTGGCGAGTATGTGGTAGAGCAGCGTCGTCTTTCCGGACGACTCGGGGCCGAACACCTCGACGATCCGCCCCCTCGGCACGCCGCCGACGCCCAGCGCCAGGTCGAGCGAGATCGCCCCCGTCGGCACGGCGGCGACGCGCACCTGCGCGGCGTCGTCCCCCATCTTCATGATCGAGCCCGCCCCGAACGTGCGCTCGATCTGCGTGAGCGCGCCCTTAAGCGCCGCTTCACGTGCCTTGGCGGCCTTCTCTTGCTCCTTCTCCATGTCGCGTTCTCCTCTAAGTCTTGAGGTCACAACGTAGGAGTCGGGTCGGATGGATAATCGCCCCATGTACCGTCACGCGGACGCCAATCTCCTGAGGCGCGCAATTCGCCGCTCCGCGGGCTGGAAGCCGCTGTCGCTCTTCTACGCCCGCACGCTGCATCTGTTCGACCGGGCGGTGTTCCGGCTCACGCGCGGACGGGCCACGTTCTCGTCGTGGCTGGCCGACCTGCCGGTGGCCTGGCTCACGACCACGGGTGCGAAAAGCGGCGTGCAGCGGACATCGCCGGTGCTCGCGATCCCGTGCGGCGACGGCAGGCTCGTCGTGATCGCGTCGAACTACGGCCAGAGGAACAATCCCTCCTGGTACCACAACCTGCGCGCCAACCCGCGGACGCGGATCCTCTTCAACGGCGACGAGCACGAGATGGTCGCGCGCGAGCTGGAGGGCGACGAACGCGCTCTCTGGTACGAGCGCGGGATCGAGATCTACCCGGGCTGGGTCCAGTACCGGAAGCGGGCGCCCCGGCGAATCCCGGTCATCGAGCTGAGCGCGGCCGAAGGAGCATGAGGTTCGCCGGACGCGCGAACGACGGCCTTGAAGAAGGTGACCGTCCTGGATAGGGCGCCATATAGGCGCCTAATCCAGGACAGTCCTCGCCGACCACCCCCGTCACCGCCGCCGTTGACGCGCGACGCTGCCCCGCTATTCCGGCAGCTCCACGGAGCCGTCGTCCCGGATTCGCCAGTGCGGGTTGTGGGCGACCTCCCACGGGTGGCCGTCGGGGTCCGTGAAGGCTGCGGAGTAGCCGCCCCAGAAGGTCTTCCCCGGCTCGCGCACGATGTTCCCGCCCGCGGCGCGCGCCTCCTCGGTCACCGTGTCGACCTCCTCGGGCGAGCGCACGTTGTGGGCAAGCGTCGCGCCGCCCCAGCCGCCGGAGTCCTCAACGCCGCTGTCCTCGGCCAGCCTCGCCCGGTCCCATAGCGCGAGGATCATGCCGCTGGACCGGAAGAAGACGACATCATCCTCGGGCGCCGCGCCCGTCCTCCACCCGAGCGCCTCGTAGAAGGCGCGGGCGCGCGCGAGGTCGCGGACACCCAGGGTGATGAGGCTGATCCGTTGCTCCATTCCTCGGAGCCTAGGCTCTCAGCCGCGCCGGCAGGAAGGCAAACTCCGACGATGTACGCGATGCCGCCGACTGCCATGAGCTGACCGTACGGGCTGCCATCGTGGCCCCCGGCCAGCTCGTAGAGCCATGCGCCGATGGTCGCGAGCAGCATCGCCAGGCCGCTGAATGCACGGCGCGCAGGTCGACGGCTCTCCAGCTTCGTTCTCCTGTCACGCAGTCCGTACACCAGCGACCTGCAGCTCGGTTCGGTAGGGGATCGTCACCGGGCCGTCGGCGGCGAGCGCGCGTGCCGCGCTCAGGACCTCGGCGCGCTGCTCGTCCGGCAACGATGCGACGAAGCTGATCGAGCCCACACGGTCCGCGATCCCGTCCGCGTCCAGCACCTGCTCGTTCGCGAAGACGTGCTCCTCGAGCGGTCCGAAGAGCGTCGTGCGGTCGAAGGCGCCGCGCCACTCGTCGCGGCGGTGCGTGGGAACGCCGGCGCTGTACGGGGCGAGGATCGCCTCGATCGCCACGTTCACCGGGGCGTCCTCGATGCGGCGGTTCCAGACGAGCGCAAGGCGGCCGCCGGGGCGCAGCACGCGGTGGATCTCGGCAAGGGCCGCGTCGCCGTCGAACCAGTGGAAGGCCTGCGCGACCGTGACGAGGTCCGCGGTCCCCGCGCCCACCGGGATCTGCTCGGCCGTTCCGTCGAGGACCTGCCCCGAGGCGGGCAGTGCGGCGCGCATCTCCGCCACGGGTTCGACGGCGATGACGGTTGCGCCACTCGTTGCGAGCAACCGGGTCAGCTTCCCGGTGCCCGCGGCGAGGTCGAGCACGACGAGCTCGGGTGACAGCTGGAGCGGCTCCAACAGGGCCGGTGGATAGTCCGGCCGGCCCCGCTCATACTCGGCGGCGGCCCGGCTGAAGCCGCTGGCGGCCACGTCATGGATCGGAGTCACGGCGCGATGTCCTCCGCCAGCATCGAGAACATCACGAGGTCCTCGCGGACGCCGTGGCGGCGGCGGTAGCGGCGCAACGTGCCCTCGCGCGTGAAGCCCGCTCGCGAGGCCAGCCGCACCGACGCCTCGTTGTCCGGGTGCGCGAGCAGCTCGAGCCGCTCCAGCCCGAGCCTGGTGATCGCCCAGATCGCCAGCATCCGCGTGCCGCGCGCGCCGATCCCCCGCCGGCGCGCCTCGGCGACGATCCAGTAGCCAATCTCCGCCTTCAGGTCCCGCCAGTCGAAGTTCGAGAGCCCGAGCGCGCCCAGAAGGCGGTCATCGAAGTCGACGATCGCCAGCGCCAGCTCGCGTCCCGCGGCGATGTCGGCGGCGGTGCCGTCGATGAAGTCGCGCGCGTGACGCTCGGTGTAGTTGTGCGGGACTACGGTCCAGCGCGGGATCTCCGGGTCCTGACAGGCGGCCGTGACCGCCGCGACGTCGTGCCGCGCCCACGGCCGCAGCCGGATCTCGCCGTCAGTCAGCGGAGGGTCGGGAAGCGGTATCGAGCGCATCTCCCGCAACCGTACGCGCCAGCGGCTCGTATAGCGCTCCCTGCGGGCGGAGCGTCGAGCGGTAGAGCGTCACGACGCCCGCGTCGAACGTCTCTGCGGGCGGCGGCGGGCGGTCGGGCGGGGGCGCGACGCGCCGCTCGCCGCGCTTCACGCGCGCGAGCGTGATGTGTGGCCAGAAGGGACGCTTCTCGGGCCTGTACCAGCCGCCGGCCTCGAGGGCGTCGGACATCGCTGCCTGGAGCGCGGTCGTGCGACCGTCCTCGTCGTCGAGGTCGAGTGCGAAGAGGCGCGCGTCTCGGGGCGGCACCGGGCGGACGCCGGTAGCGGCCAGCCGGGGCGTGGGACCCGCGGGGAGCGAACCGAAGGCTGTCTTCGCAATGCGCTCCGCGGCGGACTCGTCCTGCCATCCGAGGAACACGAGTGTCACGTGGAGCGCCTCGGGACGCACGGGACGGACGTCCCTCCGCCCGTCGAGGATCAGCTCGCGCCACTCGACGAGCCGGTCGCGCGCCTCCTCGGGGAGGTCGAGCGCCAGGAACATGCGGGCACGGGGGCCGCTCACGGCTGAGTGCGGGCCGCCGCGGCTGCCTCGGCTTCTCTTGCGTGTGGCTCAGCGAGCACGCGGCGCAACAGGTGCATCGCCACCGTGGTCGAGCGGTCGCGGATGTCGGCGCGGTCGCCCGGCAGGCGCACCGTTCTGGTGATTCCGCGGCCATCGGCCAGCTTCACGCTCCAGCAGACCGTTCCGACCGGCTTCTCCTCTGTCCCGCCGTCCGGCCCCGCGATCCCGGTGATCGCAACCGCGGTGTCCGCCTCGAAGCGGCGGAGCGCTCCCTCGGCCATCGCATCGGCCACCGGCTCGGACACGGCGCCATGCTGCTCGATCAGGCCCGGATCCACTCCGAGCAGCTCCACCTTCGCCTCGTTCGCGTAGGCCACCACCCCGCCGGCCACGTAGGCGGACGAGCCCGGCCGCTCGGTCAAGCGAGCCGCCAGCAGCCCGGCGGTGCACGATTCGGCCGTCGCAACCGTGCGGCCGGCAAGGAGCTGCGCCACCTGGTCGTCGATCCGCGAGCCGTCCTCGGAGAAGATGTCGCGCCCGTGCCGCTCGCGCAGCAGCCCGAGCAGCTCCTCGTACACCAGGGCGGCGCCCGGCTCGAAGCGCGTGACCATCTCGATCTCACCGCGCCGCAGGCAGGTCGTGATCTCGAGCTCGCCGTAGCGCTCGATCCCCTCCTCCGCGTCCCGCAGCGTGTCCGCCAGCCCGGACTCCGGAAGGCCGAACATCCGCACCATCTCCTGCCTGTACACGGTCCGGCGTGCGATCGCATTCTGGACGGGCTCGCTCGCCACCGCCGTCCGCCACATCGGCTGAAGCTCACGCGGCGGCCCCGGCAGCACCACCACCGTCGGTGTGCCCGGCACCACCAGGCCCGGAGCCGTGCCCACCGGGTCGATCACGTAGGCGCCCTCCGGGATCAGCGCCTGCTTGCGGTTGGCGGCGCGCACCGCGTCGAAGTCCCAGTGGGCGAAGCGCGCCATCAGCGGCTTCAGAATCGCCGCGATCTTGTCCTCCAGCTCCTCGTCCAGCACAAGCTCTCGCCCGGTGAAGCGCGCGACCATCTCGACGGTCAGGTCGTCGGCCGTAGGCCCGAGGCCGCCGCTCGTGACGACCAGGTCCACGCCCTGCTCGGCGAGGAAGGTGAGCTGCGCCTCGATGTCCTGCGGCCGGTCGCCGCAGATCGTGATGTGCGCCAGCTCCACGCCCAGCTCGAGCAGGCGGTCCGAGAGCCACGGCCCGTTGCGGTCGCGTACGCGGCCCGTCAGGACCTCGGTGCCCGTTACCACGATGCCCGCACGAGCGCTCACGCCCTACGAGACTAGTCGCGCCGGCCCTATAGGCAGGGGCGCTCGCCGCTCGGAAGCTCGCGCGTGTGCCTCGGCGTGAAGTCGAAGCCGACCGGCTCGCCGCCGGGAGTGACCTGCACGCGCTTGCCGTTCTTCCACAGCTGCACGTCGCGCTTGCCGAGATTCACCCGGACCCGCTTGCCGCGGAAGGTCTGCGGCGCGTCGATCGTGTTCTGGAAGACCACCTCCGTCCCCGCCCCGTGGTCGACGCATATGTAGACCGGCGTTGCCGGCACCACGCGCAGCGCCACGCGCGTCGGTAGTGCCCGCTTCTTCTTCTTCTGCTTCGGCTTCGCGGCCGTTCGCGTCTCCGTGGTCGCCGGGCTCGCGGCCTGCTCGCCGCCGCCGTCGTCACTCGCCAGCCCGATCGCCACCAGCACGGCCACGACCCCCACGAGCACGAGCAGCGCCAGCATCCCGGGGCCGAGCCGCGGGCCGCGATGCCGCTCCCGCGTGGAGACCCCGGGCGGGCCGAGCGGCTGGAACTCGAGCTCGTCCTCGCCCTCGTGGGCCGCGCGGTACTCCTCCACGAGCACGTGCGGGTCGAGGCCGAGCATCTCCGCGTAGGTGCGGAGGAACGTCTTGACGAACGTGGGCCCGGGCAGCATGCCGAACTCCTCGTTCTCGAGCGCGCGGAGATACTTCGCTCGAATCTTGGTGCGCATCTCGACATCCGCGATGTCGAGTCGCTGCCGCATCCGCGCCTCACGGAGCGTTTCGCCAATGCTTGGCATTGGCGGCCTATTTTGACGAAACGCGCAGTAGGGCAAGCACCGGGCGGTGCCCGGTGCGCAGCCACGTCCGCAGTAGGGCAAGCACCGGGCGGTGCCCGGTGCGCAGCCACGTCTTTAGTCGTCGACCGGGCCGGCGACCGCGGGCTCGCTGAGCGCCTCGAGCACACGCGGCAGATCGGCTTCGGTGATCAGCACCTGGCGCGCCTTCGACCCCTCGTAGCCCGAGATCACCCCGCGCCGCTCCATCATGTCGATCAGCCGGCCCGCCCGTGTGTAGCCCACCCGCAGGCGTCGCTGGAGCATCGAGGTGGACGCCGTGCCCATCTGCACGACGGTTGCGATCGCGTCGCCCAGCAGGTCGTCCTTGTCCGGGTCGAAGTCGCCCTCGGCGCCGTCCGAGCTCTCCTCGGGCTCGACCGCCTCCAGCAGCTCCTCCTGGAGCTCCGGCTCGCCCTGGCGGCGCCAGTGGTCCGTCACGCGCTCGATCTCCTCCTCCGCGATGAAGGCGCCCTGGATGCGCGCGGTGCGCGACTCGCCCGCCGGCCGGAACAGCATGTCGCCCTGTCCGAGCAGCGACTCCGCGCCGTTCTGGTCGAGGATCACACGCGAGTCGGTCTGCGACGAGACTGCGAACGCGATCCGCGCGGGCACGTTCGCCTTGATCATCCCGGTGATCACGTCGGCGCTCGGACGTTGAGTGGCGAGCACGAGGTGGATGCCGACAGCGCGCGACTTCTGCGCCAGCCGGATGATCGAGTCCTCCACGTCGGCGGGCGCGACCATCATCAGGTCGGCGAGCTCGTCGATCACGCACAGGATGTAGGGCAGCGGGGCGTCCCCCTCGCGCACCCGCACGCGGTTCAGCTCCACGAGGTTGCGCGTCTTCGTGCGGCTCATCACCCCGTAGCGCTCCTCCATCTCCTTGATCAGGTTGCTGAGCACGTTCGCGGCCAGCCGCGGCGAGGTCACGACCGGCGTGAGCAGGTGCGGGATCCCCTCGTAGTGGTTCAGCTCCACGCGCTTCGGGTCCACCAGGACCATCCGCACCTCGTTCGGCGAGGAGCGCAGCAGGACGCTCGACAGCATCGAGTTCACACAGCCCGACTTGCCCGAGCCGGTGGTCCCCGCGATGAGGATGTGCGGCTGCTTGGCGAGGTCGGTGCCGATTGCCTTGCCCGCGATGTCCTTGCCGAGCCAGACCGACAGCGGCGACCAGCCCTTTGGCGCGTCCTGGAAGACGTCGCCCAGGTGCACCATCGTGCGCACCCGGTTCGGCACCTCAACGCCCACGGCCTGCTTGCCGGGGATCGGGGCGAGGATGCGCACCTGTTCGGCGGCCAGCGCGTAGGCGAGGTCGTCCTTGAGCGTGGCGACCTTCGACATCTTGATCCCGGGCGCAAGGCGCAGCTCGTAACGGGTCACGTGCGGCCCGCCCACGGTCCCGATCAGCCGCGCCTCCACGTTGAAGTGGCTGAGCGCCTCCACGAGCTGCGCCCCCACCCGCTCGATTCCCTTCGTGTCGAGCTTCTGAGCGCCGCTCGAGCGCTTCAGGAAGGAGAGCTTCGGCATGCGGTACTCGATGTCGTCCGATTCCGTGACCGGCGAGCGCTTGTTGCCCATCGGCGTGAGCCCGGCGTCGTCGGGCTGCACCTCAGGGGTCAGACCCCTTGAGCCGTCCAGTGCTTCGTCGCCGCCAAAGGGGTCTGACCCCGGCGTCTCCGGCTCCTCCGGCTCCGGCTCGTCGTATTCGAACTCGTGCGTTTCCTGCGCCGGCACCTCGACGTGGGTCGCGCGCACGACCGGCTCGCGGTCCTCCGGCTCGGGAGGCGCGATCGGCGGCAGCGGCTGGTACGGCACGCGCGCCGTCGCGGTGGTGCGGCGCACGCGCTCGGTGGTGCTGGCGGCCGCCTCGCGCGTGGCGGTCACGATGCTCGCGATCGACGCGCCGGTGAGCAGCAGCACGCCGGCGAGCAGGAGGAACACGAACAGGATGTGGGAGCCCGCTGTGGAGAAGAACTTCGCCGAGGCCCAGAAGAGCGACTCGCCCACGAGCCCGCCGTGGTGCTCGAGGTAGTGCGCGTCGAGGAAGCCTTCGCGCGGCGTGTCGCCGGGCCCGAGGCCGAGCGAGCCGGCCGCCAGTCCGAGCATCAGCGCCGTGGTGAAGCAGACGGCCCCGGTCTTGAGCGGATGCAGCGCCGGGATCATCGGGCGTATGACGATCAGAGCGCCGGCGGCGAATAGGAGCACGGGCGCGCCGTAGCCCACGCCGCCGAACATGAAGAGGATCGCGCCGGCCAGCGCCTCCCCCACTTCGCCGCCAGCCCAGTCGAGGTAGAAGACGCACGCGAAGAAGGCGGCGAACGCCACCAGGCCGAGACCTATCAGGTCCCAGTGACGCTGGTCGAGCGTGGGCAATTCGAGATCGGGCAACCACGTCCTGCGGGCAGGGCGTCGCTTCCGGCGCTTGCGGCTGGCCATACAGCCTGCATTCGACGGAAGATCTCCGCACCCTCCCGGCCGCTGCGCCTGGCTAGGACGAGTTCCGCGTCAGCGCCCTGAGGCGCTCGAGGCTCGCCGCGGGCCAGAGCTCGCTCATGTCGTAGTAGACGTCGAAGGCCGGCACCGCATCCGGCAACGTCACCCACGGCAGCTTCGAGCGCGTGTAGATATGGACGTCGGGCTCCACCGCCGCCGGGTCGTCGAGCGTGCCCGCTCGGACGAAGCGGACGTCGCGGCGCGTGTACTCGCTGAACAGCGCGACCCCGCAGGCCGGGCAGCGCCAGATTTCCTGCGTCAGCCCGGCGTCGCGAGGGACAGATACTTCGCGCGGCTCGCCGCGCACGAGCTCGACCCGATCCGCCTCGATGAGGAGGTTGACGACGAACGCGCTGCCGGTCTGGCGCTGGCAGTTCAGGCAATGGCAGCAGTGGACGAAGAGCGGATCGGAGGCGAGCCGGTAGCGAACCTCTCCGCATGCACAGCCGCCCTCAAACACGCAATTTGGACTGTATCCCTCCCTACCATGGAAGCCATGAGCGGACGGCCTCGGGTGCTGGTGGTGGAGGACGACGCCGACATCGCCGGCGTGCTTCGCCGCTCCCTCGACAAGGAGGGCTATGACGTGCGCGTGGCGGGCGACGGCCAGGCCGCGCTCGAGCAGTCCGGGGTGTTCGAGCCGGACGCCGTGGTGCTCGACCTCGGGCTGCCGAAGCTCGACGGGATGGAGGTCGCGCGGCGCATGCGTGCCGAGGGCGACGTGCCCATCCTGATGCTCACCGCCCGCGACGCGCTCGACGCCCGTGTGGAGGGCCTCGACTCGGGCGCGGACGACTACCTAGTCAAGCCGTTCGAGCGCGACGAGCTGCTCGCACGAATCCGCGCCCTCCTGCGCCGGCGGCCGCCGCGCGGCAGCGCGTACCTCGTCGTCGGCGACCTGCGCCTCAATCCGGACAGCCGCGAGGTCTACCGCGGCGAGCGCAAGCTCGACCTGACGGCGCGCGAGTTCGAGCTGCTCGAGCACCTGATGCGAAACGAGCGGATCGTGGTTTCGCGCCAGGCGCTGCTCGACGAGGTCTGGGGCTACCACCCGTTCGCCGAGACCAACACCGTGGACGTGTTCATCTCGAACGTCCGCCGCAAGCTCGAGTCCGGCGGCGAGCCGCGGATCCTCCACACGATGCGCGGCGCCGGCTACGTGCTCAGGGCACCATGAGAACGCGTCTGCCCGTGAAGCTGAAGGTCGCGGTGCTGACGTCCGCCCTGACGTTCGCGATCCTCTGCCTGTTCGCGATCGTGGTCGGCACGGTCGCCGAGCAGCGCATCGTCGCGGGCTTCGACGACGACCTGCGAGCGAGCGTGGGTGAGCTCCAGGACCGGATCACGCTCGAGATCGTGCATGGAAGCGTCCAGCTGAGCCCATCCGACCGGGCCCTGCTCGCGGCCTACGCCGCCGGCGACCCGATCGTGAGGGTCGTGGACCCGAGCAACCGCACGGTCTGGCCCGAGAATCCCTTGAGCGGGCCCGACCTCGGCCCCCCCATCAGCGGCGTCACGGACATCGGCGACCTGCGCGTGACCTCGCGTGAGCTCGTGGTCCCCACGAGCGCCAACTCCGGGACCTTCGACCAGCAACTCCAGACGGTCACGACGCCGGTCGGCTACGTCCAGTACGCCAAGCCCGAGCGCACGATCACGAAGACCATCAACCGCGTGCGCCTGTTCCTCGGCTTCGGGGTGTTCGGCGGCACGCTGCTCGCCTTCCTCGGTGGGCTCGTGGTGGCTCAGCGCGCCATGCGGCCGATCGCGGGGCTCACCTACGCCGCCCGGGAGGTCGCACGCACGCGCGACCCGGACATCGCGCTTCCCAAGCCGCAGGCGAACGACGAGGTCTCCGACCTCGCGCACACGCTCGAGGACATGCTCCGCGAGCTGAGCGCGGCCCGCGAGGAGACCGAGGCCACCCTGGCCCGCCAGCGCAAGTTCGTGGCGGACGCGTCGCACGAGCTGCGCACCCCGCTCACGAGCATCCTCGCGAACCTCGAGCTGCTGGAAGCGGAGCTCGGCGGCGAGCAGCGCGACATGGCCGACTCGGCGCTCCGCTCGTCGCGGCGGATGCGGCGGCTCGTCGGCGACCTGCTGCTGCTCGCCCGCGCCGACGCGGGCCGCGAGCTGCCGCGGAGCCCGGTCGACCTGTCCGCGGTCGCCACCGAGGCGGCGGCCGAAGCCGGCGCGCTGTCGTCGGACCACCCCGTCTCGCTCGACCTGCCCGGCCCGGTGATCGTGAGCGGCGTCGCCGACGACCTCCATCGCCTGGCCGGCAACCTGGTCGAGAACGCGCTGATCCATACGCCGCCCGGCACGCCGGTCACCGTATCCGTGCGCCAGAACGACGGAAACGCTGTGCTGGAGGTGGCCGACCGCGGCCCCGGCGTGCCGCTGGACATGCGCGAGCGCGTCTTCGAGCGCTTCGCCCGCGGCGCCGGCGACGCCGCCCCGAGCGGAGGCAGCGGCCTGGGGCTCGCGATCGTGAGAGCGGTCACGACCTCGCACGGCGGGAGCGTGGAGGTGCGCGACGCGGAGGGCGGCGGGGCTCGCTTCGTTGTAACCCTTCCGGCCGAGGCGCCTACCCGCTCCGATTCTGCCACTACCGTGTTGGTTCAACGAGGCCTCGCCCCCGAAACCTCGAAGGAGTAGTCGTGAGCTCGCTGCTGCGCCGCCGGCCCTCGCCGGCAATGGTCATCGCACTGATTGCCCTGTTCGTCTCGCTGAGCGGCGTTTCCTATGGCGTCGCGACCGGCTTCATCGACAGCCGCGAGATCAAGAACAACGAGGTGCGCAGCCTTGACATCCGCAACAACGAGATCCGCACGAGAGACCTGCGCAACAACGAGGTCCGCGGGATCGACATCCGCAACAGCACGGTGCAGAGCCGCGACATCGCCATCAACGCCGTGACGGGCGAGGACGTCAAGGAGGACACGCTCCAGAAGGTCCCGAGCGCGCTGCTCGCGGATACTGCGACGTCGGCGACCTCCGCGACCTCCGCCGAGTCCGTCGGGGGCGTGACGATGCGGAGGATCGCCTTCTCCGGCTCGGCTAGCACGGAGTTCGTCGAGGTTCTGAACCTGGGCGGTCTCAAGCTCGAAGCACGCTGTAACAACCTCATGCAGCTTCAGGTGCGCGCGAACCCCGAGGCGGCGAACTCAGAGATCTCGTGGGTCTTTCCCAATGGCAGTGATCTCGATCACGATTTCGATTTCGATCCCGGTGACAACACGCTTGTGGTCGACGACGCGAGTCCCCGCCCGGGCGTGATCGCGTTCGCGGGCGCAGACGGCCAGGTCGTGACCGTTCAGGCCCTGGGGCTGCAGGATGTCAACAACGTGCGCGGCACGACCGACGACTGCGGCTTCTTCGGCGTCGCCGAGGCCGGCTAGACCTCGACCACCACCGGCAGGATCATCGGGCGCCGCTTCAGGCGCTCGTAGACGAACTCCGCCACGTCGTCGTGGAGGTGGTCCTGGACGAGGTCGATCTCCGTGATCTCCTCCTCGGCCGAGTGTGCGAGCGACTCGTCGACGGCTTCGCGGAGCTCCTCGACGAACGAGTCCGACTCGTCCACGAACGGCACGCCGCGGAAGATGATCTCGGGCGGGACCACGGAACGGCCGTCCTGCTCTGAGATGGTCGCGACGACGATGAAGATCCCGTCGGCCGAGAGCATGCGGCGGTCGCGCAGCGCCACGTCCTCGATGTCGCCCACCTCCACCCCATCCACGAAGATCAACCCGGCCTGCTCGCGCTCGGCGAAGCGCGCGCCCGACGCGTCGATCTCGAGCGGGAGCCCGTTCTCGCCGCGGAAGATCGACTTCGGCGGCACGCCGACCGCCTCCGCGAGCTCGCTGTGCAGGCGCAGGCGGCGGTGGTCGCCGTGCACAGGCATCACGTATCGCGGCCGCGTCAGGTTGATCATCAGCTTCAGCTCCTCGGCGTAGCCGTGACCGGAGGCGTGCACGGGCACGTCGGAGGGTGTGATCACGTTCGCCCCGAGCCGGTAGATGCGGTCGATCGTCTCGTTCACGGCGCGCTCGTTGCCGGGGATCGGCGTGGCCGAGAAGATCACGGTGTCGCCGTCGTGGAGATCGACGTTCGGGTGGTCGCCGTGGGCCATCCGGCGGAGCGCCGAGAGCGGCTCGCCCTGGGAGCCGGTCGAGATGATCACCAGCTTGTGGTCTGGGAAGTCCTCGATCTCCTTTGGGCCCACGAGCATCCCGTCGGGAATGTCGATGTGCCCGAGCATGCGCCCGATGTTCGTGTTCTTGCGCATCGAGCGGCCGATCAGCGAGACGCGCCGGTCGAGCGCCGCCGCGGCATCCACCACCTGCTGGACGCGATGGATGTTCGAGGCGAAGCAGGTCACCACGATCCGGCCCTGGCAGCGCGCGAACACCTCCTGCAGGCGGGGGCCGACGCTGGACTCGGAGGGCGACATCCCCGGGCGGTCGGCGTTCGTCGAGTCGCCGCACAGGAGCAGCAG
>JBKPBS010000173.1:0-30802 GCA_046726915.1 Actinomycetota bacterium
GGCTCACGCTCGCGCAGCCGCGCCAGCAGCGGGTGCGGATCGAGCTCGAGGTCCTCGAGGCTGGCGGCGGCGCCGATCGGGAACGAGCTCTCGCGCACATCCGCGTTCTAGCAGGGGGCGTTACGCGGCTTCGGTGTCGGCGGGCCGCAGCTCCTCCGCATACGAGATCGAGGCGCGCCGGAGGGTGCCGTCGGGCTCGATGGCGTAGGCGCCCATGCGCCACAGCGGCGGCGAATAGGCGTGGATCGAGATCGCCGGGCCGCCGCCCGCTTGGTGCATCCGGTGGACGTGGGAAGCGTCGAAGTCGAAGCTCGTGCCGGCGCGGTAGCAGCGCCGCCGGGGCGGTCCGCCGATTGCCAGCCGCTCCTCGACCAGCTCGCCCTCCACGATCGCCACCGCCCCACTCGAGAGGTCGTGGTCGTGGAAGCCGGTGTCGTGGCCGTTCATCCAGGAGATGACCCAGACGTCTACGTGGTCGTCGCGCCAGAGCTGCGCGAAGTGGCGGTGCTCGGCGTCGAGGTTCACGAGCGGGCGCCATGAGTCCGGCTCGGCGGCGATCCGGGAGACGAGCCGGCGCAGCGACGGCAAGTCGAGGGCGTGGTCGAACTTCGGGTGCGCGTTCACACCGTCACCTCCGCGAGCGAAAGCAGGCGGGCGGGGTTCCGGACGCGGAGTGCGAGCCCGACGGCTTCACCCAGCGCCAGCTCCTGGGCGGGCGTGACCGGCCGATCCGAGCCGTACGCCAGCGCGTCGACGCCGAGCTCGCGGATCATCGCGTCCACGGCACGCGGCCCGTACGACGAGGTGTCGAGGAAGACGTCCGGGTCCGCCGCCGCGCACCCGCCGCGCGCGAGCAGCCGCTCGCGGTGCAGCGGTCCGAGACCGGCGAGCATCGCGAAGCAGACCCGCAGCCGTGGGTGCGACGGGCGGCCGAAGCGCGCGAACGCGTGCCAGGCCGCGTTCATCGCCGCCACGTAGCGGGTGACGGCGGGCCACCATGACGGGACGACCGCCGTCGCCGTCGCGCTCGCCGGGACATGAAGCGTGTCGGGGCCGGGCCCCGGATGCACGAGCAGCGGCGCACCGCGGGCTTCGAGCAGCTCGAGCAGGCTGCCGCATCGGTCGAACCCGGTCGCGCTCGCGAGCGCCTCGGCGGGCAGGCATGCCCCGACGAAGCCGCGATCGAGCAACCCCCCCAGGTGGCCAGGGTCCGGCTCGCTCACAGACGGCGCCGCCCAGGCGCCCAGCTCGGCCGGCAGGGCCGCCGCACCCTCGTGCCAGGCGTCGAGCAACGGCCGCGCGGCGTCGGGCGGGAGCGCCTCGATGCCGAGCGGGGTCGAGAGCGCCACATAGGCGCGATCGAGACCGTCGGCCCTGAGCAGGTCCACCCGACGGTCGGGATCGTGGTCGGCCAGTTCGACCGCCGCGTCGGGCTCTCCGGGGACCTCGACGACCCAGCCGTCGCGCCGCCGCCGTAGGCGCGGCGCCTCGCGCCGCCGCGCCAGCTCCGCAAGCAACGGCTCGGGCCAGAGGTGCTGGTGAACATCGATCTGCAACGCTTGTGAAAGGTTTCAGTGAATCGTTTAAGTAGTTGGCCCATTATGCGTCCGCTAGCGGCGGAATGCAAGCCGTGGCGCGAAAAATCGCCCATGTTGCGGGGCGCCGCGCGGCGGTGGGGTACCCTGGCGCCCAGTGCCGGAGCGACAGAAGCGCCGCGCGACGATCCGGGAGCTGGCCGAGTACACCGGGTTGTCCACGGCCGCGGTCAGCTACGCCCTGCGCGGCATGCACGTCTCGGCTGAGACAGAGGAGCGCGTGCGCGCCGCGGCCGAGGAGCTCGGGTACGAGGCCGACCCGATCGCGCGCGCCCTGCGCGGCGGCGCCACCGCCGTCGTGGGACTGCTGGTCGGCAGCCTCGCCGACTTCTGGAACCAGGAGCTCGTGCGGGCGGTGGAGCGAGAGCTGCACGACGCGGAGCGCAGCACGCTGGTCGCGGACGCGGACGGCGAGCCGAACCGCGAGCTGGAGCTGGCCGGGCGGCTCGTCGATCACCGGGTGGACGGCTTGATCGTCCTGCCCGTCGGACCTCCCAGCGGCGGCTGGGAAACGATCGCGCAGGAGGTGCCCACCGTGACCATCGGCGACGCCCTGCCCGGCGTCATGGCGGTTGGAGAGGTGGTCTTCGACAACAACCGCGGCGTGGAGGACACGCTGCGTCACCTCAGCGCGCTCGGCCACAGGCGGGTGGCGGTGCTGTCGTGGGCGGTCGAGACGTCGCCCGGGCGCCCCGCCGAGAGGGCCGTCGCAGCGGTGGCCACCGCGCTGGGGCTCGACTGCCGCATCGTGCCCTGCGCCTATTCGCTGAACGGCTCGCGGCCGCTCGCCGTGGAGCTGCTCTCGGCCGCCGACCGGCCGACCGCGATGTTCTGCATGTCCGACTCGATCGCCTACGGGGTCTGCGTCGCCTGCGCCGAGCTCGGCCTGGCCATTCCGGGCGACGTGTCGGTGGCCGGCTTCGGCGAGCACCCGATGTCGCGCCTCTTGGCGCCGCCGCTCACGTCAACGGCGTGGGACGTGGAGCGGGTCGCGCAGGTGGCGACCGGCTTCCTGCTGGACGCGCTCGAGGACGAGCGGCCCCACGAGCCGCGCCGCGAGCTGTTCCCTCCGCTGCTCGTCCCGCGCGCATCGACCGGGCCGCCGCCGGGAGGGTCTGACCCCGAAGGGGTCTGACCCCGTCGTTGTCGTTCGGCCGGACGGGCGACGTGCGGAAGCCGCGTCGCCCGTCCAAGCGTCGCTCAGAGCAGCCCGTTGGCCTCCAGGAACTTCTTGGCCACGTCCGCCTCGTCCTGCTTGTCGATAGCGACCGCCTTGTTCATCGAGATCATCGCGTCGTTCGTGAGCAGCTTGCTCACGCCGTCGATGACCCCGAAGAACTCGGGCCCGAGCGCGTCGTTCTTGTCCTTGTTCATGACCATCGCGACGTGCTGGTAGCCGAAGACGCCCTCCGGATCCTCGAGGACCGTGTACTTCCCACTGGCCAGCTGGGCGTCCGTCGAGAACACGTTCGCGCTGTCCACGTCGCCGGAGTCGAGCGCCTGGTACTGGATCCCGAGCGCGAGCTGCTTGAACTTGGCGTTCGTGAGCCCGTAGACCTTTTGCATGCCCTTCAGGCCCTGGTAGCGGTCCTTGAACTCCGGCCGCGCTCCCACCGTGAAGCTGTCGAGCTTCTTCAGGTCCGCGACGGTCTTGAGGCTGTTCTTCGTGGCGAAGTCCTTCGTCGTGGCGATCGCGTCGACGTCGAAGAACGGCGTCTGCTGGCTGATCACCTGGCCGCGGCCTTCGTAGAAGTCCTTGGCGAGGTCGTAGGTCTGAGTGTCGCTCTTGGGGATGACGTCCTTGCCCGCGACCACGGCCACCGAGACGCCGAGGTACTCCGGGTAGCCGTCGATCTTGTTGCTGGTAAGGGCCTTGTCGATGATCTCCGTCGAGCCGATGTTCTTCTTCAGGTTGACCGTGTAGCCCTTGGCCTCGAGCGCCTGCGTGTAGAGCTCGCCGAGGACGAACTCTTCGGTGAAGTCCTTCGTGCCCAGCGTGACCGCCGGCTTGCCCTTGCCCGGCTGATCGCTCGACGCCTGCTTCTGCTCACCGCCGCCGCCGCCGTTGTCGTCGTCGTCGCCGCACGCGGCCAGTCCGAAGACCGCGAGCACGGCGAGCAGCAGAAGCATGAGTACGGGGGTTTGGATCTTGCGTCGTTTCATTGGACTCCTTGGTTGGACACCGGTTCGATTCCCCTACGCCGCCGCCGTCTCCACGGTCGGCTCGAGCAGGGCCTCCTCCCCGCGCCGGCGTAGCGGGCGCGGCGTGACGGCGTACTGCAAGAGGGCGAACACGCCCTCCGTGGCAAACGCGAGGGCCGCGATCGCGAGCGATCCGGCCACGACGCCCTCAATGCCGTAGGTCGGCTGGTTCACGATGATGTCGCCGAGGCCTCCGCCTCCGGCCAGCGCGGCGAGCGGCGCAGTCGCGACGACGTACACAGCCGCGGTGCGGATGCCTGCGAACATGAGCGGCAGGGCCAGCGGGAGCTCCACCCGAAGCAGCACCTGAAGCGGCTTCATGCCCATCGCTCGCGCCGCCCTGACCGCGTCCTGGTCGACCCGATCCACGGCCACGTAGGCGTTTGTGAGCATCACGGGCGCGGCGAGGATCACGAGCGCGACCACCACGTTCGTGAAGCCGACGCCGAGAATGCCCAGGCCGATCGAGATCACAGCGAGGCTGGGCAGCGCGCGGCCGACATTCGACACGTTGATGGCCACAAACGAGCCGCGGTGCAGGTGCCCGAGCCAGACGCCGAGCGGGATGGCGATCACGATGGCGACGCCCAGCGAGGCCAGTGACAGCCAGATGTGCTCGACCGTCTTGTCCCAGATCAGCCCCGTGTTGTCGAAGAGGAACTCGATCGCGTCGCCGAAGGTCTTCACGTCACGCCCTCCGCGCCCGGAGCCACGGGGCGAGCATCCGCTGCAGCAGGACGAGCAGGCCGTCGGCAACCAGCGCGAGCGCGACGGCGAGGATGCCGGCCGCCACGAACTGCGTCTTGAAGCCGCTCTGGATCGCGTTGAAGATCGGCTGGCCGAGCCCGCCCACGCCGATGAAGGCGGCGACCGTAGCGAGGCTGATCGTCGTCACGGTCGCGATCCGGATCCCGGCCATGATCGCCGGGAGCGCGAGCGGCAGCTCCACACGCCGCAGGATCTGCCCCTTGGTGAGGCCCATGGCGCGGGCCGCTAATCGCGCGTCCTCCGGTACCTCGCGCAGCCCGGTGAGCGTGTTGCGGAACATGATCAGCAGCGTGTACGAGACGAGCGCGATCTCGGCGCTCGTCACGGTCAGCCCGGTGATGGGGACCATCAGCTGGAAGAAGGCAAGGCTCGGAATCGTGTAGAGGAACGCCGCCAGGATGGCGAACGGCGTTTCGAACCAGTCCAGGCTGTAGGCGAGGAGGGCCGCCGTGAACGCGATCGCAAAGCCGATCCCGACGGCGATCCCGGTGAGCCAGATGTGCTCGACGAGGCGCGGGGCGAAGACGTGGCCGAAGTTGTCCACGAACCAGTCCGTGCAGAACTGCTTGTTCTGGCGGATGCACTCGCTGGCCTTCTCGAACTCCGGGATCACCGGGCCCTGTGCGACGAGCGAGATCAGGTCCCAGCCCTCCGCTCCTCGGGGCCGATCAGGCGGGTGATGGACTCGAGCGCAACCGTGCCCTTCGGCCGGCCGTCCTCATCCAGTACGGTGAGCCGCTCCTTGCCCTCGACCAGCATCAGCGAGAGCGCGTCGCGCAGGCTCGTGTCCCCGGGTGCCGTGAGGCCGCCGGAGTCGCCGCCCGCCGCCGGGTCCAGCTCGAGGTCGCCGAGCTGCCACACCACCAGGCGCTTCAATCCGCGGTCCGCTCCCACGAAGTCGGCCACGAACTCGTTCGCGGGCTCGGCCAGGATGCGGTCCGGTGTGTCGTACTGCACGAGCTCGCCGTCACGCAGGATCGCGATGCGGTGGCCCATCTTGATCGCCTCGTCGATGTCGTGGGTGACGAAGACGACGGTCTTCGGCACCTCCTCGTGCAGCCGCAGGAAGTCGTCCTGCAGCCTGTCGCGCGCGATCGGGTCGACCGCCCCGAATGGCTCGTCCATCAGCATCAGCGGCTGGTCGGCCGCCATCGCCCGCGCCACGCCTATGCGCTGACGCTGGCCGCCGGAGAACTCGCTCGGGTAGCGGCGCAGGTCGTCGTCCGGGTCGAGGCCGACGAGCTCGAGCAGCTCCTTTGCCCGCGCGCGGATCCGGTCCTTCGACCAGCCGAGGAGGCGCGGTACCGTGCCGATGTTGTCCTCCGTCGTCATGTGCGGGAACAGCCCGATCTGCTGGAAGACGTAGCCGATGCCGCGCCGGAGCTCCGTCTCGTCGAGGCCCATGATGCTGCGCCCGTCGATCGTGACGTCACCCGACGACATCGAGATGAGCCGGTTAACCATCTGCATCGCGGTGGTCTTCCCGCTGCCCGATGGGCCGATCAGGACGCAGATCTCGCCGGCCGGAACCTCGAGCGTGAGCTTCGACACCGCCGGAGTCCTACGGCCCGGGTAGACCTTCGTCGCCTCCTGAAATACGAGCTCCGCGGCGGCGGCGCCGCCCGCTCGCGCGGGCTCGGAGTCGTTGCCCGTGCTCGGCGGATCGACTGCGGACGGCCCCGGAGGCTGGGCGGAGTCGGAAGGATTCACGAAGGGGGTCCCGGGAGGGGACCTGATCCTACTCAGGACGGCTCGCGCGGGCCTCTCCGCTTCGCGAAGCCTTAATGTCCGGAAGCGGACGCTGGTCGCCGGGCACCGCCCGGCGCTTGCCCACGGCGGCCAAGCGCTCCAGTTCTCGCCGCAGGTCCTCGCGAAGCTGGTGCACGTCGTCCGCGGCGAGCTCGGGGTCCGACTCCGCGGTCTCCACGAGCGCCGCAGCCAGCGTCTCGGTCGAGGCGCGCAGGTCGGCCTCGGCCCGGGCGCGGTCATCCGAGCCGCGCAGCGACAGCGCCTTTTCCTTGGTGTCCTCCGCGAAGGCGGCGATCCGCTCGCGATCGGCAGGCGGCAGCAGACGCCAGCGTCCGTACAGCGACCGGGCCACGCGCACGCCGATCGCGCCCGCCGCGGCCCCGCCGATCACGAGCTTGGTCGAAGGCATCCGCCGCCATCGTGGCGGGAAGGGTGGACGGAAAGACATCGCTGCGCACCGGGCACCGCCCGCGCGTGCGCCACCTCTAACCGTTAACGGCAGCACTGAGGACAGTCGCCTCCTTCAATCGCGACACGCCGGGAATCGTCGTTGGCAGGCCGATGCCAACCTTCACTCCGATGAGGCTGGAGACGCTGCCCGAGTGGGCCCGGAGGCTGCTTGCGGCCGAGCGCGTCGCGCGACTCGCGTATCTCGACGACGACGATCGCCCGCGCGTGCTGCCCGTCACGTTCGCGGTTGCGGGCGACGCCGTGTGGAGCGCGATCGACGAGAAGCCGAAGCGGACGGCCGAGCCCGCGCGCGTGCGCTTCCTGAGGCGACGGCCGGAGGCCGCGCTGGTCATCGACCGCTACGACGACGACTGGAGCCGCCTGGCATGGGTGCAGCTACTGGGGCGAGTCGACGTGATTCCGGTCGGCTCGTCGGCCGATGCGGTGGCCGCCCTGGCCGCGAAGTACGAGCAGTACGCGGAGCGAACCCCGCCCGGGCCGCTGCTCCGCCTGACGGTGGAGCGAACGCTCGAATGGCGCGCCACGGGGGCGCTGACCCCTTAAGCGTCAACGACTTAAGGGGTCAGACCCCTTAAGTGTCAGCGACTCAAGGGGTCAGACCCCTTAAGTGTCAGCAACTCAAGGGGTCAGACCCCTTAAGTGTCAGCGACTCAAGGGGTCAGACCCCTTAAGTGTCAGCGGCTCAAGGGGTCTGACCCCTTGCCACCGGCAGCCCTCGGCCGGCCCACTCGCTCCAGGAGCCTGGGTAGAGCCGCGCCGGGCCGATCCCGGCTACCTCGGCGGCGAGCACGAGCACGCAGGCCGTGACGCCCGAGCCGCAGTAGGCGACCGCCTCGTGACCTGACGCGACCCCGGCTGCCTCGAAGCGGCCGCGAAGCTCGGCCGGCGCCAGGAAGCGCCCGTCCGGGGCGAGCTCCGCGAACGGCAGACTCACGGCACCCGGAATGTGCCCAGCCACCGGATCGATCGGCTCGACTTCGCCCCGGTAGCGCTCAGGCGCGCGGGCATCGAGCAGCACCGGCGACTCGCTTCCGTTGCGCTCGCCCGCCTCGCGCGCGGGGGCCGCGTCCGCCTCGCCCGCCCTCGCCGCAAGCTCGTCGGCGCTTGAGGTGTCGGCCTCGGGCGCGGCTGCGCGGAAGTCGCCGGGTTCGATCTGCTCCGCGCCCGCGCGCAGCTCGCCGCCCTCCTCGCGCCATCCGCGCAGGCCGCCGTTCAGGACCGTCACCTGGCTGTGGCCGAAATGTCTCAGCAGCCACCAGAGGCGTGCGGCTCCTCCCTCGGCTGCCTCGTCGTAGGCCACGACGAGCGTCTCGTCGCCGATGCCCGCCCTCCTGGCCGCTGCCTCGAATCCCTTCGCGTCAGGCAACGGGTGCCGTCCGCGCTTCCCGGGTGGTCCGGCGAGGTCGCGGTCCACGTCCAGGAACGCCGCGCCCGGAATGTGCCCCTCGCGCCAGAGCACCTCTCCGGCACCGGGCTCGCCGAGCCGGTAGCGGCAGTCCACGATCCGGAGGCCCGGATCCCCGAGCCGCTCGCGCAGCCACGCGGAGCTCACGAGCGGGCCGGTCACTCGGCCAGCACGTTCAGGCAGAGGCCGCCCAGGCGGTAGCCGGGCCGTCTCGCAACCGGCTCCAGCCGTTCCTGGGTCAGCCTGCGGATGGCCGCCTGCTCGCGCTCGGGCAGCGAGCGCATCACCATCGCAATCGCTCCGGCCAGGTCCATGACGTAGTGCCAGTAGTCGTCGGGGGACTCGAAGGCCCATTCCATCTCGACGTGCTCTACCCGCAACGGCCGGAGCCCGGCCGCGCTCAGGAGCTCGCGCGTCCGCTCCTCGCTTGCCATGGCGAAGATCCCCGGAGCGAGCGGATCCGGCGGTTTCGCGCCCGTGTGCTCCAGAAGCGCCCGCGCAGGCACGGACGCCCACGGATTCGAGGCCGGGTCCGCCCAGACCGAGAACGCGACACGGCCGCCGGGCCGCAGGGCCCTGCGCGTCTCGGTGAGCGCAGCGGCGGGGTCCGCCATGAGCATGTAGCCCCAGCGGCAGAGCACGCCGTCGATGCTTCCGTCGGCCAGGTCCATCCGCTCGGCGTCCATGGTCCTGAACTCCACGTTCGAGACGCCCACCTCGTGCGCCCGCCGGCGCGCTGCCTCGACCATCGGGGCCGAGAAGTCGGTCGAGATGAGCTTGCCCGAGTCGCCCAGGCGGGCAGCCGCCGCGAACCCCGTGTCCCCGACTCCTGCCGCGAGCTCGAGGAGCGTCTCGCCCTGTTGCGGGTCGAGCGCGTCGACCAGCCACTCGCCGACGACCCGCGACGCCTCCCAAACAGCGCGCCGGTCGTCCTCCCAGCCCTCGGCCATCTGCTCCCAGATGCCGAGGCTCGCCTGGCGGTAGTCCTCCGCCATACCGTGCGCAGCCTACCCCGGACTAGGGTGAGTCCATGCGCGCGATGGTGCTCGAGCGGCCGCGTGAGCCGCTCCGGCTCGCGGACCTGCCCGAGCCGCGGCCGGGGCCAGGCCAGGTGCTGCTCCAGATCGCCGCCTGCGGGATCTGCCGCACCGATCTCCACATCGTGGATGGCGAGCTCACGGAGCCGAAGCTTCCGCTCGTGCCGGGCCACCAGATCGTCGCGCGCGTGGCCGGCGGCGGCGAGCGCTTCGCGCCCGGGCAGCGGGTGGGGGTTCCCTGGCTCGGTTGGACCGACGGCACCTGCCGCTACTGCCGTTCGGGCCGCGAGAACCTGTGCGACCGCGCTCGCTTCACCGGCTACGACATCGACGGCGGGTATGCCGAGCTGACCGTCGCCGACGAGCGCTTCTGCTTCCCGCTTCCGGACGGGTACGAGGATCTCCAGGCCGCGCCGCTCCTGTGCGCGGGCCTGATCGGCCACCGCTCGATGCGGCTGGCCGGGGAGGCCGAGCGGCTCGGGATCTACGGCTTCGGCGCCGCGGCGCACATCGTCGCCCAGGTGGCGCTTCACGAGGGTCGCCGCGTGTTCGCCTTCACGCGCGCGGACGACGAGGCTGCGCAGGCGTTCGCTCTCGAGCTTGGAGCCGAGTGGGCGGGCGATGCACTCGGCCCGCCACCGGAGGAGCTCGACGCCGCGCTCGTGTTCGCGCCCGCGGGCGAGCTGGTGCCGGCGGCGCTGAAGGCGGTCGCGAAGGGCGGTACGGTGGTCTGCGGCGGGATCCACATGAGCGACATCCCGGCCATGCCCTACGAGCTTCTGTGGGGCGAGCGGGTGCTGCGCTCGGTCGCGAACCTGACCCGCGCGGACGCCGAGGAGTTCCTGACGCTCGCGCCACAGGTGCCCGTGCGAACCCAGGTCGAGACCTTCCCGCTGGGGCAGGCGAACGAGGCGCTCGACCGGCTCAGAGGCGGGGACCTGCGCGGGGCCGCGGTGCTGCTGCTGTGATGTCGGCGCAGGGTGGGTTTGGCTAGGCCGCTCGGGGCAGCCTGTGCACCCGCGCCCGCGCCGCCGGGCGGCGCCGGGCCTCGGCTTCACGGAAGCTGTCGAGCGCGTCGGCCACCGCTCGCCATGCCGCGCGGGAGACGGCCATTCCGCAGTGGGACGCCCTGATCTCCACCAACTCGGTGGCGTGCGGGTCGAGGCACGAGTGCCAGTCCACGATGCCATCGCTCTTCGAGTAGACCGACACGAGCCGCACGCCACGCTGGAGCGGCTCGGCCAGGTCCTGCCAGAAGGAGGAGCAGCAGTCCCCGTGGAGACAGGACCGCTTGAACAAACCCGGCGCGCCGAGCGACCCCAGCCGGCTGACGGCCTCGACCTGCAGCCGCACCAGCGGATGCACCGCCAGCGGGTTGACCTGGGGCGAGCCGAGCGCCACCACGCCGGCCACCAGCTCCGGGCGCCGGTGCGCCAGAACCTTCGCGAGCGTACCGCCGCGACTCTGGCCCACGATCGCCGCACGCTGCCCCTGACGCGAAACAAGGTGCTCGAGGCGCTCCTCGAGGCGCGGCATCAGGACACCCGCGCAGTTCACGTTGGAGACCATTCCCGCCCGGCTCGGCCGGTAGCCCGCCCGCTTCAGCCAGCCGGACATCGGCGAGAGCGACCCGTCCCCGGCGAGAAAGCCCGGGATCAGGAGCACCGGCCGGCCGCGGCCGTCGGCAACGCCGTCGCCGCGGAAGATCGGGTCGCGGACGAGGGCCGCCGCCTCGAGGCCGATCCGCGCCTCCCGCCAGAGCGGCGGCCGGACCCCGGTCGGACTGAGGGCAGAGGCTCTCATGACGACACCGTGACCGTAAAGACCGCCCAGGACGGTTCCTGTTACACCCCTGTCACAAGGCGCCGGTAGAGGGCGCGAAGCGTCCGGTTACAGCGCCGGGATGGCGCCGCTGCCATCAAGACGCGGGCATGGATGCCCGCGGAGGGTTACAGCGCCGGGATGGCGCCGCTGCCATCAAGACGCGGGTATGGATGCCCGCGGAGGGTTACAGCGCCTGGATGGCGCCGCTGCCATCAGGACGCGGGCATGGATGCCCGCGGAGGTATCTTCCAACGCCGGTGCGGGCGGTAACCATTCAGGACGGGAACCTCGTCGTGGAGGAGCGCGACGACCCCGAGCCCGGCAAGGGCGAGCTGCTGGTCCGCGTGCGGGCCGCGGGCGTGAACGGCGCCGACATGCTCCAGCGCCAGGGCGCCTACCCGGCCCCACCCGGCTCGCCGCCCGACATCCCCGGCCTCGAGTTCGCGGGAGAGGTGCAGGCGCTCGGCCCGGGGGCGGGCCGCTTCCAGGAGGGCGACCGCGTGATGGCGGTGGTCGGCGGCGGCGGGCTGGCGGAACTGGCGCTCGTGCACGCGCGCGCCGCGATGCCGGTCCCGAAGCCGCTCGACTGGCCCGCGGCCGGCGGGCTCCCGGAGGTCTTCACGACCGCCCACGACGCGCTCTTCACCCAGGCCGGCCTGCGCCCCGGAGAGCACCTGCTGGTGCACGGCGCGGCGGGCGGCGTCGGCACCGCGGCGATCCAGCTCGGGCGCACGGCGGGCGCGCGCGTGACCGCAACCGTCCGCCGCGAGGAGCTGCGGCCGCAGGTCGAGGAGCTCGGCGCCCGCGCGATCGACCCGGATGGCTTTGCCGACGAAGGGCCGTTCGACGTGGTCCTCGAGCTCGTGGGCGCGTCGAACCTCGCCGGCAACCTGAGCGCGCTCGCCACCGGCGGCCGGATCACGGTCATCGGCGTGGGCGGCACCGGGCCCAAGGCCGAGATCAACCTCGTGACGGTGATGCAGAAGCGCGCCCGGATCCACGGCTCGACGCTCCGCGTGCGGCCGCTCGAGCAGAAGGCGGCGGCGATGCGGCTGCTCGAGAAGGAGGTGCTGCCGAACTTCGAGAACGGGACGCTGACGGTGCCCGTGGCCGAGACCTACGAGCTCGATCGGGTCGAGGAGGCCTACGACAGGTTCACCTCGGGCGGAAAGCTCGGCAAGATCGTTCTGCTCGCATAGCTCAAGGCTTCTCCCGCAAATGCCGAGACAGCCCGTGGCCCCTTACCGAAACGTTTATACGGTGCCCCCCGAAGACACAAGCTCGCTGAACGTCGTGATCGTGGACGACCACGTGGCGCTGCGGCGCGGCATGGAGCTGCTGCTTCGGCGCGCCGGCCACCACATCGTCGGCACCGCGGACGACGCCGAGGCCGGAGAGGCGCTGATCCTGCGCCGCAAGCCGGACGTGGCGCTCGTGGACCTGGCCCTGCCGGGCAGGAGCGGGGCCGAGCTCACCCGCGGCCTGCTGGGTTCGGACCCGACGCTGCGGATCATCCTCTACACCGGCGCGGCCGACGACCGCCAGCTGCTGGACGCCCTCGACGCAGGGGCGGCCGGCGTGGCGCTCAAGAGCGGCGACCCCGAGGAGCTCGAGCAGGCGATCCGCACGGTCGCCGCCGGCGACGACTACCTCGACCCGCGCCTCACGCCGCTGCTGGCCAGGGGCGCAAACGGACGCGTGAAGACCCTGTCGCCGCGTGAGCGCGAGATCCTGGGGCTGCTCTCCCAGGGCCTGTCCGGGGAGGAGGCGGCGAAGCAGCTGTTCCTCTCGTCCGAGACAGTCCGCACCCATGTGCGAAACGCCATGACGAAGCTAGGCGCCGCCACCCGCGCGCACGCCGTCGCGCTGGCGCTCCAGCGCGGCGAGATCGCGGACTGACGTGAGCTAGCACCGGGCGGTGCCCGGTGCGCAGCCCCCCCTTTCCACCACTAAACATCTGTTCGATCGGCATATGTCCGAGGCGGTCGAAGCTCAGGATCGGCGCACACCCGGCCGATAACTCGTTCCAGACCGACCAAGGCAAACCCGCCGCGAGGCGGGGGCGCAAAGCCAGAGGCCTCTCCACGGACGGTAGAGGTGGCTCAGCTGCCGGATCACTTCCACAGGAGGAACGAATCCAATGGCTGAGCTTTCAATCGTCTTCAGGCTCCGGTTCGCAGTAGCCCTGGCAGCGGTGGTCTGCCTGATGCTCGTGGCGGGCGCCCTGAACGCCGACGCCACTCCGGCGCGCGCCGAGTACATCGTCCAGATGAAGAAGGGCGCGAGCCCGACCGCAGGGAAGCGGCTCGTTCGTGCCCTGGGCGGCCGCGTTACGTCACCCACGCTGCGCGTGATCAACGGCTTTGGCGCGAGGCTCACTCGCAAGGCCGCCGCGCGCCTGTCGCACAGGCGCGGCGTCAAGGCGGTCTCGCTGAACCGCGCGATGTCCGTGAGCTCCACCGGCACAAGCGGTGGCTACACCTGCCCCGTGACGGACGCCACGACCGTCGCCTCAAAGGCGCCGCCCGGGCCGGGACGCGATTGGGACCCGAGCGTCGTCAACGTCTACTCCAAGCTCGCACAGCCCATGGTCCACTCGATCCGCGCGGACCAGGCCTGGAACCGCGTGACCGGCCGCGGCGTCGGGGTGGCCGTGATCGACACCGGGATCGCGGGCGACATCCCCGACTTCCAGACCCCGGGGTGGCAGGGCTCGCGCGTGATCGCCTCGGCCGTGACCAACCCGTGCGCCAGCGACGCGAACGACCACTACGGCCACGGCACCCACGTCGCCGGGCTGATCGCCGGCAACAGCCTCCTGTACCCGCCCGACAGCCGCTACTGGGGGCGCTACATGGGCGTCGCCCCGAGGGCCAACCTGGTCTCCGTCAAGGTCTCAGACGACGACGGGAACACCACGGTCCTCGACGTGATCTACGGGATCCAGTTCGCGGTGGACAACAAGGCCGCGTTCAACATCCGCGTCATCAACCTGTCGCTGTCGTCCGCGGTCGCCGAGTCGTACAAGACCGACCCGCTCGACGCGGCGGCGGAGAGCGCGTGGTTCAGCGGAGTCGTCGTCGTGACGGCCGCCGGGAACGAGGGCACGACGGGCGACGGCGTGACCTTCGCACCGGCCAACGATCCCTGGGTCATCACGGCCGGGGCCCTCGACGACCGCAACACCTGGACGCGGCTCGACGACATCCTCGCCCCCTGGTCCAGCCACGGTCTGACTCAGGACGGCGTGCTCAAGCCAGAGGTGCTCGCGCCCGGCGGCGGCCTTGTGTCGACGCTGGCCCCGAACAGCGACTTCGCCGACCTCTGCCCCGAGTGCGTCGTCGAAACGCGCTACTTCCGCGCGGGCGGCACCTCCATGTCCGCGGCGGTGACCTCCGGCGCGGTGGCGCTCCTCCTCGAGGAGCACCCGGGCTGGACCCCCGCGCAGGTCAAGGGCGCGCTCACCACGACGCTCGAGAACGTGCCGGGTGCCGGCGGCGCAATCGACACCTACGCCGCGCTCGACGCGAATGCCGCCAGCACGGTCAACCTGGCCCCGAACGACCTGATCGACCCGGCCAGCGGCCAGATCGACTGGGCCCGCGCGAGCTTCCGGCGCGCAAGCTTCCGGGACGCGAGCGGCTCGCCGCTCAGCGCCTCGTGGAGCCGGGCGAGCTTCCGCTGCGACTGCGGCTTCACGAGCAGCGGCGAGATCGATCCCACGAGGGTGAGCTTCCGCAGGGTCAGCTTCCGCAAAACGACCGACTTCGGCGGGTAGCGAGATGCCGGCGCTGGGGAGAGACCTGGGCCTCGAGGCCAAGATCTGGATCCTCACCGGCGTCGTCACGCTGGCGACAGTGGCGGCGTACCTGACGATCGTCGAGCCGCTAGGCACCGGGCCGAGCGAGCTCGACGTTCCGTGGTGGCTCGTCGCGGCCGGCTTCGCCGCCGCCGAGCGCTGGGTGGTGCACCTGCACTTCCGGCGGAGCACCCACTCGCTCTCGCTCGGGGAGCTCCCGCTCGTGTGCGGCCTGCTCTTCCTCCCGGCCCCTGAGCTCGTGCTCGCGGGACTGGTGGGGTCGTCCGTGGCGCTCGCGTTCGACCGCGAGATCCCGACGTTCAAGGCGTTCTTCAACCTCGCCCAGTTCACGCTCGGCACCTGCGTCGCGCTGTTCGTGGTCGAGGGCCTCGTGGCGGTGCGCGACCCGCTCGACCCGATCGTGTGGATCGCGGTCTTCGCCGCGGTCTCCGCCGCGACGCTCGTTGCCGACATCTGCGTCGGCGCGGCGGTGACGATCGCCGAGGGCAGGCTCGAGGCGCAGCAGCGGATCGACATGCTGCTCACCAACTGGACCGTCGCGCTCAGCAACACCTGCCTGGCGCTCGCCATCGCGGCCGTCGTGGCCGCACGGCCGGAAGGCGGCCTGCTGCTCGTGCCGCCGACGGTGCTGCTGATGGCCGCCTACCGCGCCTACCTCTCGGAGCGGAAGCGCAACGCCGAGCTCGAGTTCCTGTACGAGGCCACGCGCACGCTGTCGCGCTCGTCCGAGATCGTGCCCGAGCTCGAGGCGCTCTTGGCGCGCACCGCCTCGGCGTTCCGCGTGGGCGCGGTGGACCTCGTGCTCTTCTCCGCTGAGCCGAACCGCTCAGCCCGCTCGTCGCTCAACAGCGACGGCGAGCGCCGGATGCTCGAGCCGATCGACGAGCCGCTCGCCGAGAGCCTGCGCTCGCTCGCAGCCGGGCTCACCGGTCCTGTCGAGGCAGATCGCATCTTCGACACCGGCCAGCGCGAGTACTTCCGCGCGCGCGGCATGGAGAGCGGCGTGATCGCCCCGCTTCATGGCGAGGCCGGCTGCGTCGGTCTGTTCGCGATCGCCGGCCGCGAGAGCGTCGACCGCAGCTTCACGGACGAGGACCTGCGGCTGCTCGAGACGCTCACCGGCAACGTGACCGTCGCGCTTCAGTACGACCGCCTGGAGCAGGCGGTGCGCCAGCTCGAGTCGCTCCAGCACGAGCTCGAGCGGAAGGCGCTCTACGACTCCCTGACCCAGCTCGCCAACCGCTCGCTCTTCCACAACCGGCTCGAGCACGCGCTGCACAGCCGCCGCCCCGGCGTCTGCGTGCTGCTGCTCGACATCGACGAGTTCAAGGCCATCAACGACAGCCACGGCCACCACGCCGGCGACGAGCTCCTGCGCGCCGTCGCGGACCGGCTCCGCAGCTGCCTGCGCGAGGGCGACACCGCCGCGCGCCTCGGCGGCGACGAGTTCGCGCTCCTGCTCGACCGCTCCGGCGGCGAGGGGGACGCGGTCACCGTTGCGCGCCGGCTCTTGAGCGACTTCGAGGGCCGCATCGATGTCGCCGGCGAGCGAATCCGCGTGCACGTGAGCCTCGGGATCGCGATCGGCTCGCCCGGCAAGGACGGCCCGGACGAGATGCTGCGCAAGGCCGACGTGGCGCTCTACGAGGCCAAGCGGCGCGGAAAGAGCCAGTACCGCATCTTCCACCCGTCGATGCGCGACGCGCTGCGCAAGCGGCGGACGCTCGCATTCGAACTGGAGCGCGCGGTATCGGAGGAGGAGCTCAGCGTGGTGTACCAGCCGGTGGTCTCGCTGGCCGACTGCCGCCCGGTCGCCCTCGAGGCGCTCGTGCGCTGGAACCACCCCGAGCGCGGGCTCGTCCCGCCCGCCGACTTCATCGCTTTCGCCGAGGAGACCGGCGCGGTCGTGGAGATCGGCGCGATCGTGCTCGAGCGGGTCGTGGAGCAGGCGGCGAGGCTGCGGATGCCGATCCACGCGAACGTGTGCGCCCCGGAGCTGATCGACCCGGGCTTCCTCGACCGGCTCGACGCGCTGGTCGACATCCACGAGCTGCCGCCCGAGCTGCTCGTCTTCGAGCTGACCGAGCGGGCCTTCGTGGGCGACGATCCCGTGCCGCTGGCGGTCCTCGAGGCGCTCCACCAGCGCGGGATGGGCGTGGCCGTGGACGACTTCGGCACCGGCTACTCGTCGCTCGCCTACCTCTCGCGACTCCCGGTCGACACGATGAAGATCCCCAAGCAGTTCATCGACGAGGTCACCGGCTCGCGCGAGCACCACGCGCTGGCGCGTGCGGTCATCGAGCTCGGTTCCGCGCTCGACCTCAAGGTGATCGCCGAGGGGATCGAGACGCCGGAGCAGATCGCCGCCCTGCGGGCGTTCGGCTGCGACCTCGGCCAGGGCTTCTTCTACGGGATGCCGACCGACCCCGACGTCGCGCTCCGCCGCGTCGAGCTGCTGCGCTCGGACATCGGCCGCCCCGCCCTCCGCGCCGTCTAGGAACTAGTGGACCTGTCCGGAAGTTCATCCGGTTGAGCATCGGGCGCCGAGGAGCGTTGCTGTTCCGACCGGTCCCGGTGTCAGCCTGGTGTGATGGCCAAGCTTGGACGCAACGATCCCTGTGCGTGCGGCAGCGGGCGCAAGGCCAAGCGTTGCTGCGGCGTCGAGCGCGGCCCGTCCGAGGAGAGCCTCGCGCGCGCCTATCTCAGCCACACGGCGCGCGCAGCCGTTCTCGATCTGGGCCGGATCCCCGGTGACGATTTCGGCGTGCTCTGCGACGAGCTGCGCGACCTGCCGGCTCGCGAGCTGTCGCTCCAGCTCGAGCTGCCGAAGCTGTTCCCGCCCGCGCTCGACCGACTCGTGGACGCGATGGAGCAGGACGACCTCGACGCTAGCGAGGCGCCGTTCCGGGAACTGCTCCGAAAGCTCGACACGCCCCAAGAGCGCGCGCGGCTCGCGCGCGCTGTGGTCGCGCTGCGTGAGACGGGCAGGCTCGAGCGCGAGCTCGCCGCGGCGGCGCTGATCGATCTGGCCTCGGGCTCGCGCGAACTGTTCGCCGCGAGCCTGCTCGAGGCGGCCGCCGTGCGCGCCGGGATCGCGCGCACGCCGGGCGGCCTGCTGCTCGCCGCCTGAGCCGAATGCCGCACTCAGGCCGCGAGCGCGAGCTGTGGCTCGTGCGCTGCGACCCTCGACAGCACGCGCTCGAGATCCCGGCGCGTGAAGCTCCAGTCGAACGGTCGGGCGATCGCGCGGTAGTGGCACCCGAAGGCGAGCAGGCGCTCCTCGAGCTCGGCCAGCGAGCCGAAGTGGTTCGGGGTGAGGGCCTTGCGCTGGACGATCGAGAAGTAGAGCTCGATCTGGTTGAGCCACGAGGCGTGGATCGGCAAGTGGATCAGGCGCAGGTTCGACCACGTGCCCTCGAGGCGCTCGATCGAGGCACGCCCGGCGTGCGAGGAGCCGTTGTCGACGATCCAGAAGACCGTGCGCGCCGAGGCGTAGGGCGGTTGTCTCATCACCTGCTCGACAAGCCGCCCGAACGGCTCGATCCCGGTGCGCTCCTCGCAGCGGTCGAACAGGCGCGCGTGGTGGACATCCCAGGCGGCGAGGTAAGCGAGCGTGCCGCCGCGGCGGTAGTCGAACTCGACCGAGCGCCGGGCGGCCGGGCGCGACCGGAACGGTCGGGTGGCGGCGCCCGAGCGCCTGCAGCTGCGACTTCTCGTCGGCGCAGATCACGTAGTCGCCGGGGTGCAAGCGCCGCCCCTCGAAGCGGCGCGCGTAGAGGTCGAGGACGCGCCCGGCCTTCTGCGCGAAGTCCGGGTCGCGTGGGAAGAGCCACGAGCGCTGCTGCCAGGGCTTGAGCGCTGAGTCGTGGAGCCAGCGCCAGATCGTCGTCGCCGAGGCCTCGGTCACGCCGCGCTCGATGACGAGCCGGTGCAGCTCAGTGCGCGTGAAGCGCGAGAGCGGCAGGCCGTGGGTGAGCGGCAGCTCGCAGGCGATCGCCTTGACCTCGACGACCTGCTCCGGGGGGAAAACGGCGCGGGCGACCCGCGCGCGGCTTGTCACGCAGCCCTTCGAGGCGCTCTTCGCAGAATCGTCGGCGCCACTTCGAGATGACGTCGGGGTGGCAATCGAGGCGCGCCGCGATCTCCTTGTCCTGCATCCCCGCGGCCGCGTAGAGGATCAGGCGAGCGCGCTGGACCTCGCGCCAGGGCAGAGTCGGCGTGCCCGCGCGCCGCTCAAGCTCGGTGCGCTCCTCAGCGCTCAACTCGATCACGTAACGACTGGTCCGGGGCACAAGCACTACTTCTCGCCGAGGCGCGGGCCTCCTTCACATAACCCGACGAGATTTCGGACGGGCGTACTAGTTCAGCCGCTCGACGATCATGGCCTGGCCCTGGCCGCCGGCCACGCACATCGTCTCCAGGCCGATGCTCTTGTCGTCGGTCTCGAGGCCGTTCAGCAGGGTGGTCATGATGCGGGCGCCCGTCATGCCGAAGGGGTGCCCGAGGGCGATCGCCCCGCCGTGCGGGTTCATCTTCTCCAGCGGAATGCCCGTCTCGGCCATGATCGGGATCACCTGGGCGGCGAAGGCCTCGTTCAGCTCGACCGTGTCCACGTCCTCGATGGACATGCCCGCGCGCTCGAGCACCTTCTTGATCGCCCAGATCGGCGCGACGCCCATGTACTCGGGCTCGTTCGCGGCGGTCGCGGAGGCGATGATGCGGGCGCGCGGCGTGAGCCCGAGCTCGCTCGCCTTCGTGTCGGACATGACGAGCACGGCGGCGGCCCCGTCGTTCAGCGGGCAGGAGTTGCCCGCCGTGACCTTGCCGTCCTCCTTGAACGCGGGTTCCAGCTGCGACAGCTTCTCGAGCGTCGAGTCCGGGCGCGGGCCGTCGTCCTTCGAGACGACCGTGCCGTCCTCGAGCGTCACCGGCACGATCTCGCGGTCGAAGTAGCCCGTCTCCTGCGATTGCACGGCGAGCTCCTGCGAGCGCTGCGCGTACTTGTCCATATCCGCGCGGCTGACCTCGTAGCGCTCCGCCACGTTTTCCGCGGTCAGGCCCATCGAGATGTAGGCGTCCGGGTGCCCGTTGCCCTGGAGCTTCTCGTTCTGGTCCTGTGGCCGCGCGCCCTCGACCGCCTCGTTGTAGCGCGAGACCCACTCGACGCCGGCGGCGACATAGGCGTCGCCCTGGCCGGCGGCGATCGCGTTCGACGCCTGGCGGATCGACTCGAGGCTGGACGCGCAGTAGCGCGAGACGGTGGCGCCGTTCGTCTCCAGCGGCAGCCGCTCCGAGAGCAGCGCGATGATTCGGCCCATGTTGAAGCCCTGCAGCCCCTGCGGCAGGCCGACGCCGCAGTAGACCTCCTCGATCAGCGAGGGGTCGACTTCCTCGTTGCGCTCGAGCACAGCGTCGACGACGAAGGCGCCCATCTCGTCGGGGCGCAGCGCCGCCAGGGAGCCCTTGAAGGCGCGGCCAATGGGTGTACGGACGGCATCGACGATCACTGGTTCAGGCATGGCCCGAACCCTACTTGGGCGGCATTCTGAGAGCGCCGTCCAGCCTGATCGTCTCGCCGTTCAGCATCGGGTTCTCGGCGATGTGGCAGGCGAGCCGCGCGTACTCCTCGGGCCGGCCGAGGCGCGCCGGGTGTGGCACCTGCGCGCCGAGCGCCTCGCGGATCTCGGCCGGCAGGCCCGCGAGCAGCGGGGTGTCGAACAGCCCGGGGGCGATCGTGCACACGCGGATGCCGAGCCGCGCAAGGTCGCGCGCCGCGGGCAGGGTGAGCCCGACCACGCCGCCCTTCGACGCGGAGTAGGCCGCCTGCCCGATCTGGCCGTCGAAGGCGGCGATCGACGCGGTCATGACGACCGCGCCGCGCTCGCCGCCCTCGTCCGGCTCGTTTCCCGCCATGGCCGCCGCCGCGATCCGGAGCACGTTGAACGTGCCGATCAGGTTCACGCGCACGACCGTCTCGAACGGCTCGAGCGCCGCCGGCCCGTCCTTCTTCACCGTGCGCTCGGCCCAGCCGATACCGGCGCAGGAGACGGCGAGGCGCAGCTCGCCGGCGCTCGCGACGGCTGCCTCGACCTGGGCCTCGTCGGTCACGTCCGTGTGCGCGAAGCTCCCGCCGATCTCCTCGGCGAGCGCAGCGCCGTGCTCCTCGTTCAGGTCAGCGACCGTCACGCGAGCACCGCGGGCCGCGAGCTCGCGCGCGGTTGCCTCGCCGAGGCCCGAGGCGCCGCCGGCGACGAACGTGCTTATGTCATTGAGACGCAACTACCGGAGCTGCAACTACTCGCTGACGCGCTCCACCAGGAACGAGATCCGGACGAGTGCACGCCACTCGTCGAGGTTCTCGCCGCGGAGCCCCGTCGACACGACGTCCACCGCCTTGATGTTGCGCAGCGTCTGGCGGGCGTCCTCGAGCGCGGCCTTCACGGCGCCGTCGGAGCTCTCGGGCGAGCTGCCCACCACTTCGATGATCTTCGTCACTGCCAACGCGGGGCTCCCTTCGTTCGAGGTTGTGCGGAGCCTATCCCGGTCATGTAGCTTGGTGCTCGATGGAGGCCGGTGCCGAGGAGAGAAGCGGATACCTCGACTTCTCGAAGGTGTCGCCCGGCGAGCTGCTCGGGATGGGCGCCGGGCTGCTCCTGCTGGTGTCGCTCTGGCTCCCCTGGTTCACCACCAGCTCCGAGAATCCGAACTCGAAGCTGCCCGGCGGGGCGTCGGGCGGCGACTCGGCGAGTGCGTGGGCGGTCTTCGGGACGCTCGACTGGTGGCTCGTGTCGGCCTGCGCCGCGCCCTTCATCCTCACCTGGATCATCGCGCGCGGCCACGCGCTCACCTGGAAGCCGGGAGAGGTCACGATGATCGTCGGGATCGTCGCGTTCATCCTGATCCTGTGCAACGGGATCATCCTGGGGCGGCCCGGCGACAGCGTCGACATCGGCCTCGGGATCGGCTACTTCGTCGCGCTGCTGGCGTCGATCGGCCTGCTCGTCGCCGGGTACCTGCGCCAGGCGTTCTACACGACCGCGCGCAAGCCCCCCGGCGTCATCTGAGTTAGGTTGCCCTCCATGGAGGCAGCCCCGAAGCCCGATCGCAACCTCGCGATGGAGCTGGTGAGGACGACCGAGTACGCGGCGCTGGCCTGTGCGCGCTGGATCGGCCGGGGCGACAAGGAGGGCGCGGACGGCGCGGCCGTCGATGCCATGAGGCTGCTGCTCGACACGGTCGCGATGGACGGCGTCGTAGTGATCGGCGAGGGCGAGAAGGACGAGGCGCCGATGCTCTACAACGGCGAGCACATCGGCGACGGCTCGCCGCCGGCGGTGGACATCGCGGTCGATCCGCTCGAGGGCACGGAGCTGTGCGCCAAGGGACTCCCCAACGCGATCGCAACGATCGCGCTGTCGGAGCGCGGGACGATGTTCGATCCCGGGCCCTGCGTCTACATGCTGAAGATGGCGACCTCGCGCAGCATGGCTCACGTGCTCGACCTCGACCGCCCGATCGGCGAGACGCTCCAGCTCATGGCCAAGGAGAAGGGCGTCTCCGTGGGGGACCTGGTCGTGATCATGCTCGACCGCCCACGGCACGAGGACTACATGAGCGAGATCCGCGACGTGGGGGCGCGCATCCGGCTGATCCCGCACGGCGACGTGTCCGCTGCGCTCGCGGCGGTGACGGAGGACTCGACGGTGGACCTGCTGTTCGGCATCGGCGGGACGCCCGAGGGCGTGCTCGCGGCGGCGGCGATCCAGTGCACGGGCGGGCAGATCCTCGGCCGGCTGTGGCCGCGCTCCGACGAGGAGCGGAACGCGGCCCTCGAGGCGGGCTACGACCTCGGGGAGGTGCTGGACAAGGATCGCCTCGTGTCCGGCAACGACGTCTTCTTCGCCGCCACCGGGGTCACCGACGGCGAGCTGCTCGACGGCGTGCACTACAGGGGGCCGCAGGGCGCCACGACCGAGTCGGTGTCGATGCGCTCGCGCTCGGGCACGGTGCGCCGGATCACGGCCCGGCACGACCGCGCGAAGCTGCGCGAGATCACCGGCGAGCGGCTGGGGTGATCGCGGCCCCGGCGACGGCGCGCAGTGCGCCTACGCGGGAGGGCTCGAGCTCGAGGTTCGCGAGCGAGCGCAGGAACGCGTGGGTCACGATCACGTGGATCCGCAGCTGGGTCTGCTCGTAGATCCAGCGGCTGAAGCGGGCGGCGATCGTCGGGTAGAAGTTCACGACCTCCGATGACACGAGCAGGGTCACCTCGCCGGCTCCGTCGTCCGTCGGCCTGCGGTGGACGCTCAGCCGGAGGAAGCCGCGCCCGCGGCCGCGGGTGGCCACCAGCACGCCGCGGTTGATCGGCCAGGTGACGGTGCCGCCGTCAGGGTTCAGGTGGTACTCGGGCTTGTGGAAGCGGAGCAGCACGAACGGCCGCCGCAGGAACACGACGTCACGCGAGTCCTCGCCGTAGAGGACCCGGATCAGTCCGAACGAGAAGCGCGAGAGGAAGCTCCAGTAGGTGCGGGCAAGCCGCTCCAGGTATTCGGGGGACCAGATCCTCTCGAGCTCGGCTCGCGGCAGGGTGACCTCGGCGACCTGGCGGCTTCCCACTCCGCCGTCGTCCGAGTAGCCGGACTGCGGCACGTGGACGATCCGCACGCGTGCACGCGCTCGACGGTGCCGCTCGAGCAGGCGGCGCGGGTCGCGCGGCCTCACAGGAGCTCGACCTCCACGCGCTCGCCGGCCTCCGCCTGGCCGTCGCCCAGCGCTATCAGCGCAAGGCCGTCGGCGCCCAGCATCGAGGTGAGCACGTGCGAGCCCTGGGCGCCGGTCGTGGGGCTGGCCACCAGGCCGTTCTCGCCGTGAAGGAGCCGGACTCGAATGGCCTGCTCCCGCTGAGGGTTGCGCGGAATGGCCTCCTGAAGGCGAGCCGTGGCGCGCGGCGCCTCGGGCTCGGCGCCCTGGAGCGCGGCAAGGGCGGGCCGGGCGAAGAGCTGAAAGGTGACCATCGCCGAGACGGGGTTGCCGGGCAGGCCGAACGCGAGCGTCCCGTCGCGCGTTCCGAACCAGGTGGGCTTGCCGGGACGGAGTCTGACGCCCCAGAAGCGCTCCTCGACACCGAGTTCGCGGAGCGCGGGCTTCACGTGGTCGTGCGGGCCGACCGAGACACCGCCGGACACGAGCACGACGTCGGCGTCGTCCAGCGCCCGCGCGATCGCCGCGCGCGTGCCGTCGGGATCGTCGGGGACGGTGATGCGGCCGGTGACGACCGCGCCCGCGCGCTCGACCTGCGCGGCGAGCGCGAAGCCGTTCGAGCCGTAGATGCGACCCGGGCCGAGGGGCTCGCCGGGCGGCGTGAGCTCGTCGCCCGTGATCAGCACCGCCACACGTGGTCTCAGGGCGCAGCGGAGCTCGCCCCTTCCCACCGACGCCGCGACGCCCAGCTCGGCGGGGCCAAGTCGCGCACCCGCCTGCAGAACGACGGCATTGAGGGGGATGTCCTCCCCGGCGCGCCGGATGTTCGCCCCGGGCTCCGTTTCCGGCACCGAGACGCGGTCCTCTTCGACTTTGCCGCGTAATACGCGGTCAAGTCGTAGAGCACCCCTGATCGCGCCGCTCTTCACCGCCGTCGTTCGCTCCACAGGAACCACGGCATCGGCGCCCTCCGGCACGACGGCCCCGGTGGAAATCCGCACGGCCGAGCCCTCCGACAGCGCGCCCGAAAACGGATGCCCCGCCCGCGCCTCGCCAAGGACGTCGAGCTCGCCACCCGGGCCCGCGATCACCGCGTATCCGTCCATCCCCGAGCTGTCGAAGGGCGGGACCGCGATCGCGCTCGTCACGTCCTCGGCGAGCACCCGGCCGAGGGCGGCGTCGAGCGCAACCGGCTCGTCCCCAAGCCGGGTGACGGCCTCGAGGACCCGCCCGCGGGCCTCGTCGATCGTGATGAGGTCGCTCACGAGCGCAATCTTCTCCCAAATTCCGCCGACGGTCCGCCGTTTCCGAGGGTACGATCGAGCCCAGTGACTCCCATCCGGGGACCGCTCGCGCGCCTCGAGCGCTCGCGCGACGAGCTTGCGAAGCAATGGCTCGTCCGGCTGATCGAGCGCGCATCGCTCGACGAGATTCGCGAGCTTCCCACCGAGCGGATCGCCCGCGAGCTGCCTGAGCTCATCAGCGGGATCGTCGGTGCGATCTCGGACGATGACGGGGATCCGTACAACCTCTCGAAGGAGCAATCAGAGCGCGCGGCGTCGCTCGCCGGGCTGCGAGGCGGGGGGCGCGAGGGGCGCGCGGCCGACGTCGCCCGCGATGTGGCCGCGCTGCAGACCGTGCTCCTGCACGCGCTCCGCGAGGACCTCGAGGACGATCCCGTGCGCTTCGCGGAGGCGGTCGAGCAGCTCGTGGAGGCGATCGCCGCGATCCAGGCCGAGGCGATGGAGGCGCACGTGCAGTCGCGCTCGCGCGAGCTCGAGTCGCAGGCGAACACCGACCCGCTCACCGGCCTCGGGAACCTTCGCGCGCTCCAGCGCGCGCTGGCGAACCTCCTGGACACCCACAGGCGCTACCAGCACCCCTTCGGCGTGCTCCTCATGGACATCGACGGGCTGAAGCGGATCAACGACTCGCACGGGCACCAGGCGGGCGACCGCGTGCTGATGCAGGTGGGGATGTCGCTGCGCAGGTCGATCCGCTCGGTCGACACCGCGGCGCGCATCGGCGGCGACGAGTTCTGCGTCCTCCTTCCCCAGCAGGACCTGAAGAGCGCGGCCAAGCTCGCGGCCCGCCTCGCGACCGCGGTGGAGGAGGAAGTGGCCGCCCCGGGCGAGCCGCCGGTCACGATCTCCATCGGCGTCTCAGCCTCGCCCGAGCACGGCGACGAGGCGGAGGCGCTGATCGACAGCGCGGACCGCGCGATGTACCGCGCAAAGGCGGCCGGCGAGGGAATCGCGCTCGGCGATCCGCCCGGCACCCAGGGCGCGACCGCGGAGGAGGCGACCACTTAAGACGCTGCCCGGCGTTCGGGCGAACGATGGCATTGAGGGGGTGGGTCCCGGCCGCGCGATCCCGGCGAGCGTCCTGGATAAGGCTGCATATAGCAGCCCTAAACAGGACAGTCGATGGCTCAATGCCGTCGTTGGCCGGACCGGCGCCTACGCCTGCTCGAGCAGCGCCCGCGTCGACTCCTCGATGTGCGGCCTGAGCGCGTCGGCCCCGTCCGCCTCGAGCCTCCGCACCAGCTCGATGTGGTCGTCCGCGATCCGCTCGAGCGTCCAGGTGCGCGGGAGCTGCAGCACGAACAGGCGGAGCTCCGCGCCGGCCTGACGGTGCACGTCGGCGAGCCGCGGGCTGTCGGCCGCGACCACGATCTCGTGGTGGAGCGCCTCGTGCGCCTCCGCCACCGTGCCCCAGGGACGGTGACGGCGGCACGCCGAGACCAGCCGGTCGAGCGCCTCGTGAACGCTTGCGGGCAGGCGGCCGCCGCCGCGCTCCAGCGCCATGCGGGCGGCCTCGACCTCGAGCGCTATGCGTAGCTCGGAGAGCCCGCGCACGTCGTCGGGCGAGAGGCTCTTCACGCGCGCGCCGCGGTTGGGCTCGATCTGCACGATGCCCTCGCCCTGGAGCGTCCGGAGCGCGGACCGGAGCGAATGGCGAGCCACGTCGTACTCGCTGCTCAGCGCCTCCTCCCGCAGCGGCGTCCCGGGCTTCAGCTCGCCCGCCATGATGCGTTCGCGCAGGGAGTCGGCGAGCGAGTCGACCCTCAGCGCGGCGGTCGGCACGCGCTACTCGATCAGGCCGTGGCGGATGCCGATCGCGACAGCCTGCGTGCGCGTGGATGCCTCGAGCTTCGCGAGGATGCGCTTCGTGTGCGTGCGCACGGTCTCGGTCGAGAGGCCGAGCTTCTCCGCCACCGCATCGGTCTGCATCCCGTCGGCGAGCATCTGGAGGATCTCGCGCTGGCGCGCGCTCAGGGTGCGGTCGCCCTCGTCGAGCACGATCGTCGACGAGAGCCCCGGGTCCACGTAGAACTCGCCGTCGCGGGCCGCCTCGATCGCGCGGATGAGGTCCTCGGAAGGGGAGTCCTTGCGAACGTAGCCCTTCACTCCGGCCTTGAGTGCCTCGCTGAGCAGGCGCGCGCCGCCGTCGGAGGTGAACACGACGATGGGCGCCTTCACCTGGTCGCGCAGGCGGCCGACGATCTCGCCGACGTCCACGCCCGCGCGCCACGGGTCGATGATCACGACGTCGGGGCTGTCGCCGTTCGCCATCTCACCTACCTGCTCGATCGACTCAGCGTCCGCGACGACCGCGTGGTCGAAGGCCTGCTCCAGGACCGCCCGAACGCCGGCCCGGACAACCGGATGGTCATCCACAATCAGGCAGCGAGGCGACTGCTTCGCGCCGGAGGGCATCCGCGCCAGCATACCTCGAAAACGCACCGTTCCCCGGAGCGGAGTAGCCCGGGTCTTCTCTGGCGGTGACCGTTACGGCCGCGGGAGCCGCCGCAGCAGCTCCTGAGTGATGGCGCCGGCGACCTTGACACCGGTCGCCGCAAGGCCCGCTGCGGTACGAACGACAGCACTCACGGCATCCCCCGACGGCTCCGGCTCGCGCACTGGATCGACACCGTCCGCGGTACCGCCGCGCTTCACCGCCGTCGTTCGCCGGCGTGGTCTCGCAGCGCCCGCCGCGGCGGCGCCCGGCTTCGCGCTCGCGCGCTTGGCTGTCGAAGTGCGCGCCGCCTTGGCTGGCCTTTCGCGCTTCGCGCTCCGCTTTCCGGGCCGCGAGTTCGGCAGGTTCCCGAGCACTCCTCCCTCGTCCGTCATGGACGGTGATTCTAGTAGCGCCCGTTCTGGGTACACCGGACCTGTAACCGCGGTCGATACAGTCATAGATAGATCAACTGGTTGACTGGCAAGTCAGTGGAAATTGCGCTTTGGGCCGCTTGACTTCACTATCTGTAGCGTTACTGTCTACATCGTCTGTTTGATTGGGCCCGGCGCCCTGGCGCTGGGCCCTGCGCGCCGTAAGGAAAGGGATGTCTGTAGCCGATCTGCAAGAGCTTGAGGAGGTAAAGCTCCTCGTCGTGAAGGGTCAGGCGACCGGCGTCCTCACCTATGCCGAGGTCGCCACCGCTCTTGCCGAAGTCGAGCTCGACGAGGGCGACATCGAGGAGCTCCACGGCTACTTCGAGAAGTCCGAGATCGAGCTGGTCGAGGACGACCCGACCCATTCGGCGCCCGAGGTCGAGCGCGCCGTCGACCGCCGCAGCCGGCGCAAGAAGGCCACGATCGACCTCAAGCCGGACATGACGACCGACTCCCTTCAGCTGTTCCTGAAGGACATCGGCAAGGTGCGGCTGCTCACGGCCCAGGAGGAGGTCGACCTCGCGAAGCGCATCGAGCGCGGCGACCTCGACGCCAAGCAGAAGATGGTCGAGTCGAACCTGCGCCTGGTCGTATCGATCGCGAAGAACTACCGCAACCAGGGGCTGCCCTTCCTCGACCTGATCCAGGAGGGCACGCTCGGCCTGGTTCGCGCCGCGGAGAAGTTCGACTACCGCAAGGGCTTCAAGTTCTCGACCTACGCGACCTGGTGGATTCGCCAGGCGATCGCCCGCGCGCTCGCCGACAAGGCGCGCACGATCCGCATCCCGGTGCACGTGGTCGAGAAGCTCAACAAGATCGGCCGTGCCGAGCGCAAGCTCGTCACCGAGCTGGGCCGCGAGCCGACCCCCGAGGAGATCGCCGAGCACACCGGCATCGAGCCCGAAGAGGTCGAGTCGATCAAGCGCTCCGCCCAGGCGCCGGTCTCGCTCGAGAAGCCGGTCGGCGACGAGGAGGAGTCCGAGTTCGGCCAGTTCATCGCCGACGAGCGGGCCGAGTCGCCCTACGAGCGCGCGGCGGAGATCCTCACCAAGGAGGCGCTCCGCGAGGCGCTCGAGAACCTCTCCTACCGCGAGCGCCGCGTGCTCGAGCTCCGCTACGGGCTCGGCGGCGAGCACCCGCGCACCCTCGACGAGGTCGGCCGCACCTTCAACGTCACGCGGGAGCGCATCCGCCAGATCGAGAATCAGTCGCTGAAGAAGCTCCAGTCGCTGGCGGAAGCGCAAAAGCTCCGCGACGTCGCTTAGCAACGGGCTTCCGGCCTGCACGGCCCGAAAAGGGGCGTCCAAATAGGCCTTCAGCCCTCAAGAAGGGCGCTCGGCTGTCGATTCACAGACTATGTTCGACGTCGACGCTGCCCTGATGACCGTTATCGAGAAGGAGGCCTCCGACCTCCATCTCAAGGTCCCCTCCCAGCCCATCATCCGCCAGTACGGCAAGCTCGTGCCCATCGAGGGCTCCGAGCAGCTCCGTCCCGAGGACACCGAGGCCACCCTCTTCCACATGCTCACGGACGAGGCGAAGCTCGAGGCGTTCCGCAACGAGCGCGAGGTGGACTTCTCGTACTCGGTGCCGGGCGTCGCCCGCTTCCGCGTCAACGCGTTCGTGCAGCGTGGCTCGGTCTCGCTCGTCTGCCGCGCGATCCCGTTCGAGATCAAGACCGTGGAGGAGCTGCTGCTGCCGCCGGTGATCGACGAGATCGCCGACGAGGAGCGCGGGCTCATCCTGCTCACCGGCACCACCGGTTCCGGTAAGTCGACGACGCTTGCGGCGATGATCGACCACATCAACACCGGCTACGCGAAGCACATCGTCACGATCGAGGACCCGGTCGAGTTCCTCCACCGCGACAAGAACTCCATCATCAACCAGCGCGAGGTCGGCGAGGACACAGCCTCGTTCGCCCGCGCCCTGCGCCGCGTGCTGCGCCAGGACCCGGACGTGATCCTGGTCGGCGAGATGCGCGACGAGGAGACGGTCCGCACCGCGCTGTCCGCGGCCGAGACCGGCCACCTCGTGCTGTCGACGATCCACACCGTGGACGCCGCCGAGTCGGTGAACCGCATCATCGACTTCTTCCCCCAGTCCGAGCAGCGCCAGGCCCGCGCGATGCTCGCGGGAACGCTCAAGGCCGTGATCTCACAGCGGCTCGTGCCGACGCCAGACGGGAACGGACGCGTCGCCACCTGCGAGATCCTGCGGATGACGGGCCGCGTGCGCGACATGATCACCAACCCGGAGGAGACCGGAAAGCTCCCGGAGGTCATCTCCGAGGGCGCCTACTACGGGATGCAGACGTTCGACCAGGCGCTGCTCTACCACGTGCAGCAGGGCCGCGTCTCGATGAAGGACGCGCTCAAGGCCGCGACCCATCCGCACGACTTCAAGCTGCTCGTGTCGTCCGACGGTCTCCGCAGCACCTCGGTGGAGTCGGTGATCGAGACGGGCGAGGAAGAGGAGCCGGCGGCGGCCGGCGCGGCGCCGGCGAACGGCACCGGGACGTAACCAGCGCGCTCGGCCGCTGCGGCGCATCGATCCGCCGTAGAGTCTTTCCTCACCCGACGAAATCGAAGGAGGCCAGGTGCAAAGCACCCTTGGTGAGTTCCAGGAGACGCAGTCGCAGCAGCCGTTCGCGCTCCAGAACTCGAAGCTGCTGAAAGTAAGCCTGAACCAGGTGACGATCCAGGCGAAGGCCGGTGCGATGGTCGCCTATCAGGGCGACGTGTCGTTCGAGCACGCCGGTACCGGCGGTCTCAGCCGGATGGTCAAGAAGGCGGTCTCGGGCGAGGGCACGACGCTCATGAAGATGTCCGGCACCGGCGAGGTCTTCCTCGCGGACACCGCGCAGGACATCCACCTGCTCTACCTGGAGAACGACGCGATCACGGTAAACGGCACGAACCTGCTGGCATTCGACGCCGGGATCGACTGGGACATCAAGCGAGTCGAGGGCGTGTCCGGCTTCATGGGCGGTGGGCTGTTCAACATGGCCCTGACGGGCACCGGCTGGGTGGCGATCATCTCCGACGGCCCGCCGG
>JBKPBS010000174.1:0-7297 GCA_046726915.1 Actinomycetota bacterium
AGTTCACCGTGCGACAGCTCGGCCACTCGCTTTGCGAAATCACGGAGCATCGGCTCGTCTGGCTGTCCCTCGCGTGCGCCGTATGCATAGGCAAGGCGCAGCACGACCGGCTCGTTCGAACCCCCCGCCTTGTCGGCCGCATGGTCCCCGCCGCCAAGACTGCACCCCGCGGCCAGCGGGCCAGCTACCAAGGCGGCCAGCAGTGGCACAACCACGCGCTTGGTGGTCTTCCACATCGGCTCACGTCCTGATCTCGTCGTCGGTGGCGGGAATCTCGCCGGACGGGTGACACTAGCCGGGTTCGCCTGGTAGAGGAGGAGCGGTGGGGCCCCTCCTCTCCCCGCGGCTGCTAGTCGCTGTCCGGGCTGAGGGCCGCTTCGCACTCTGCTTCCGTCGTCCCTGTCGCCCGCGCCGCGACGCTGTAGAGGTCACCGGGCGGGAAGTCCTCGGCGGCGACCTCGCGGGCCACGTCGTCCCGTATCTGGACGTGCGCATCCGGTGAGCTCAAGATCGCCTCGCAGCTCGAGTGCTCGGCGTCGGGTGCGGCCGAGACCGGCGCAACCAACGCGAGCGACACCACCGCGGTGGCGAGTGCTGCTGGCTTTCGCATGGTGGCTCCCTTCGTAGTTCGACCTTGTGGCCGACGCTACGCCCGCCCGCTCTGCTCCGAAACGAGGCCAGCAACAGTCGTCGCTACGTGCTGGCACGAATCTTTCGTGGCGGTGCTAGCTCGCCGCGAGGGCGCGCCGTCGCGGCGACCACCAAGGTCTTCTTCAGCAACCCGGACTGGGCCGTGACTTGCGCTGCTACGGCGGTAGCTGGGCCTCCGTGATCCGTATGACCCTCCACGCCACGAACACGACGATCGCGACGAATCCGACGACGGCGATCGATCCGTGACCGTCGCCGCGCCGGAGCCCGACGACGGCCGCGGCAACACCGCATACGACCGCGGCGAGCGCCAGCTTCACTGGACCCCTCGCGAACTCCGCGGCGTGCCTCCCGGCGGTTGGTGCGCTACCTCCGGACGCTCTGCCACCTGCGGCTCCTCGACAGCGTCGTGGGCATGGCGTTCCACGGCCAGGAGTGATGCACCGACCCGGTCGTGCCATCCGGCGATCAGCGCACCTGCGCCGGCGAGGAGCAGACCGAGGCGCAGGCTGTCGAGCAGCGCCCAGCCGATGCCCAAGCCGAGCGGGATGCCGACGAAAGGCGCCGCACTGCGTCCAGAGGTCGCACCGGGCGTCGACTCCCAAGCGGTTGTATGGGCGATGCGAAAGGGACTCAGCCCGCGGCGGGCGGCGACGCCCGGCGCGTCGGTCGACCGGCCCATCGCCGCCCAGCGGATATGCATCGACGCCGAGACGTGAACGTCGTCGCTTCCGGCGCGCACCAGACCAGCCAGTACATCGATCCCAGGATCCGATGCCGCGTGCTCACCCTCGCTGCATACGGGCCGGACCTCGCGGCGATGTGCGTGAACGGCTAAGCCGACTGACACGACTCGAACCGGGGCGCTCCTGACAACCTGGTCGGAGACGTCGGTTTTCGGCCCGTTTCCACTCATTCGCGCTGAGATCGGGCCAAAGAACGGCGTCTTTGGCCCGATCTCTCACTCCCGGAGGAGAGCGGCAGGCTCCTCGGGCAGCGCGCAGAGGGAGACCCCTGAGAGGCTCTCTTTGCATGGCCGCGCGCTATCCGCCGAGCGGATGGGTGCCCCAGTCGGGGCCCTGGTCGCGGCCCCCGTGCGTGACCTGGGTGAGGTCGGTGCCGTCGGCGTTGACCGTGTAGATGTTGCTGTCGTTGTCGCCGGAGGTGCCTCGGGCGAAGACGATTCGCGTGCCGTCGGGCGACCAGCGGGGCTGGAAGCAGCCTTGGGAGCTGGGATCGGCGATGGCGCCGCCGCAGGCCGGCTGTGTTTGCACCGGAATCTCGTGCAGCCCCGTGCCGTTGGCATGGACGACCCAGATCGAGCTGCGGGCGTCGGGGGTGACGTGTTGCGAGAAGACAATCTCGTTGCGCTGCGGCGACCAGTCGCCAGGGGAGCTGAAGAGCGTCCCCGCTGGCGTGAGCGGCCGCACACCGCCGCCGTTGACGTTGGCGACGTAGAGAGCGATCGGATCGCCGTCCTGGTCAGAGCGAGCGAACATGAGGCGCTTGCCGTTCGGCGAGTAGTCGCCCGGCTCGTCATGGCCGTCCGGGTTCGAGGTGATGCGCGTCAGGCCGCCGCCGTCGGATGAGCGGATCGAGTAGATGCCGTCGCGCTTCGGGTCGAGTGGCTTTTCGTACGACTCGCAGGCGAGCCGCTGGGCGTCGGGCGACCACACGAAGCACGCGAGGAACAGCGTGGGATCTGGCGAGAAGAGCTCGCGGTAGCTGCCGTTGTCGGGATCGATGAGGGCGCTCGAGCTCCCGTCCGGGCCGCCGCACGTGGCGATCTGCGTGCCGTCAGGCGACCAGCGCGCACAGTCGAACGGCAGGGGCAGCAACTGCCGCTCGTGGCTGCCGTCCGGGTTGACGGTGTAGAGGACCTTGCCGTCCAGCAGTGGATCGAAGCGGCCGAATACGATCTGCCCGTTCGGCCCGGGTGGCTTCGCGGCGGCCGGCGTGGCGCTCGCGGCCACGAGCGTCAGTAGCCCGGCCAGCGCTCCGGTGATCAGCCTGCGCATGGCTCCTCCTCATGTCGGTGGATGCAGTGGTAGGCCGACGCTACGGCCGGGTGCGCGCACGGGAAACAGGGGAGGCCACAGTCACGGCTTCGTGGAGGCACGGGAATCTCGTGCGTCCTCGTTGGGGCGAGCCACAAGGCGGTGGCCTAGGTCGAGCCCTCGCCGCGCACGTAGGCGAGCACGGCGAGCACACGGCGGTGCGAATCAGGGTTCAGATCGAGGGTGAGCTTGAGGAAGATCTGCTTGACGTGCGCCTCGACTGTGCGCTCGGTGACGAACAGGCGGCCGGCGATCGCGCAGTTGGAGAGGCCTTCGGCGACCAGGGCGAGCACCTCGCGCTCGCGCTCGGTCAGCTCGGCGAGCGGGTCTTCCCTGCGGCGTCGTCTGAACAGGCGCGCGACGATAGTCGGGTCGACGACGGTCTCGCCGTCGTCGACGCGGCGCAGCGCGTCGACGAGGACCCGCGACGTCGAAGATGCGCTGCTTGAGCAGGTAGCCGACCCGTTCGGGGTGCTCTTCGAGCAGTCGCATTGCGTAGCTGGGCTCGACGTACTCGGAGAGGACGAGGACCCCGACATCGGGGTGGTTGGCGCGATGCGCTGGGTGGCCACCAGGCTTGGCGTTCTCGTCACGCAGCCGCCGCAGCTCCTCCCGCTGATCGCTACTCAGGCCGCGGGGACGCTCGCCCCGCTCGGCCCTCCACTGCTTGATCCAGTTGCGCAACGTGACGTCGGAGATCCCGAGATCTTGGGCCAGCTGACGCTGCGGCTTATCGCCCAGCAACGCGAGCTTGATCGCCTCTCGACGGAACTCCTCCGGATACGGCGGCCTCGTTCTCGGCACCTGAACCTCACTTCCCCGGCTTACGACCGGAAGCGCTCAAGTGTCCTCCAAAAACGGGGCAACTCCAAAGCAAGAGCTTGGCTCCGGTCGCAGGGGCGGATCGACTTCTACGACAACCCGAAGCTCATCACTCCGGCAACCGATGCCGTGGCCGCATTTGCGAAAGCGCCAACTCGGAAACGGCCGGGTCCGATCCCCGGCGTGACCCTCTGACCTCGACATCTCGGTTGACTCAGACGCGGCGGAACCGATGCGGCGCGCGTCTCAGCGCCAGGGCGGGCTGATACGCCGCGGCGTTCGGCGCGGAAGGAGCATGCTGCTCGCCGCCGCGCACACGGCCATCGCCGCGAGTGCAGCCAGCGCCATTCGGGCCGGATTGACGATCGGGACGAATCGGCTGCGGCCGTCCTTCAGCTCTATGTAGCCGGCCGGCGCCACCCGGCCGAGGCCGCCACCACCGCCGCCCTCCTGGCCCTTCTCGGGATCCGATCCGCTCCCGCCGCCGACGACGAAGCGCGCGGTCGCGACGGGAATGACCGTGATCCCGTCGCGCTCGACCGGCGGCGCAAACACGGTTGAGGCGGACATCCGGCCACCGACCCGTTCTGCGAGCGAGGCCACCAGCTCGTCGGCTGGCCGGGGCGGAACGGTGGGCGCCTCGGGCGGCGCGGTCTCTTTAGTCGGCACGTTGGTGGACATGACGCTCCTCGCTGGTGCGGTCTGGCGTTTGACCTCAGGTTCTCAAATCTGACTTTCGACCGCCTCGCGACCAGCCGCGCAGATCCGCTCGGCCGGATGTTCTGGTTGAGGTGGATGACATTCCCGCGATCCCGGGCCGTCCTTCAGCGGTGAGGCAGGCTACGTAGCTGATTCAGAGTCGTTCTCCGCAACGCCGCCGGACTTCCCGCCGAGCACGGCTCGGCGTTCGATGAAGTCCTCACGGCTTATCTCCCCGCGCGCGTAGCGCTCCTCCAGCACGCGGACGGCCGGTACTCCCGAATTGCCGGCGGTCGACCGCGTCGCGCGCACAAGGAAGACGATCAGCGCGATCACGAGAATCCAGAACGCGATCCCCATGAACCCCCACGCGATCGCGAAGCCTCCGAGCCCGACGGGAATCAGAGGCAACGCCGTCATGACGCCGCCTGGAGGTCGCTTCGGATGCGCTCGAGCTCTGCGGCGGTGATCTCGCCGCGCGCATAGCGCTCCTCCGCGATTCGGGTCGCGGGGGTGTGCGGCGTGCGAGTGGGCAGCGCTATCCAGAGAATCAGGTAGGCCAGGACGCCGAAGCCGCCGAAGAAAATGGACAACACCCATGCCCCCCGTACGAGCGTCGGGCTCAGGCCGAACCGGTGCGCGATCCCGCCTGCGACGCCGCCGATGACGCGGTCGGTTTCGGATCTGATGAGGGTCTGCATAGCTCGAGGATTGCGAGAGAGGCGCGTCCCGAGGATGTGGCTAGCTGGTGTCTCGCGGTTCGGATCGCTGCAGTGCGAATTACGGCTAACCGTATTCCCGCCTTCGCGTACGCTCGATAGATGGACGCCTTCCTCACGATCGCGAGCAAGCGGGAGGTGCGCGAATACGCTGATCGCCCGGTCGATCCCGGACTCGTCCGGCTCATCCTCGAGGCGGGGCGGATCGCCGGCAGCGCCGCCAACCGCCAGCCCTGGGACTTCTTCGTAGTCGAGTCCGAAGATGCGCGGGCCAAGGTCGCCGAGTCCGTCTACGAACCCTCGAACGTCCGCGGCGCCCCGCTGGTGGTCGTCATCGCAATCCGGGGCCGACGGCAAGCAGGGTTCGACACCGGGCGCGTGGCCCAGAATATGATGCTGGCCGCCTGGAGTGGGGGTATCGGCTCGTGTCCGAACGGGATGCACGACCGAGAGCAGGTGAAGACGCTGCTCGGCCTCGAGCCGGATCAGGAGCCCACGATCGTCTTGACGTTCGGCCACCCGGCTCGCCCGAGGAAACCGGAGGCGCATTCCGCCATGGAATGGCTCGAGCGCGCCGATCGACGACCGCTCGACGACGTCGTCAAGCACGTCTGACCCGGCCCTCTTCCAGCTCGTCTCCCAGACCGTCGAAGAACACGCCCTGCTGTGGTTGCCCTGCTTACCGCTGTTTGAAGCGGATCAGCTCCGTGCGCTCTGTCCCGCCCGAGACTCCACGGCGAGCACCACGCCGACCCCGCGCGCGAAGAAGAACAGATCCGCGACCTCCGGCTCCAGCGGCGTCGTCTCCTCGAACAGTAGGACGCGCATGAACGGCGGCCCGACACCTCGACCTGCTGCACGCGCCCGAGCACGTGGAGGCGGTCCTGCGCCACGCCCTTGGAGTACTCCTCAGGCGCCCGGTGTTCGTCCCTTGTGTGCGCGGGGGCCGTGCGGCCCCCGCGCTCGCTCTTGCCTCGAACCACCAGCGGCTTCCGAGAGGCTGACCTCGACTTCGGGACTGTCCCGAATGCCGGAGCGAGTCGACGCTCCGCTCCGGGGTGTGCCGCGGCGTGATCGGCTGCTGCTCGTTGTCGCCGATGCCGGTGGTCGGCCGGCCGCCGCGCGATCTACGTCGGCAGCGCGACGGTGCCGTCGTCGCTCAAGTTCTACATGCCTCCGGGTGACAGCGTCCGCCTGCTCGCCGAGTTCGGCGACTACGCCGGCCCACACCTCCCCTACATGTTCCACTGCCACATCCTCGAGCACGAGAATCGCGCGATGACGGGACAGTTCGTCATTACCGCGCCCGCCACCTTGTGAGCGTGTCGGTGATCGAGCGGCGACGATCGCAAAGTCGCGGGAGCGGAGCCAGCGGGTGGACCATCGTCTGCGGGCCCGGCTGCACGACCTGCGCGCCCTGGCGGCCAGCGCCTAGTTGGAACCGGGCGCCAGAGGCTGTAGAAACGTAGGAGAGTCCACCACGGGAGCGATAGCGATGGAGCCCTACTTCGATCTCGGCACCTACGCGCGCGGGACGTCGACGGCCTCGGCGAGCGCTCAGACGTGGTTCGACCGCGGACTGGTGTGGTCGTATGCGTTCCATCACGAGGAGGCGGTCCGATGCTTCGAGCACGCGGTCGAGCACGACCCCGGCTTCGCGCTGGCCCACTGGGGTATCGCCTACGCGATCGGGCCGAACTACAACAAGCAGTGGGAGGCGTTCGACCCGGTCGACCTCGCGGCGTCGCTCGCGAAGGCGTGCGACGAGGTCGCGGCGGCGCGCGCGTGCGCGGGGCGCGCCGCGCCGGTCGAGCGGGCGCTCGTCGAGGCGCTCGCCAGCCGCTACCAGGTCAACGACCCGTCGGCCGACCTGGTCGCGTGGAGCGCTGACTACGCCGAGGCGATGCGCGATGTGTACCGCGCGTATCCCGACGAGCTCGACGTCGCGGCGCTGTTCGCGGACGCGCTGATGAATCTCACGCCGTGGGCGCTGTGGGACCGCTACACGGGCCTGCCGTGCGAGGGTGCGGCGACGCTCGAGGCCAAGGAGGTGCTCGAGCGGGCGCTCGACCTGCCCGGCGGCCGCACGCACCCCGGACTCATGCATCTCTACGTCCACCTGATGGAGATGTCGCCGTTCCCCGAGCGGGCGCTGCCGGTCGCCGACGAGTTGCGCTCGCTCGTCCCGGACGCCGGTCACCTCGTGCACATGCCGACGCACATCGACGTGCTGTGCGGCGACTACAAGAGCACGCTCGAGTCGAACCTGCGCGCGATCGAGGTCAACGAGAAGTACGTCGCGCGCGAGGGCCGGGTCGGGTTCTACGCGCTCTACCACGCGCACGACCG